>CAYRJW010000006.1:0-5839 GCA_964424715.1 uncultured Rickettsiales bacterium | reverse complement strand
ACCAACCCCGTCATATTCCCGCGCCGTTATTTCCGATGTTAACCCGCGCAAGATAGATATTGATCAGAATTTTAAGGGTACGAAACTTCTGATCTACGGTGCGCGTGATGATGCAGGGAATATCATTGTTGTGATACGCGGCCCTAAGGAAAAGCAGACCCTGCGTAAAAAAGGCAAGGTGCTTGGGGTGTGGACGAACGTCAAGAACATAGAACTTAACAATCTTTATTCATATTATGCGGTGGCCTCGACCAAGCCACTTTCTTCCATCCAGAACGATAGCCTGCTGAAGCAGCTGGAAATAGGGGTTGAGAATATCGATGTTACGAAGGATGAAGATATTTCATTCAAGAAGAAAGAGCAGATAAAAAATTCCGTGATAGAACTTATGCGTGGCAAGAATCTTTATTCCAAGGATAATTACGAGGTCTCGTTCTGGGGTGAAACATTATTCCGCTCCTTCGTGGATTTTCCGAAAAATATCTCCAACGGCATATATGATATCGATGTTTACCTGTTCAATAACGGCCAGCTGCGCACTTACCAGACCATGCCTGTTATCGTGGAAAAAGTAGGGCTTGAAGCGCTTATCACCAACATGGCGCATAAACGCCCGTTACTATACGGTCTGGCATGCGTGCAGCTGGCGCTTATCATCGGCCTTGTCGTGGGCTCGCTTTTTGCGCGAAGAGAATAACATGACGATCTCACAAAATACTAAAGCCTCTCCTCAAGCCGGAAACGCATTGCAGATATTGCAGAGAACCTATGGCTATGGCAGTTTTCGCGGGCAGCAGGAAGAGGTTATTGAACATATCATAAACGGTGGTAGCGCATTTGTCCTGATGCCGACCGGAGCGGGGAAATCTTTATGTTACCAGATACCGGCGCTGTGCCGTGATGGTGTGGGGATAATCATCTCTCCGCTAATCGCACTGATGCATGATCAGGTGGAAGCACTGAAACAGCTTGGTATCCGTGCTGCGGCGATAAATTCTAATATCGGTTCTGCGGAGATAGAGCAGACCAAAAAACTTATAAAGAGCGGCGAGATAGATATGGTATATGTCGCGCCGGAGCGTTTGCTGATGGAGGAGTTTCTCGCGCTGCTGGAAATATCTCCGATAGCGTTATTCGCGATAGACGAAGCTCACTGCGTTTCACAATGGGGGCATGATTTTCGCCCGCATTATACACAGCTTGCTGTGCTTGCTGAGAAGTTTCCGCTGGTTCCGCGCATTGCGTTAACTGCAACAGCAGATGCGCCTACACGTAAAGATATTGTGGAGCGCCTTAATTTAACAAAAGGCAAAACCTTCGTTGCCGGGTTCGACAGGCCGAATATCCATTACAGCATCATTGTTAAGGATAGCCCGAAGCAGCAGATATTAAAATTCATAAAAGAAGATCACGCCGGCAATAGCGGCATAGTTTATTGCCTTTCACGTAATTCCGTAGAGGAGATGGCGCAATGGTTATGCGAGCAGGGATTCGATGCGTTGCCATATCACGCCGGGCTTGCAGCGGATTTAAGGGCGCGCAACCAGCAGAAATTTTTGCGTGAGGAAAATGTGATAATGGTGGCGACCATCGCGTTCGGTATGGGCATTGATAAGCCCGATGTACGCTTCGTGGCGCATCTGAACATTCCAAAGAATATCGAGGCATATTATCAGGAGACTGGCCGCGCCGGTCGCGATGGTCTGCCAGCTGATGCGCTGATGGTATATGGCATGAGTGATGCGGCGATGCAGCGTAATTTCATCGAGAATTCTACCGCGCCAGATAGCCAGAAGCGCATTGAACACCAGAAACTGAACGCGCTGCTTGGACTGTGCGAGGCATCGAACTGCCGCCGCCAGATAATGCTTGGCTATTTCGGCGATAATTCCATGCCGTGCGGAAATTGCGATACCTGCCTTTCGCCGCCGGAAACCTTTGATGGCACCGTTGCCGCGCAAAAAGCTATATCCTGCGTCTACCGCACCGGGCAGCGCTTCGGCGTGAGTTACCTAATAGATGTGCTGCTCGGCAAGGCAGATGACCGCATGAAGAATTTTGGGCATGATAATATCAGTACTTTCGGCATCGGCACTGAATTCGGCAAGCAGGAATGGCAGAGCATCTACCGCCAGCTTGTAGCGCATAATTTACTGAATGTTGATGTTGCTGAACATGGTGGTTTGAAAATAACCCCGCTCGGCAATGCGTTTTTAAAGCAGAAACAGGAATTGCGATTACGCAGATATACCGGGAAGATAAAAACCAAGACTAAGGTCGCCACCGCTAAAAAATTCACCGAGTTCAAAACCGATGAGGGCCGAAACCTGTTCAACGCCCTCAAGAACGCAAGGCTGGAACTGGCAAGATCGCAGAATGTGCCGCCTTATATAATATTCCACGATAAAACCCTGCGCGAGTTCGCGATGACAAAACCTGCCACGCTGGATGAAATGTCCGGAATAAGTGGCGTTGGCGAAGTGAAAATAAAACGCTACGGCGAGATATTCCTGCGGGTGATCGGAGAGTTCTAAGGTCTATAATACTTCCCACGCCTCGATATCGCCTTTTATAACTTTGAACATGGGGTTTATCTTTATTTTCGTAAGTGCGTTTATTTCTTTCAGTTTTTCCGGGTCGCGCTTGAGCAGTTTTTTCTTCAAATGTTCCAGCTCATATTCAACCTGACCTCTGGTAACATTTATGACCAGCTTTCTTGCCGGTTTTGCTATTTTTGAGCTGTTGAAATTATAATTCCGTTTTCCGGCTTCGATAGCCACTATATGAAGATAATTTGAAATGGCCTGCACCGGTGAGCGGCAATTTTTAAAGCGGTCAAGCTGCGGATGGTTCTTATATCCGCGGGTTTTGCCAAGCAGCACATGCTGCGCCAGCAGCGCTTCACGCCAGAGGGCCACAAGCCCTTTTGTATCAAGCATCCCTGGATGTAGTGACCATAATCTCATGAGGTTTCTGTAATTATTTATTTCGAATTCCGTGCCAGCCATGCCGCCGCATAACCGCAGATGGGGGTTATTTTAAGGTTCTTCTCTTTCGCAATAGCCACCATTGCCTGCATCACTTTGCCGGCAGCGCCTGTGCCGCGCAGGGCAGGCGGGGCAAATACGAAATCGATATACATGGTTTCGCCCTCCATGCGGTAATCGGCATAGGCTGTTTCGTTATCTATGGTTAATTCGTGGCGGAGTTTATTCATGGGTTTTCCCTTTTTACTTTTCAGAACCGGAACAGCCCATGCGCCAGATCACTCCGATGAATAATCCTTTTGCGCGCGGCAGCACAAGAAGGGCCAGCATAAGTGCCGCAGCAGACCATACCGATATTATCGCCCAGTTCGGCCAGTTAACGCTTGGGGTGAAGGTAAGTATGAACGCGAACAAATGGCCCACAACTATTATTGTAAGCCACGAAGGCCCGTCATCAGCGCGGATATGGCCGAATCTTTCCTCGCAGACATTACAGCATTCAACATGTTTCAGGTAACGGGTGAACAGGTTACCCTCGCCGCATTTCGGACATTTGCCGATAGTGCCGCGGCCAACAACCTTCCAGAAGCCGGGTCGGATTTTTGTGTCAGGATGTTCTGGCATTATGATATTCATTTCTTTATTAATTCCAGCTTCTCCTGCCGCGTCAAGGATTTTATCTGATATTCCCGCTTACTTGCAGCACTACGGCTTTTATGAACTTCAGTATAGACCAGTTTTGCAACTCCCCGCCCACGGGTATATTTTGCCCCGGTTCCAGACTTATGTTTTGCCACACGCTGCTTAACATCAGTGGTGATGCCTGTATAAAGGCTACCATCCTTGCAGCGGATAATATATAGGTACCATAATTTTTTTTGGGGAGAGGGCATATTGTCGTATTTATTAGCAATTAATAGCAGAAAACAGAAGTTAAAAGATAAGAATTGGATAATTGTAGGTTGTTTTAAGGCGGTTTTAATGATAATATGCGCAGGTTATGGGGGTGGCATGTTTTCAAGGGGTCCGGTTTTAGAATTAGAGCTTTCGCGAATAAAAGAGCAATTCATAGATTGCGCGATGCACCATTCTACCTTCATCAATAAGCCTGAACTTGAGCATCGTGACAGGATAAATATCGAAAAGCTGGCAGCATTGTATCATGCATACAGGCATGATACCGGGCTTACAAAAATAGAAGCTGCAGGTAACAAAATAATAATTCCAAATATTGAGGACTGGAGATCAAAGGCACCCCTGGAAAGATATGAGGTTGTGAGCCGTGAAAGGGCGTTATGTCAGG
The DNA here is from genome assembly GCA_964424715.1 of uncultured Rickettsiales bacterium. Lineage (GTDB taxonomy): Bacteria > Pseudomonadota > Alphaproteobacteria > Rickettsiales > UBA8987 > JAMHZE01. The sequence continues at coordinate 1,549 of CAYRJW010000006.1, read as the reverse complement.
CAGGCGTTCTGGATCAGTTCATTAATATGAACGGTCTTAAGATACCGGGAGAGAACCGGATCGATGTTGGCGCGGGAAGCGGTATGTTCTTTGATTATATGAACTTTCAGGAGCGCGAAGGCGGCACTGGTAAAAAATGGTTCGGCATTGATGTTCCTGATGAGCCACGCGCAAAGCTTATAAACGGCACCTATATGGACAGACGCGGTATAGGTCCGGAATTCAGGGAGTATCCGCTCGGCGGTGAATTGCCTTTCGGTAATATGAAATTCGGGCTTGCCACTATATTCTATACATTGCACCATGTGGATAAGGAAAGTTTAAACCCAGGCAACCAGCAAAGCCTGCTGCACCAGCTTTATGCAAGAATGGAAAATGGCGGATATTTATTCGTGCTGGAAGATCATATCGGTGAGTATAAGTCTGATATATTTAAACATGCTTACATTAAGGAGCAGGACAGGGTGTTCTACCCTAACTCTCCGGGCGAGCAGCGCACTATGCATAGCTGGAGCATGCTGCTTGAGGCTCACGGTTTCAAGGTGCAGATGCACGGCGATGCCGCTTTATATAATTCCATCGGCATAAGAACGATGGATGCAATAATACTTGCCAAAAAATAGGCTGATCATCTAAGCCTTCTTAACAAACTCCGCCTTGATTGAGATGCCGCGGAACTGGCCGCTGCATTCTATCGGTTCGGCGCTGCCGGGGGTCAGGCTTATGTTTTTTATTATCGTACCGCGTTTCAGTCCGGAGTTGCTGCCTTTAACTTTTAGGTCCTTTATCACGCAGATAGAGTCGCCATCACTCAAGATGGTTCCGTTGCTGTCGCGCACCTGTAATTCTTCATCAGTCATTTGGAGTCCTTTATAATTACTGGTAGCAATATAAAATGAAATCGCCGAGAGGTATAGTAAAATTCCCTCGTTATTTTTCTAAAAGGGAGAGGGGTGGAAGAATTAAACCCCACCCATTTTGCAAATTATCCGCCATTCTTCGGCGGTAACCGGCTGGACCGAGAGTCGGGCAGAGGTTATCAGGCTCATTTTTGCTAGTTTAGGGTTGGCTTTTACATCGGCCAGAGAAACCGGGTTTTTCATTGGCCTGACCGCTTTCAGGTCCACCACTACCCAAGGCTCACCTTTTTCGGCGGTGGGGTCGGGGTAATGTTCTTTTATTACCTCCACAATACCGACCACATCCTTACCCTCGTTCGAGTGATAGAAGAACCCGAGATCGCCCTTTTTCATGGCCATCATATTCTTCTTCGCCAGATGGTTCCTTACCCCACTCCAGAAGGTCCCTTTTGCCCCCGCCGCAAGTTGCTGCCCCCAGCTCCACGAGGTAGGTTCAGATTTGAACAGCCAGTAGTTTTTATCTTTGCTCATGGGTGGGTTATAAAGCTTTTTACCTGAGCGGGCAATTGGATTTATCTTTCGCTAAATTGTTCAGACCTTTGTGAGCGGCCTGTAAAGCTTTTTAATGTGGATTTGAAACTATCCCAGGCATCATTGACATTCTTAGCTTCTTTTGGTCTGCCACAAGA
>CAYRJW010000005.1:8078-50819 GCA_964424715.1 uncultured Rickettsiales bacterium | reverse complement strand
TTTATAAATTCCATATTGGTTGTAACTTCCGGCTTTTGAGTTTAAAGTTTTAACGAACCGGACTATAATATATTATGAAATTATTTTACATATTTTTAATAGCGCTATCTTTTATCTCCCATCCTGCTCTGTCGGAAGATGTTATATATCAGGATGCTGAATATAAAGCCTCCCTGCCGAAAAAGGAAAAACCCGCAGCAGCCCCTAAGAATAAAACCATAGAAAAGAAAACTGTAGATTATAACAGCACAGACAGCGAAGCCCCCAACATCCACCCTATCGTCAGAATATCTTCCGGAGCCTTAAAAGAAAGCCCGCAGGTAAAGACCGATTGCGATTATGACGGCACTATCTGCCTCTATTCCTATGCCTACCCTGAAGAGATAGTTATTGAAGCCGAAAATAAAACCCCCTCGGCGCGCACCATAATAATGGATTACACCCTTAATAACATGCAGGCCGCCAATAATTCATCCAGAAAGAATATAGTTCTAAGGTCCGGCGAAAGAAAAAAGATCGAAACTCTATACCCTTTAGATACCACCCGCGATTATGGTTATAATTACACATACAAATCCTATTTCGGCATCATAGATGCCACCCACGATGATGCTTATGAATATGATCTACCCTTTGAACTCGGCCAGAAATGGATGCTCCTGCAAGGCATCGGCGGCAAATTCTCGCACTCCGATGAAGAGAATTACTATGCCTACGATTTCAAAATGCCCACCGGAACCGCAGTACTTGCCGCAAGAGATGGCATCGTTGTAAAAATAGTTGGTAGCTACACTGAAGGCGGCGTAAATACCTCCTTAAAGAAAAAGTCGAATTACATCTACGTCCAGCACAGTGATGGCACCGTGGCAAGTTATGCCCATATAAAACATAAAGGCGCCCTTGCGAATGTTGGTGATAAGGTACAAAAAGGCCAAAAAATAGCCCTCTCCGGCAATACCGGCTACACCACCAACCCACATCTGCATTTCGGCGTTTTCAAAGTGATACGAGGCGGCAAATTCAAATCCATCGATGTAAAAATAAAAACCAAAAAAGGCATATTACCAAGATTGACCGCCGGTGATTTTTATGAGAAATAAAAACTATCCAGAATTACTTCCCTCCCCCCCAAGGGGCGAGGGGGAAGTAAATTAAAAAGAGAATAATATATGGAAAGATCAAAACTGAACATAAACGCCGGCATCTTCGCCATCACTACAGCAAGCCTTCTGGTGCTGCTGAAACTTTACGCCTGGATACAGACCGACTCCTTAAGTATATTCTCCTCCCTGATAGATTCCTCGCTGGATGTCGCAACCTCCGTAATAAACCTGCTCGCCATCGGCTACGCCCTCAAACCCGCAGATGAAGACCACCCTTACGGCCATGATTCCATCGAAGATATCGTCGGCCTGCTGCAAGCGGCATTCATCTCCGGCTCCGGCTTCTTCATCCTGTATGAAGGCCTGCAAAGATTCTACCGCCCAACTGAAGTAATGCGGAATGATCTTGGCATTAATGTAATGATATTCTCCGTACTGATAACAATAGCATTGGTCACCTACCAGAAGATAGTTGTCGCCAGAACAAAATCCATCGTGGTTGAATCTGACTCCGTACATTATGTCAGCGATATCCTTTCCGGCATCCTTATAATAATCTCATTATTCATCACCAGAAATTCCGCCCTGAGCTTTATCGATCCGCTGCTTGCGATAATCATCGCCGCCTATATCTCCGCCACTGCCTATAAAATAGGCAAGCGCGCCTTCGATAATCTGATGAACAAGGAAATAGACGAAAAAGATAAAAACAAAATAATCGATATAATAACCGCCAACAAAAACCATAACGGCTTCCACCAGCTAAAGACCCGCTCCTCCGGCACCAAAATATTCATCCAGTTCGACCTCGAACTGGATGGCGAATTAACTCTCCGCCAGGCCCACGACATCTCCGATGAAGTGATGCACGCGATAATGAGAGAATATCCGAATTCCGAGGTGATCATACATTTTGACCCGGAGCGGGACTAGATATCAACGCTACCCTGCCGTAATATCTTAGGGTTCTTCCCATCGGTCATATCTACCACCGTTGAAGAGATACCGATAACACTTCCCCCGCCATCTACAAAGAAATCAGGCCCCTCACCAAGCGAGCCCTTGGCTTCCGCGAAACTCACATTATCGGTGTCACCAGAAATATTCGCGCTGCTTGCCGCCAGTGGTGCATTAAATTCCCTTAATATCTCAAGCGCGATCTCATGATTGGGTATCCTTATCCCTATTGTATCATTCAGCTTATTGAAATTATTGGGTAAACTGCCTTGTTTCAGCTTCAGGATAATGGTCAGCGCTCCCGGCCAGAACTTCTTTGCCAGCGCCCTTGCCTCATCATTAAAAACGGCTATCTTTTCCGCTTCCTCAAGCGTTGCAACCATTACTTGTAGGGGCTTTGTGAGGTCACGGCCCTTGATCTCATAAATTTTTTCGATGGCTGATTTATTTCTTGCATCAGCGGCAATTCCATATACAGTTTCTGTCGGAAGGAGTATTACTCCGCCGTTTTTAAGTGTTTCAACCGCTTTTATAACCGTGTCTGCCATGAGTTATTATAAAATAATTCGCCCGCTGCTTTTTATGCTTCCGCCGGAAACGGGGCATAACCTTGCTATCTGGGCATTATCAAAAAAGATCCTTCCTGAGCAGGATATATACAGAAATAAAATGCTGGTTTCAAAGGTTTTCGGACTGGAATTCCAGAATCCCGTAGGCATGGCCGCCGGATTCGACAAGAACGCCGAATGTATCCCCGGCCTTGCGAAACAGAATTTCGGCTTTGTCGAGGTGGGCACCGTAACCCCCATCCCGCAGAAAGGTAACCCTAAACCAAGACTTTTCCGCCTGAAGGATAAAGAGGCCATCATCAACCGAATGGGCTTCAACAATCACGGCATAGAGCTTTACTCTCAACGCCTGCGCCAGTGGAAATATGCCGGTTTCAGCAAAAAAGAGTTGATGGTAGGCGCCAATATCGGCAAAAATAAAGATACCCCCAACGATGCCAATGATTTCATCATCTGCCTTGAAAAGGTCTATGGCCTTTGCGATTATGTGGTGATAAACATCTCCTCCCCCAACACCCCCGGCCTGCGCGACCTGCAAAAAGCCGCCCAGCTGGAACTTTTCCTCACCGAAATAAAACGCCGCAAGCTTGAGATTCGCACAAAATACAAAGGCCGCCTGCCCCTTCTCATAAAAATATCCCCCGACGAGAACGATGAGAACCTCCGCGAGATAGCCAGAGTTCTGGTAAAAAAGAAGATAAACGGCGTTGTGATAAGCAATACCTCCATCAAAAAAAGCCTTATCGGCAAGGAAGGCTTTGCCGAAAAGAAACATACCGGTGGCATCAGCGGCAAACCATTATTCAAACTCTCTACCGACACGCTCGAAAATTTCTACCGCTATTCCGAAGGCAAAGTTCCCATCATCGGTGTCGGCGGCATCACCAATGCCGAGCAAGCCTACGAAAAGATCCGCCGCGGCGCCAGCCTGATACAAGTATATTCCGCCTTTATTTATCAAGGGTTTGGCCTTACCAACCAGATAAACAAAGGCCTAGTGGAACTGCTGAAACGCGATGGTTTCAACAATATCAGTGAAGCGGTTGGGGTAGATGTTAAGTAGCTTCCGTTATTTAAAAAAGATTTTTATTATTTTTACTTAATTGACTGTTCTCAAGAAAGCTTTGCCAGGTTCCTTCAACATAAAGATCAACCTTATCCCTTTTTTCATAAGTAATTTTGGTTTTTGGCTGCAATATCAATATATGCTCATCCATATGCGCCATAACAATCTTTGATTCATCTCTCTCAAGATTAAGCCCTTCAAAATAACTATTTAAAAAATTAACTGAGGGGTTTTCCCTTCCCGATTCTTTCGCCGAAATATCTTTATATTTTAGTGAGTCAAACTGTGCTGTCCCTATATCTTTATATAATCTCACGAATTTTAATGTGTTTCCCAGAATATTATGTTCGATCTCCGAGGCGAGCATATCAAGTCCGCCCTTAAGATCCCGCTCATTCAAAGCAAGCGATATTATCAACTCTTCTTTTGAAAACCCTTTTATCTGCGCAGAGAGTATATTCTTTAAAAAATCGGTAACTATGTCAAATTCACTCTCTTTGTTATTAAGCCTATCCTTGGATAACCCTATAGATAATAAAAACTGGCTGAAACTTTTCGCCGAATAGTTCGCTGTCCCCAGCTCCTTTTGTGAAACTGATGACTGGGATACATCGCCCACACCCTTATTATTTAGCTTTTCCTTGAAAATCCTGATAAATTTTACCGTATTACCCACCACATTAACATGGCTTTCATTACCTATTATCTCCAATCCCTCCTTCAGATCCTTTTGCTGCAACGCTCTTAGTATTATTACTTCTTCTTTTGTATTACCTGTTACACCTTTTGAAAAATGCGGCAATTGATCTTTCAGAAAATTCGTTACAATATCAAATTGGCAAACCACTTCTTCACCACGCAATCCCTTTTTCAGATCAAAACCATTAAAGATCGCATTTAATAGCTCAACTCCTGGAGTTCGGTTTCCCAATTCTATTCTGGCTAAATTTGAAGCTTCTACCTCTGAAAAATCATGCAATGTTTTATTTTTGTATATCCTTATATATTTTAATGTATTTCCTAAAATATTTTTTTCGCTTTCCAGACTTAATAGTTTTAGCCCGTTCTCCATGCTATTTTGCTGCAAGGCACGCAATATTACAATAGTTTCCTTGGTATTATAACCTACCTTCTTTTTATAATACGGTAATATCTCTTTCATGAAATTAGTGATCAGATCAAATTCGCTTTCTTCTTTTTCATCGGATCTTTTATGAGATAAGTTATATCCTGCAACCATCTTATTCAACGTTTCCAGATAAGGCCTTTCCCTTCCTGCTTCCGCCGCAGAAATATTGGAAGAATCTATTGCCCCCTCTCCCAGCCCTTCGAAAGAAGTGGTACTCTTATTTTTATATATCCTTATAAATCTAAGCGCATTGCCAAAAATGTTCTTACCACTTTCTTTTTTTAAAAGCTCCAGACCTTCTGACAAATTTTGCTGCTGCAAAGCCCTAAGTACCACCATACCATCTTTGGTATGAGAGCCAACTCCTATGGAATACTCAGGAAAGACCTTTTTCAGGAATTTAGTTATTTTATCAAATTCACTCTCATCCTCTCCAGATTTTTCCATGAAGAACTTAAATCCGGTAAAGACCCTGTTCATGGTATCTATCTTCATGCTTGTTATTCCACGCTCCTGAAGTGCAATAGTTCTTTCGTGTACATCTTCAAAAGAATATCTGCTTTTACCCTTTGATATCCTCAGAAATTTAAGGGCTGTGCCAAATGCATTATATTTGTCTTCAGATCTTTTTTCATAAGAGCTCTTCTCATCCCAGAATGAAAAGGCCAATTCATAGATCTTATTATAATTATCTATATCTGCAGTATCTTCTGTATTTTTTGGCCTGAATATGTCCGCAAATAATTCTGCAGATTTTTTGGCCTTTTCAGGGCTAAGTTTTTCTACCCCCATGAATTGTTTTTGGGTGATCCCTAAAGTTTCCTGAGTATGCTTTACCAAAACATCAAAATCTATGTTAACATCGCTTCTGCCAATAGATTCCAGCCACTTATCAACTATCTCAGAAAAATCTTCCAGAAAGTCCTTATATTTAATATCCTGTATCCTGGCCTTATTTTGGGGATTTATACCAGGCCTTATAGATCTTTCGTTAAAAATTATATCCAACCTCTCTAAGATCGAATCTGCAAGCTTTGATTTATCAGCTTGTATAATTTTTTTATCATCAGCAATATTTGAAAGGTCTTTTATACCCCTGTTACAGAACATTCTTATTCCGCAAATTTCCGGCGGAACTAATGCACTTAGAAAACGGATAAGCTCTTTACCCAGCACTTTCTGCGCGGATGGGTCATGAGAGAATAATGCCTCAAGATCCTGTGGTGTTATAACATTCCCAAGATAGTTTTTTTCTAAAAAACTCTTTGCATCAACGGTTTTTAGGGATAGTTGCCAGTCCCTTATTATTTCAGTAAAATTTCTGGTATCGACTTTTAACCAGCCAATAGAACCACCGCTTATCCTTCCATTCTCATCTAAAACAACCCCCTGCTCCGCTAATTTTTTCAAATTGCTTCCCCCATTTAAAAATTTGCTTATTTTAAGCCGAATATCGAAAATAATCAATATATTATAGTATTATAACCTCTACCTTCTTAAAGGAACCTTAATTACCTATTAATCACTTGACATAAGTACCAAAATCCCTATTCTGCGCCCTCAACGAAATTACATAGGTAATAAAAATGTCCGCTAGATGCTCATTGACTAAAAAACGTATGAGAGTTGGTAATAAAGTTTCCCACTCCAACATCAAAACAAAACGCTCTTTCAAGGTGAATCTTCAGAACTATTCCCTGTTCAGCGAAGCTCTGAAAAAGACCATCAGCCTTAAAATAGCGGTTTCCACCCTTCGTTCTATCGAACATAATGGCGGCCTTGATGAATATCTTCTTACTACTTCCAACAGAAAACTTTCTGAAGAAGCAGTAGCGATCAAAAAGAAGATCAAAGACGCTAAAGCTGCTTAATTTTTGTGGCAATTGGCCAGTTAATTAGTGGCCAGCGATATGCAAATAAAAAGAAAATCCATCAACGATATAGTTGCCCTTAAAAGCAAAGGCGAACCCGTGGTTTGCCTTACCTCCTATACTTATCCCCAAGCCCAGCTATTAGATGAATATTGCGACCTGCTACTGGTCGGCGACAGCTTAGGCATGGTGCTATACGGCTATGAAAGCACCCTTCCCGTCACCGTTGAACTCATGATACAGCACGGCAAGGCCGTAGTTAAAGGCAGCCACAAGGCCCTTATAGTTATCGATATGCCCTTCGGCAGCTACCAGAAAAGCAAGGAACAAGCCTACGAGAACTGCGCCCGCGTACTAGCCGAAACCGGCGCACAAGCGGTAAAACTTGAAGGCGGCATCGAAATAGCCCACATAATAAAACACCTCACCGATCTCGGCATCCCGGTCATGGGCCATATCGGCATGAAACCCCAATACCACAACATCTATGGCGGCTTCGCCGTACAGGGCAAGACCGAAGACTCCAAAGTTAAAGTGCTGGATGATGCCTACGCAATAGAAAAAGCCGGCGCCTTCTCCTTCGTTCTGGAATCCGTAACCAAAGATGTCGCCGAAGAGACCTGCAAAGCCGTTAAGATTCCCGTGATCGGCATCGGCGCCAGCGAAAAATGCGATGGCCAGGTACTCGTTTTTGAGGATATGGTGGGCTTCTTCGATAAGACACCAAAATTCGTAAAGAAATTCGGTAATGTAAGGGAAGTCATTGAAAAAGCGGCAAATTCATATAGCTCCGATGTGCGTTCACGCAAATTCCCTGAGAAAAATAATACTTATTAATATCATTTCATTAACAATTTCTTAACTATTTTGTGCTAATATAAGTAAACGATATTTTAATAAACTATGGTATTTTATGGACCAGAAATCGCCTGCTAATAAAGTTCTTGGCATGGATATTGATATTATGCTCACTTTGTTTTGTGAAGACCCTGTACCGCGTAATCAGAAACACTATATAGGCAGCATTAAGAATAGCCTTAAATTCAGGAAAGATAAAAATGGAGGCCCTTTTATAGATCTGGAAGATATTTTAAGATATTGCGCAAAATATCAAGACAAATTGAATCTAGGACCAAAAACCCTTGCTTTCCTTGAAGATAAACTAAAAAGAATTTCAGAAGAATATTTTGGTAATCCTCGCATCCTTTATTGGGGAATGAAGACAGAAGACCTTGATAATTTATCTAAAATAAATCACGCTTACAAGCCCGGGGCTTCTCCTTTAAACACCAGAGATATATCAGATATAAAAGATATAAATGTTTTTTTTACTATATCTCTAGCTGGCATTTCACAAACATCAGGGAAAAAAATATACTTCATTGATATCACACATATTGACGAGAATAAAAATTTAACAAAATTAAATCCTATTAACGCCGGCACTAGTATAGATAGAGCAGAAAATAGGTTAGCAGGAATAAAGAAAATATTTGCAGCTCCTGAAATTGATTATCCAATAAATTTAGAAAAATGCGAATATTTGGCCAAGAGATCAAAATATATCAGACATGCTGAATTTATGGAAAAATACTAAAACTCAAACGCCCTGCCGCCACCTTTGAACCCTTCGTTCAACTCCCCATTCTCCATAACCACATTCCCTGCGATTATCGTATGTGTTGGCGCGCCCCTTAACATGCGCCCGTTAAGCGGCGTCCAGCCGGAAACATTGGCCATCATGTCATCGCGGTAAACAACCTGCTTATCCATATCGACAATGGTAAAATCTGCATCATTCCCAATTTTGATAGCGCCTTTATTCTTAACACCCCACAGGCGGTTCAGGCAGCCGCTCATGCCATCCACCAGTTTTTCCAGCGTCATGCGGCCTTCGTTTATGTGATTAAGTAGCGTTGGCACAATTGTCTGCACACCAGGCATTCCGCTTGGGCTTTGGGGGTATGGCTTGGCTTTTTCTTCCAGAGTATGCGGTGCGTGGTCGGAGCCGAATACATCCACCACACCATCTTGCACGGCTTTCCACAGGCGTTCGCGGGTTATGGCATCGCGGATGGGTGGGTTCATTTGTATGCGCGTGCCAAGCGTTTCATATTCCACATCAGAGAAGGTTAAATGGTTCGCCAGTATCTCAACTGATGCAATATCCTTATTATTCTTTAATATCTCCATTTCCTCACCGGTGGAAATATGCAGAACATGAACCTTTGCGCCTGTCTTTCTGGCTATCTTTAATAATCTGTTGGTAGATGATACCGCCGATTCCTTGCTTCTCCATATAGGGTGGAACCTTGGGTGAGCGCCTTCATCGGCAATATTTTTCCTGTCCTTCAGAATAAAATTATCTTCCGAGTGAATAGAAACACGGCGTTGCGCCTTAGATAATATCGCCTCCACCGCGGCATCTTCCTCAACCAGTAAATTCCCTGTGGAAGCGCCCATGAATATCTTTATACCGCAGCAGCCCGGCAGTGTTTCAAGCTCATGCCAGTTGGTTGCCTTATCCGGTGTGCCGCCGATATAGAACGCGTAATTACACCATGCCCGGCCCTTCATCCTATCCAGCTTATCCTGCAATGCTTCAACGGTAGTGGTGGAAGGATTAGTATTCGGCATCTCAAAAACCCCGGTTATCCCGCCCAGCACAGCGCCTTTGGTTCCCGCTTCCAGATTTTCCTTATATTCCAGCCCAGGCTCACGGAAGTGAACCTGCGTATCCACCAGCCCCGGCAGAACGAATTTTCCCGCTGCATCCACAACACGCGCAGCCTTCTCATTTTTAAAGTCACCCAGCGCAACTATCTTTCCGCCACTAACCGCAACATCCGTAAGCTTACGCCCTTCCGGTGTTAGGCAGGTTCCATTTTTTATTATAAGGTCGTACATATTTTTTCTTTCCTTTTTTTCCTCCCCCCTTGCGGGAGAGGACAGATTTACTTAGTGAACGAAGTGAACTTAGTAAATCTTGGTGAGGGGAATTCGTTACGAACCCCTCACCCTGCCCTCTCCCGCAAGGGGAGAGGGAAAATCTACTACGCCGCTATTTTCTGGTTTATTAACTTCCCTATCAACGCCCTGTCCTTCGCCGATTCTATCTCAACTTCCACAACTTCGTTCATATATTCATTCGCATCGATCAGTATCGTCGGCTGCATGTAAGGCGTGAAGCCAAGCACATGGTTATCATATTTACCTTTGCGAGAAATAAGAACCGGCATTTTCTTGCCCACCTTATCGCCCAGAAACCCGAACATCTGCTGTTCCAGCAGGCTTTGCAGTTGTTTCAGGCGAACAACCTTAACATCAGCCGGAATATTATCATCAATAATGGCCGCCTTGGTTCCCGGCCTTGGCGAATAAATGAACGAATATGAAAGTGTGAATTTCACTTCTTCAATAAGCTTTATCGTATCAGCAAACTCCGCATCAGATTCATTCGGGTAACCCACGATAAAATCCGAGGAAAATTCAATATCACTCCGCGCCTTCCTGAAATCCTCGATCACGCGCAGATATTTATCCCGCGTATGCTTGCGGTTCATTTCGTGCAATATCCTGTCATTTCCGCTTTGAATAGGCAGATGCACGAACGGCATTAATTTCTCATTATATTTATGGGAATTCAGCAGGTCCCCATCAACATCATTCGGATGCGATGTAGTATAACGAATTCTCTCCAACCCCTTTATCTTCGCCAGATGATCCACCAATTTACCAAGCGTCACTATCTCCCCATCAACGCCTTTGCCGTGGAACGCATTAACATTCTGCCCCAGCAGATTTATTTCCTTCACGCCCTCAGAAACCAGCTTCTGCGCCTCGCGATATATCTCCGGCACCGAGCGTGAATATTCCGGCCCGCGCGTATAAGGCACCACGCAGAAAGTACAGAATTTATCGCACCCCTCCTGAATGGTCAAAAACGCTGTTGAGCGGGCAACGCCTTCTTTTTTCTGCGAGGTCGCCTCAACTTCCTCATTTAAAAAATCAAATTTATTTATGGTAGAAAAATCCAGCGATATCCCTTTCTTGCTGCCCGCCTCCGCATTCTGCACCAGTTCCGGCAGGCGCTGATAACTCTGCGGCCCCACCACGATATCAACATAAGGCGCCCTCGCCTTTATCTCCGCCCCCTCAGCCTGCGCCACACAGCCCGCAACCGCGATAACCGTATTCTTGCCATCCTTCGCGCGCTTATTCTTAATTTTCAGCACCCGCCCCAGTTCCGAATACATCTTCTCCGAAGCCTTCTCACGTATATGGCACGTATTCAATATCACCAGATCCGAATTCATATCCTCCGAATGCGCAAACCCCTGCGCTTTCATCATATCCTGCATCTTCTCCGAATCATAAAAATTCATCTGACAGCCGTAGGTTTTTATGTAGATTTTCTTGTCGGTCATTTTCTCTTTATGGAAGCACTACTCAGGATGACATAGTTGAGCTTAATTTCTAGGCGGAGTATATTCAAAACCACCATTTTGTCCACCATATTAACATTCAGTATCAATAAGTTATTTTTTTATATTTTTGGTTTACCGACCTGTGTTTTTGTGTTAAGATTCAGGCTCTTAAAACATGGGGGTTTAAATGACGATCAATTTTAACGATAAGAATGCTGTTACAGATTTAGTGCAGCTATATTTTCCTGCGACAATTTCACAAAAAGTAAGCCTGAGGAAGTGCCACGCTGATTCAAACGCATTTTACGTGAGTTTAAATGTTAATAGTGGTGAGGAGAATGCAGTTGGAAAACATGAAAGCCTGCTTAACCTTATTGGTTTCGGCATAAGAAAGGAGTTAAAAGAGTTTACACCCGCATTTATGAGCTCATTTCCAATGGTACAGAGCTGGGTAACAAAGGACAACGATTTAAAACTACATTACTCGATGAATACTGGCGGTCATGACCTTGATGGGAATGAATTTCTTAATATAAGTTTTGCAATAAACCCATCAAAAACAGGCTTACTGGCGCAAGGTGAATTTGAAAAAGTATTTAAAAATCTACCTGATATAATCCAGAAGGCTGAAAACAGAGACCAATCCTTGCTTGATGAAGTAAAACGCTATGAAACTCACAGCAGTCTTTGGCATTTAGTTAATATCCCTTTAGCCGCCAGCGTACATACAAACTCACCAATAAAATTAAATTTAGGTTTAGGATACATCCCGGAAGAGAATATCTTTTTATTCAATGTCCAAAAATCTAAAAACGACAGCATTGTAAAAGCGATCGCCTCTGGACTGGAAGATTTTCTTACCGGAGAAAACTCATTCAATAAAAGCACTATTAAAACGCATGTGGCAGTTGATACTAAAATGGCTAACAAAAAATATTCTTCTATCAAACTTAGTATTGAAGCCGCCGAAGCTTTAGCAAAAGATACTGATAGGCTTAAAGCTGTGTTAGTTAAATCACTTGGGAATATCAACGGCATGGATAAAGGATTAAAAAAATAACGTGTCATCCCCGCGAATGCGGGGATCCATAACCTACACTTAATGCTGAGTTTTTACTTCGTAAAAACGAATCTGGTTTATTTTGGATTCCCGCCTGCGCGGGAATGACACAGGGGGTGGGCATGAGTTATTTCCCAGCCTCAACCACTTCCAGCAACCTCTTAAAATCCTCAGGATAATCCACTTCAAACTCCATCGGCTCGAATGTGGTTGGATGCGTAAAGCCAATATATTTCGCATGCAGTGCTTGCCTCTCAAACCCCTGCACCGCCGCCCTCACCTTCTCCGGCAAACTGCCGGAGCGTTTGCTATGGATATGCCCGCCATAAGTATCATCACCTACCAGCGGCATGTTCTTATGTTCCATATGCACGCGTATCTGGTGGGTACGGCCGGTTTCGAGTTTGCATTCAACTAAACTCAGCACCCCGCCGAAATATGATTTTAATAATCTGTAATGGGTAATGGCTTCCTTGCCAGTTTTCTTAAGCACCGCCATTTTCGTGCGGTCGCGCGGGTGGCGGCCTATATGCGTTTCTATCTTCCCGCCCGGAAGTGATGGGCAGTTCCATACCAGCGCATGATATATCCGCGTTACATCGCGCGTCTGTATGCCTTCGGCCAGAAACTGGTGGGCGTTATCATTCTTCGCAACCAGCATCAGGCCGGTAGTATCTCTATCAAGTCGATGAACTATTCCCGGCCTCATCACACCATTGATCCCTGAAAGATCCGCAATTTTAGCCACCAGCGCATTCACCATAGTATCATCATGGTTCCCCGCCCCCGGATGCACCGTTAACCCCGCCTGCTTGTTTATCACCAGCATATCCGAATCTTCATAAACTATATCCAGATCGATATCGTCCTTGGGTTTTATCGTGGTGGCGACCGCATCGGGAATCTCAATTTCCACCAGATCCTTATTTTTTATTTTCGTGGAACTAGTTTCTATCGGCGCACCATTTATCTTTATCAGCCCGGCATCCACCAGCATCTGTATGCGGTTGCGCGAGAGTTCATCGAACAGGCTGGAAATGAGCTTATCGGCCCTTTCCTTGCCGTCAATATTGCATATTGAGACTGTCAGGTTTTTCATAATTTATATTTATTATCTATCTCTCCAGCTTGCTCCACGCTTCCCTTAAATTCTCAGGAAGATGCTCGCCGTAATAGCCCTGCTGCGGAATAATGAATTCATTATCATTGGTTTTCTGCAGACACGCGAATAACGCTGAATAAGGCGAAAGCTTGCCTTCCACCGCCATCTGCACATATACCGCGCGGTTGATATTCACCATCACCGAAGGTTTCTTCACAAGGTCGGCATACACAACCGAAACAACCTTATAATTATTAAAATGCGCCAGATCGAACAGGAATGTCGGGTGGTAATTAAAGAACCCATGATCATAACAACCCTGATTCGGCATTGAATGCAGCATAAAACCGCCATTTTCCGTTACATCATGCAGATTCTTGAAGAACATATACTGGTTGAAAACATGCTCCCCCGTGCCGAAATTTATGCTCAGGTCATATTTTTCTTTTATTTTAAGCGGCAGGTTCAGGTCATTTTTTACTGATTTCGCTGTTCCGTGCAGGTCAATGGCGTGATGTTTTTCAATATCAAACAGCACCTCATAATAAAGTTCCGCCAGCCGGAACAGGGTCATATTCTTCTGGTCCGGAGTACCGTTATTGAAATGATCGGATATCTGTATCAGCCGGCTCTCAACATTTCTAAGGAACGCCTCATCATCCTTGCGGAATATCTTTGCTGCGTTCATTATTTCCTTAACATCCACATCGCCAAACCAGTTCTGCTCACCGAATTCCATTATCTTCACCCGCGACTTGAATACACCAGCCTTCCGCAGCTCGAACATGAATTTTAAATGAGAATATGCCAGCGCCATAGATCACTATCCTTTAATTTTTTGCACAGTTTAAAGTTTACCGGTTGACAAGTCGATAAGTTTTTACAATAAGGTTTCTGTTGGCAATCTATTAAAGCACTTTAGCTTTAATTCAGCGCCGCTGTAGCTCAGTGGTAGAGCACGTCATTGGTAATGACGGGGTCGGAGGTCCGATTCCTCTCAGCGGCACCACGCTTTGCCTTCGGCTTCGTGTGGCGCAGCCACCGAAGGCGATCTTAGGCGAAGCAGTGTCTCGGCATAGCTGCAACAGCAGCGTAGACGGACTGGATAATTTACACAGCCTTTTCAGGCACCGCCGTGGCTTTGCCGGTATTCAGATTTACTAAACTCGATCCGGGCTTTAGCGTTCCATCAAGTGCTTTCATCTGATCATCTGTCAGCCATTGTTTGATGAACTGCCGCAGGAACCTTAATTCCGTGTATGACTTCGCCGCCTGACCATTTTCTATATTCACTATTTTTTGCCAGAGATTTTCGTCCTTCCTGTCCTTGCACAAAAGCGCCTCGAAATTATCACCCGGCACCTTACTCAAAGTTACCTTCATTTCATCCAGTATCTTTGGAATATAGTTACGTTCAAAAAAGAGAAGCCTGGTATCCTTATCATATGCCGAAAGCGCCAGCTCCATCATATCCTGATATTTTTCTATACCTTCAAATGTTCTCGTATTTTTGGAAAGAGAATGGTCCACAAACTCCATGATATCAGAATCTATCTGTAGATCATTATCACGTCTTTTTGCCACACCAAGTATCTGCCCTATCACCTTCAGATGATGATAGATACTATTAGCTTTATAATTGCTGAATCTTTGCTCGTACATTCACTTCCCCCGAAAAAGCTAATTATAACATAAAAAGAGGAATAAAATATCAAAAATAAAGGTTATTTTACGATGATATTTCAATGCATTACAGGGCGACCTGTCACCTCTCTAAAGTAACAAAATCTATAGCGCTGATATCAAAACTCCGGTAGTCGCAGGTTATCTCCTCACCCGCTTCTATATCCCTCACCGCCCAGCCTTTCATATCTGTGTAATCGGTATTTGGGTTTTCCGAGTGGTTCATGAAGCGGCCGTTATCAAGGTCTAACTCCCATATATCAGGCTCATCATGGGTTCTATAGGCATATTTATTAATATAGGCCTGCTGAACCGGGGGCATTTTTTTAACCTCATCGCTGGAAAATGTTTTGCAGAAATCCGACTCATACACCCAGACCGTCTCGCCTTTTTTCACCTTATTCACAGAAAACACCCCAAGCCCCTTGCCGGGAACATCTTTCAGGAATGTTTCAATTGTCATCATTATTTATTATTTCTTCAGGAATCTGCTGCCCGGCTTTATTGCGGGAATGTCTTTCAGCTCTTCCGGGATGGTATCGGGAGTAAAGGTTCTTATCTCCAGCTGTTCAAGCGTTATAAGCGGCACCGGCGCAAGCGGATTTTCTTCGCCACTGCGGTTGATAAGTGCGGCCTCGGCGAATACTTCCGCGCCAAAGCTTGTTATCAGATCAAATGTTTCCTTTGAGGATTTGCCGGTAGTTACCACATCCTCTATCACCAGCACCCTCTGGCCTTTTTCAATGGTAAAGCCGCGGCGCAGTTCGAATTTCCCTTCCACCCTTTCGCAAAACATGGAAGGTTTGTTCAGGTGTTTTGCCGTTTCAAACCCCACTATAACCCCGCCCATCGCAGGGGCCAGCACCAGATCTATCTTATTTATATCAATATTTTTCTTGATCTTATCCGCCAGCGCCCGGCACAGCCTTTCCGCGCGGGATGGCTCCATCAGCGCACGCGCGCATTGCATATAGGTATCAGAATGCAGCCCGGAGGAAAGCACGAAATGCCCCTTCAGTATCGCGCCCGCATCTTCGAATTCTTTAATTACATTTATCATATGTTCCAGAATCTAGTTCAAAAATAATTCTAATCAATAACTAAAAAATTCCCATAAAAAAAGAGCGGGCTAAAAAACCCGCTCTCCCTTAAATACCAATTACTTCTTCTACCGATCTACGCCGCGATAGAATCCTCGCCTTCCAGTTCAGCGTCTTCAGCCGCTTTTTTGGCTGCTGCTTTTTTCAGGAAGTAAGGGTTGTTATCGTTGATGGTTTTAACCAGATAATCCGCAGCTTCAGGTATATCCATCTTCTTAACGGCGGAAACCTCGCGGGAAAGCCTTTCAAGGGCATTCTCGTAGATAACGCGTTCAGAGTATGAGCGTTCCGGATCATCAACATTTTTATGCAGATCACGCACCACTTCCGCAACGGAAATGATATTGCCGGAATTAATTTTAGTTTCATATTCCTTAGCCCTGCGAGACCACATGCCGCGGGAAGATTTCGGACGTTCCATAAGCGTGCTTCTCACAATTTTCAGCTCATCATCGGAAGAAAGCGGGCGCAGGCCGGAGCGTTCAGCACGGTTAGCCGGGATGCGAAGCAACATCTTTTCTTTCTCGAACTCGATCACGTAAGTTTTAAGATCAGTTCCCGCGATAACATGAGTTTCGATACCTTTTATCTCACCAACGCCGTGTGAAGGGTAAACGACCTTAACACCTGTTCTGAATTTATCCTTGGAAACAAATTCCCTCTGCACAACAACTTTATTAGTATAGTTGTTATGATATACCGGAGCCCTAGGCGGAACAACAGGAGCTACAGGAGCAACCGGTTTCACGGCAATTTTCACCGCAACAGCCGCCTTTGTAACAGCGCTTTTAGCAACTATTTTAGCCGCTTTTGGTTTTATTTTCGCCTTAGGTTTTACTTTTACTTTAGTTTTTATTTTAGCTTTAACAGCTTTTGGCTTAAGTATCTTTTTGGCTTTTACTTTTAAAGCGGCTTTTTTTGCCGGTGCTTTTTTGATCTTCTGGAGTTTTTTTGATTTTGTTGCCATATGTGATTTTGCGCCTATGATATTAACTGTTGATAATTTCGATCTTAGCACTTAGGATTCTCCCCAGCAAAACCCTGAATTGCGTGGCTACCATACCACAGAAATAGAGGAAAATAAACATGAATTTTATAATAAATAGAAAACCCTATACAAATACCCGCATATATATAGTGTTTTTCGCCCTATTTTTATGCCTTGCACATGCACCATTTCAAGCCAGCGCCGGGAATGGTGGTACTAAGAACGAGACCCAGGCCTTCGACAGCTCCATAATCCTGTTTGCGCCTACCTCCATGACCAATGCCATGCACGAGATAATAAGGTCCTTCAGTCGGGCGGAAAATGTGTCTGTCAGCAGCAATTTTGAGTCCTCCGCCGAAATATCAAGGCTTATACTGGAAGGTGAACCAGCCAACATCTACATAACCGACGATTCCACCCAGATGCGTGATCTTCAACGCCTGGGCGTTCTTAATGTATTTTCAGTGGCCAATATAGTCTCCGATAAGCTGGTTCTGGCTGTCCCGAAGAACAACTTCCTTGAAAAAAAACTCGCTAATATGGCCGAAATCGAGGAAAAACTCAAATTTATCGCCAAAAATGTCTCCATGGTCATCCCCGACCCTGATTCCGACCCGGCCGGCAAGGCCGCAAAGCAGGCATTTGAAAAGATCGGTATCTGGGATCAGGTAAGCAAAAAAATGCTCCGCGCAGCCAACACCCGCAACGCACTATATCTCATATATAACGGCAACAGCCCTGGCATTATCTATAACTCCGATGCCGCCTCCGAACCCGATGTTACCGTGCTGATAACCATCCCCGATGAATATTACGACAAAATAACCTACCAGGCCTCCATAGTAGCCGAAATCGGCAAAGAAGCCACCCGCACCGACTCCGAAAAATTCATGGATTTCTTGAAGAGTGAGGAGACAAGGGATATCTTCACCCGTTACGGCTTCCAGATACCCTAACGATTCTTACTCTTGCCTGTTGATTTTTTAAAAAAAATTGATATAATCTGCAGATATTTGGGGGGTTAATGGAAAGTCTTTTCATTCCCGTATTTTATTTTGAATATTACAGTCTTACGGGATAGTTTTCGATGGTAGAAAATATTAAAATAGAAGAAATACTGGGAAGCGATGACTCCTTTAAACAGGTATTGGTTGATATTAAAAATAAGCATCACGAAAAAGAGCTTTACAGATTAGCTTCAGAAAGAAATATCTCGATACACCTGCTTAGAAAATGGTATTATGGCGGCAGTATACCGGGAGTAGGACACCTCGAAAAATTGCTTGATATGGATTTTTCTGCAGAGGAGAAGATCAGAATAGCAAATTCTGTTATAAATTCGATCTTTAAAAGACAAAAAGAAAACAACCCAATCAGTATAAGCCTAGGGGCCAGCAGCACAGAGAAATATTTAAATGTAAGAAACCTCCCTGAGGAGATAAAAGGGCCTTGGAAAAAAAAGCTTTCCCTGGAAGGCAATATGCAGGAGTTACTGCCGGAAGATTTTGAAGAAAGGCTAAAAAAAATACCTTTACTACTGGCACATTATTCCAGATCAGAAAATCCCAGTTATTCAGGATTCATAAAACTTCTGTATAAGGAAATGGATCTATCCTCTATAAGAAAATTCTCCATTGCCTTCGGGTTAAACCAGACAGGCAATGAAGTCAGAAAGTGCCTGAATATGAAGGAAGATGACAAGCACAAAGATTTTAAACCAAGCTCTGATACCGTAGAGACGCTCGCAGAAAAAGCTAAACTAAATGAGTTCTATACTCATATTTTATGGAAAGTATGTCGCGGCGATAAAACCCTTGGTACAGAAGATGCTGTAATAAAAAAATATTCTGATCTTATAAAAAACGAGAATTGCTATAACAAAAGAAAAGAACACGCCAAAGATCTTTTTTCTGACCTCCTAAAGATCACCGGTTACACCTACATTTATATTTCAAAATTACTTGGTAAGCTAAAACAACAAAAAGAAGATGGTCAGCCCGGTGAAAGCATGAATATCCCTGTCATTTCAGCCGAACGACTTGAACGCTATGGAAGGAAAGAAAGTTTCTTTGGCGGGATAGATGCCGAAGATCCTAACAGGGCTTATATAATAGCGCCGTTATTACTGCCAAATCATACTGAGAAACAGCAGAAAGATATTGCTGCGAATTTTCTTGGACTGGATGAGTTCAAAAACAAAGATATAATACTTACCCAATTTCATAATAGCATAACAAACGGAAATAAACTTAGCCTCAATCAGGCATTTCTTTATACCAGACTATGTGTTGCGGTAAAAAACCGAAGATTTTTCAGCGATCACATGAATATCTCAAAAACCGAAACTATTGCACTATTTGAAACCAGCGAAGCAAAGAGGATAAAGGATCCTAAACCTGAAAAACTCGCAAAAGATTTCCTTATAAGCGATAAAAGCCTTATTACCCTGGATGACTTTATGTATGCCGTGTACAAATACAGGGTAAATAACGGCGATATAAAAAATGGCATATATACAACCCTGCCGTTCGATCCAAAAAAACTGAGCGAACCTAATCTAAATGATCTTATGCGCCTGAAAAAGCGCATGTCGTTCCTTATCCCCACTACGCGAACAAGAAAAACCGAAATAAAACCAGCATTACCACAATTGGAAACCACCCCCAATCTTACATTATAAATAATATTTATCCCCCCCCTCAAGGGAGAGGAAAACTCTATACACCCGCCACACATAAAAAATATCCACCCCATCCACCCCCATTTTACAAAATTCGCTTGAAAGATGATCTATTACAATATAGATAACGCTGAACCAATTATATTTGAGTGAAATTTATCTATGGCTTGTGAAAATGGTAAGAACGAATGTGCCTGCGCTAATGCCGGTAATGTTCAAGATCCTGCGAAAAGAGATTTTATGATTCTGGCGGCATCTGCTACGGCTGGTGTCGGGGCGGTATGTGCGGCGGTGCCGTTCATCGGCTCCATGAATCCGGCGGCTGATGTCCGCGCGATGGCCTCCACCGAGGTCGATATCTCCGATATCGCGGTAGGTACTGAAAAACGTGTTACATGGCAGGGCAAAACAGTATTCGTAAGGCACAGAACGCCTGAAGAAATTGCCGAAGCCAAAAAAGGCGATAGCGAAAAACACACTGACCCTCAAAAAGATGCCGACAGGGCGCAAAAGCCGGAATGGCTTGTTCTGGTTGGCGTATGTACGCACCTAGGCTGCATCCCTAATTCCGTTAAAGAACCGGGCGAAAGCTGGTTCTGTCCTTGCCACGGCTCTCACTACGATACCTCCGGCAGGATATTAAAAGGCCCGGCCCCAAAAAATCTTGCGGTTCCGCCTTACAAATTCTTAAGTGATACAAAAATCCAAATCGGTTAATTATTATGGGAATGAAAAATAAATTCTGGAGCTGCGTAGATACATCTATAAACTGGATAGAATACAGGCTGCCTATATTCAGCTTCATGAAGCATCAGGGCGAATACCGCACTGCACGCAACCTCAGCTATGCATGGAATTTCGGCTCACTTGCCGGTATCGCACTTATGATACAGATAGTCACCGGCATTTTCCTCGCCATGAATTACGTTCCCCATGTTGATCACGCCTTTGATTCCGTAGAACGCATCATGCGCGATGTACCGTTCGGCTGGCTGCTTCGCTACACCCACGCTGTCGGCGCTTCAATGTTCTTCGGCGTTGTTTACCTTCATATATTCCGTGGTTTTTATTACGGCTCATACAAAGCACCGCGTGAATTACTATGGTGGTTCGGCGTTATAATATTCCTTACCATGATGGGCACTGCCTTCATGGGCTATGTCCTTCCATGGGGCCAGATGAGCTTCTGGGGCGCAACCGTTATAACCGGCCTGTTCGGCGCGTTTGATGAAATAATCACCGGCCTTGGTTCCGGTATACAGGAATTACTGCTCGGCAGCTTCTCGGTCGATAACCCTACCCTTAACAGGTTCTATGCCCTGCATTACCTGTTACCTTTTATTATCCTCGGCCTTGTTGTGGTGCATATCGTGGCGCTTCACATTCATGGCTCCAGCAACCCGACAGGCGTTGAAGTTAAATCTGAAAAAGATACCATCCCGTTCCACCCTTATTATACTGTGAAAGATTTCTTCGGCTTCGGTATATTCTTTATAATATTTGCAGGCTTCCTGTTCTTCGCGCCAAACTATCTTGGCCATGCCGATAACTACATTCCTGCCAACCCGCTGGTGACCCCTCCGCACATCGTGCCGGAATGGTATTTCCTGCCTTATTATGCTATATTGCGCGTTGTGCCTAATATCGGCATCCCGTTCACTGATATAGTTTTAATTTCTTCCAAACTCGCCGGTGTTATCGCGATGTTCGGCTCCATATTAGTATGGTTCATAGTTCCATGGCTTGATAGGCACCCGGTACGCAGCGGCGCATACCGCCCGATATTCAAATGGTGTTACCTCGTGTTCGTTATCAGCTTCGTGATACTTGGCTATGTAGGCTCCCAGCCTGCTGATGCCGTGAAGCTAGGCGTTCCTCTGCTTTATGTCGGTCAGGTAACTGCTCTTTATTATTTCGGTTATTTCTTTGTTATCCTTCCATACCTGAGCAAGAAGGAAAAAGCGAAACAACAGCCTGAATCCATCTATGCATATACGCAGAAAAAATACAAGAACCCGCTCAGCCTTATAGTTGCGCTGGTAACTATATCTGTATTGTTCGGTGCCGGCACCGCCAGCGCAAGCAGCAGCGAAGTCCATCACCCTAAACAGGTTAAATGGTCTTTCGACGGCCCGCTTGGCAAGTTCGATCACAACTCCATCCAGCGCGGTTTTCAGGTATATAAAGAGGTATGCTCATCCTGCCACGGTGCAAAACGCGTAGCCTTCCGCAATCTTCAGGAAGTTGGCTTCAGCGAGGCCGAGGTCAAATCCCTTGCCGCAAGCTATACCTTCACTGATGGCCCAGATGATTCCGGCGATATGTTCGAGCGTCCCGGCCGCCCTTCTGATCGCCTCCCTTCCCCGTTCCCGAATGAGAAAGCGGCAGCTGCGGCAAATGGTGGTGCTACCCCTCCTGATCTTTCGCTTATAACAAAAGCCCGCCACGATGGCGCGAATTATGTATACTCGCTACTCACCGGCTATGATGAGACAAAACCTGAACATATCGATATACCTGAAGGCAAGAACTACAACCCTTACTTCCCCGGCTTTGCTATATCTATGGCAAAACCTCTGAACGATGGACAGGTTACATTCGCGGATGGATCCCCAAGTACCATTGAACAGGAAGCCAGAGATGTCGTGAATTTCCTGCAATGGGCGGCGGAACCTGAAATGCAGTCTCGCAAACAGACCGGCATTAAGGCACTGATATTCCTTACCGTATTCACCATATTTTTCTTCATCGCCAAAAAAAGGATCTGGGCAAGAATAGGGCAATAATCCTCTATTATTAATCGTTATTAATTAATAAAAAAAACGCTTTTCACCTTGAGAAAAAAAGTGTAAAAGTCTCGTTTCGTTAAAATTGGCAATTATAAAACTTCAACTAGGATTGGTATATTATGGCATATGCAAGTAATCATGAACCTACTTTTTTAGGATTGAAACTCTGGCAACAGGTAATATTGGGCCTTATCCTAGGCATATCTTTCGGTTTCTTCCTGAGATATAACGGCGGCACCGGCGAACAGATCGCCGACATCGCAGAAAGGGTAAAGACCTTCGGTACGCTTTTCATAAAACTCATCAAAATGGTGGTTGCTCCACTTATAATGTTCGCACTGATCAGCGGCATAACCTCCCTCACCGGAGCAAAAGATGCCTCCCGCATCGGCCTTAAAGGCGCTGGCGCTTACTTGATGACAGCCGTCCTTGCAGTAATATTCGGCCTTACCATTGCCACCATCGCGCAACCGGGTGTCGGCATAGATAAATCCCTTACTGAAAAACACCTTGCCGCAGGCTCCTATACTCAGGCAGCCGGCGATGAACCTGTCACCATCGGCACGTTCCTTATAAACCTTATCCCTTCAAATATCTTCAATTCTGTCGCAACCGATAACTACCTGCAAATAGTTATCTTCGCCATCTTCACCGGTCTGGTGATGATGACCCTTGGCGACAAAGTAAAAAGCGCCAAGACCGTTATCGATGAATTCGCGAAGGTCGCCTTCCGCATGATCGAACTTATCGTGCAGCTTGCGCCTATCGCCATCTTCAGCTTCATGAGCTGGATGGTCGCCACTATGGGCATGGATGTTATCTTTGCACTGGCTGAGCTTGTTGGCCTGGTGATACTTGCCTGTTTCCTGCAATATTTATTCTTCGGTGTTCTTATATTATTCTTCGCAAGAATAAACCCGCTGCCTTTCTACAAAAAAATGATCACCACGCAGCTAATGGCATTTTCCACCAGCAGCTCCAAGGCGACCCTTTCAACAGCCATGAGAGAACTGGAAGAAAAACTCGGCACCTCAAAATCCACCACCAATTTCATGATGCCTCTTGGCGCCTCTATCAACATGGATGGCACTGCGATATATCTCGGCATCTGCGCGGTGTTCTTCTCCCAGCTATACGGCGTACAGCTTGCTTTCGATGATTATTTAATGTTAGTTGTAACCTGCACACTTGGTTCTATCGGTGCCGCTGGTATCCCTTCCGGTTCCATCATATTCATGGGCATGGTGCTTCACTCTGTCGGCCTTCCGCTTGAAGGTATCGGCATAATCCTTGGTATAGACCGTGTACTTGATATGTTCCGCACTACAGTGAACATCACTGGTGATTCTGCCATCACGCTGATCATCGACAAGACCGAAGGCAAGACCAACATGGATATTTACAACTCTTAATATACAGGAACGATAATGGGCGGACATGGACTTTGGATGTGGGGTGGATTTTTAGCAATAGTGCTTACCCTGCTTGCATTTGATCTCGGCATACTACACAAAAAGAACAAAGAGATCAGCTACAAAGATGCCCTGAAGACAGTTTCGTTCTATGTTGTCCTTGCAATGCTATTCGGCGCCGGGGTCTATAATTTTCTGGGAGAAAAATCCGGCACAGAATTCTTCACCGGCTACCTAATAGAAATGACACTGTCGGTCGATAACGTATTCGTATTCGCGCTTATCTTCACCCATTTCAGCGTACCGAAGGAACACCAGTACAGGGTACTGTTCTGGGGTGTACTGGTTGCCGTTGTATTAAGGTTTGCATTTATCATTGCCGGCACCAGCCTTATCGCCCAGTTCGACTGGATATTATACCTCTTCGGCGCTTTCCTGCTGTTCACCGGTATAAAAATGATCAAGGCCTCCGATGCAGAACCGGACATGGAAAACAACATGGTCTATAAATTCTGTAAAAAGAATTTCCGCAGCACTGATGGTTTTGTTGGTTCAAAATTCTTTGTAAGGGAAAATGGCCTGCTTCTGGTTACCCCTCTTTTCATTGTTCTGATGGTGGTCAACTTCGTCGATATAGTATTCGCGTTCGACTCCATCCCTGCCATATTCGCCATAACGCGTGATCCTTTCATCGTGTTCACCTCAAATATCTTTGCGATACTCGGCCTGCGCTCCATGTATTTCGTACTCGCCAATGTCATTGAACGCTTCAAATATCTTAAATACGGCCTTTCAATGGTACTTGTGCTTATCGGCACGAAAATGATAGTGAACCACGCTGCCTTACATGGTCACCTGTCTGAATCACTAGCCATATCAACCCCGCTTTCCCTCATCCTGACCGCGTTGATAATCACTGTCTCCATCCTTTATTCGCTATACAGGACCAAAGGCGTGATAACAAAAGGCCATGTCCTTACAGGTTGGGTTCCAGGCACTCCTGCTGAAGATGATGATAATAAAAACCAATAGATAAAATGGCAAAAAAACTTACCTCACCTGAATCAAAGTTCAATTTCGATTTCATCGGCCATAAAATGGTTGGTTTCGGCATAACCTTTTCACTGGTTCTGCTTACCATCTATTCCCTTTCCACCAAAGGCCTTAATTTCGGCATCGATTTCACCGGCGGCATCGTGATAGAGGCCCGCTTCGAGAGTGATGTTGACATGCAAAAACTCCGCCACACCCTCGATAAAGAAGAATTCGGCGAGGTCACCCTGCAAGCCTTTGCAGACCCGCGTGAAGTAATGATAAGCGTCCAGGCCACTGATGATGACTCCCAGCAGAAAAAGGTCGATGCCATCAAAACAAAACTCAATTCTGAATATAGCAAGATAGAATACCGCAAGGTAGATTATGTCGGCCCGCAGGTCGGCAGTGAACTTATCAACGGTTCCATAATAGCCATCGTGCTGGCGCTTGTCGCCATGCTCGTCTATCTCTGGATACGCTTTGAATGGCAATATGGCGTAGGCGGCATACTGGCCCTAATCCACGATACCATCCTTACCATCGGCTTCTATTCCGTTACCCAGATAGAATTCAACCTTACCTCCATCGCCGCCATCCTCACCATCGTCGGCTATTCAATAAATGATTCCGTGGTGATCTATGACCGTATCCGCGAGAATTTCCGCAAATACAAACAAATGGATCTCTCCGGCATAATAAACTTAAGCGTCAACCAGACCCTTATCCGCACAATCTTAACCGGTGGAACCGTCCTTCTCTCCGCCCTCGCCTTGGCCGTTGTCGGCAGCGATGTGATATACGGCTTCGCCGTAGCAATGATCTTCGGCGTACTGATCGGAACCCACTCCTCCATCTACATCTCCGCCACCGGCTTGATATATTTCAGGCTAAAACGCTAATTATAGACTTCTCACTTACTTAAAAACTGGAAAACCTGACAACCTGAAAACTTTTTTCACCCAGGTACTTCCGCACTTATTTTTCCCCCATTATACTAAACTCAATCGGCTTAAAATCGATGTGTTGCGCAACATATCAGGCCCATTGTGATAACCCTTACAACTTCTTGGCGGATGGTCGTAAGGCGCATCACACATGGCTTGCGAATTCCTTTGGGTAAAATATGAGGTTGAGGAGTCTTATATCTAACCAAAAACATCGGAATGCTGTCGGTTAAAAAACGGAAGGCGCCTTCTATATCAGAACGGAACTTACGAGATTAGGAACTTACGAAATTGAATTAATAAAATTATGAAATAAAAAATTTACTGTCTCCCCGCACTAGTTGCGGGGCCCAGTCGATATTATTAAAACTTATAAAATGTAGCAAACCACTAAACCGGCTACTGTTCCAACACGTCACCACCTGCCTACGCTAAAGCTCCAGCAAGGCAGGCTAGACCCCGCAATGCGCGATGCTTATGCGGGGAGACAGCGATTTTTCCATTTCGCAAGTCTTGTTGGCTCGTAAATTCATAAGTTCAAAATTACAAAAAACCCTCATTTTTAACCCAAAATAAACCCGTTTTTGCCCTTAATTTTAAGTATAAAAACATATAAATCAATAAGTTGGCGCTAAAGAATAATAAAGTAATAAAAAATTAAGATTTCTGCATTTTTGTTAATGGTTTATTAACCTTTATGTGTTATAATAAAACAATTAACAAATACTATTAGGGGCAAAAATATGGTGCATACAGTTCCACTGAATGATTTTACACATACAAGCATCTCGCCCGTGAACTCATTTAAGGCCGGCGCAGAAATTAATTCTGATACAACAGGCCTATCCCAGTGTGCAGAATTTAATTTAGAATTAAGCAACCTGATAAGAAACTGCAGGGGGCGCGGTGGTGCGACTGCACAGATAAAAAATGATAATGAAGAAATAAATGATAAAACAGACAAAGCCAAATTCAGAGGCTTTATCAAAAGTTTTGAAAATTATTACAATAATAGGTCACTAACCGATCAAAACAAGGCTATTCCAACAAAAAACATAGTGCTGGATTGCTTAATGAAATCATTTAACAAAAACTTCAATACCTCAATAGAAAACATTGATGAGTTCAAGTCGGCTATAAAAAACAAAACCATATCTGATAAGATAACTCCAAGCACCGCTGTGAGGCTAGCACTTAGCTTTTCGGAAACCGTTCTCGATCGCTTTAACGAGCAGCTTAAAGCTCAAGCAAAATCGCGCGGCCTTTTATAATATTAGCTCCCCGGCTTTTCCGACAGCAGTGCCTCTTTACCCTCTTTACCCTTCCATTCCGCCGCATCTGCAGGCGCAGGTTTCATCTCGTTTATCACCGGCCACAGGGCAGAATATTTGCGGTTTATCTCTATCCAGTGTGACAGTTCGGCGGACTCAGGCTTTATCGCATCCTCCGGGCATTCCGGCTCGCATACGCCGCAATCGATGCACTCATCAGGGTTGATGACCAGCATGTTCTCACCCTCATAAAAACAATCCACCGGGCAGACTTCCACGCAATCCGTGTGTTTGCATTTTATGCATTGTTCTGTAACTACATAGGTCATTTTTGCCCCGTCATTTATGATTAGACTACTGGCTAGTGTTTAAGGTTTTGTAAGCGGATAGTCAATATTTTTTGCCTGAATACTAAGTTTTTTATGGTAAAAATGTGGCTTTTAATATATTGTTAATGAAATAATAAAAAGGAATAATATGACTCAGGATAATGAAAATTATACATCTAAATTTAATAATAATGGTATCAAACAATATTTAGATTTTGAAAGTGAACGAGATAATAAGATAGAAAAACAGTCTCAGGAAAACTGGGAAGAGACAATTAAAACCAAGACAGGATCAAGCCTCAGTAAATAACCTACTTCAAAAACTCCTGCAACTGCACAAGATGTTTTATCTCGGTGTATTTCACCGGTGATTTTTCTGTGATGGTAGGAATAACAGCATTCTCAAACCCAAGCTTCTGAGCCTCTTTCAGCCGCAATATGGATTGTGATACCGGGCGCACTTCGCCGGATAATCCTACCTCGCCGAAGAAAATTGTGTCTGATGGTATCACCATTGATTCGGTCGCTGATATTATTGCCGCCGCAACAGCAAGGTCGGCGGCCGGTTCCAGTATCTTTATCCCACCGGCCACATTTAAATATATCTCTTTATCAAATAATTTTAAACCGCATCTGGCCTGTAACACAGCTATTATCATCGCCAGCCTGTTGGCATCCCAGCCCACCACAGCGCGGCGCGGCGTGGCAAGGAATGATGGCGATACCAGCGCCTGTATCTCCACCAGTATCGGCCTTGTGCCTTCAATACCGGCATATATCACCGAGCCGGAGACATTCTTGCTTTTGCCGGAGATAAAGAATGATGATGGGTTCTTCACTTCCACCAGCCCTTTCTGCTGCATCTCGAACACGCCTATCTCATTGGCCGGTCCGAAGCGGTTCTTCACCGCGCGGAGTATCCGGAAATTATAACCTTTCTCGCCCTCAAAATATAACACCGTATCCACCATATGCTCAAGC
Organism: uncultured Rickettsiales bacterium; assembly: GCA_964424715.1. Classification (GTDB taxonomy): domain Bacteria; phylum Pseudomonadota; class Alphaproteobacteria; order Rickettsiales; family UBA8987; genus JAMHZE01. The sequence goes on along the minus strand of CAYRJW010000005.1, from coordinate 22,323 downwards.
ACGCGCGGGCCTGCTATCTGGCCATCCTTGGTAACGTGGCCCACCAGTATCAGGCAGAACCCCTGCGACTTCGCCGCCGTGATAAGCTCATGCGCCGAGAAGCGCACCTGCGATACCGTCCCCGGGCTGGAATCCACCGCAGGCACGAACATCGTCTGTATCGAATCTATGATAACAACACCCGGCTTCTGGCTCTTCAGCGATGCGATTATATCATCCACATTAGTTGCTGATGCTATCTCCACCGGCGCCTTATCCAGCCCCAGCCGCTTCGCCCGCAGCGCCACCTGCCCCACCGATTCCTCACCGGTGATGTAAACGCATTTATTCCCCTTCTCCGCCAGCAGCGCCACCATCTGTAGCAATATCGTGGATTTCCCAATGCCCGGATCCCCGCCCACCAGCGTCGCCGAACCAAGCACCAACCCGCCGCCCATAACGCGGTTAAGTTCCTCTATGCCGGTATCAAGCCTTTGCAGATGCTCATCAGAGGCCGAAAGCGAGCTATATTCTATTTTTGATGATGATCTTTTGGCAGATTTAGAAATGGAAAACACCTGCGAAACCGGCTCTTCCGATACACTCCCCCATGTCCCGCAAGCATCACACTTCCCCGCCCATTTCCCGGAAACAGAACCGCACGAATTACACACATATTGAAGCTTTGGTGATGCCATTTGGAATAATTATAAGTTCATTATCTAATACGAACAGAATAACAGAGAACTGCAAACTGACAACTGAGAACTAACCTATCAGCTGCCTGATGATATCAGATGTAACCGCATCGATAGGCTTGGTGCCGTCGATGGATTTGTGGATGCCTTTAGCTTTGTAATATGGAAGCACCGGCGCAGTCTGTTTCCAGTAGGTCGCAAGGCGTTTTGTGGCTACTTCGATATTATCATCAGGGCGCGGAGTTTCACCTTTTGCAATGGCTTCGTTGGCGCGCTTTACTACACGCTGTTTCAGCTCATCATCAGGAACAACTATTTCCACAACGCTATGTATAAGCTTTTCTTTCTTTGTAAGCATGCCGTCAAGCGCCTCGGCCTGAGCCACTGTGCGCGGAAAACCATCAAGCATGAAACCTTTTTCGCAATCCGGCTGGTTGATACGTTCTGCTATCATATCGATGATAATATCATCAGGAACAAGGCCACCTTCTTTCATTATTTTTTCGGCCTGTTTGCCGAGGAATGTTTTTTCAGCCACTTCACGGCGAAGCATATCGCCGGTGGAAAGCTGGGGGATACCAAGAATCTTTTGCAGTAACCCGGCCTGAGTTCCCTTACCCGCGCCCGGTGGACCAAATAGGATTATATTCATTATCTTCTCCTGCGAGCACCTTTCAAGTTCGTTTTCTTTAACAAGCCTTCATACTGGTGGGCTATTAAGTGGGACTGTATCTGCACGATAGTATCCATCATAACATTCACCATGATCAGTAAGCTGGTGCCGCCAAGATAAAACGGGATACCGAATTTTGCAATCAGAAGTTCAGGGATGATACAGATGACCGAGAGATATACCGCACCGATAACAGTTAAGCGATTCATGATAAAGCGTATATAATCAGCCGTATTCGCGCCCGGACGGATACCCGGAATGAAGCCGCCGTTCTTTTTCAGGTTATCAGCGGTCTCGGTCGGGTTGAAAACATTGTTCATGTAGAAGAAGCTGAAGAAGGTTATAAGAACAATGAAAGTAACTATATATAACGGTTTGCCGTGGCCGAGATATGCTATCACGGTCTGCAGCAGGCCTTCGGAGTTAGCAGCGCCGGAAAAGCTTGCTATGGTTGCCGGGAACAACAGTAATGAGCTTGCGAATATCGGAGGCAGAACACCTGCAGTGTTCAGTTTCAGCGGCAGGTACGAGCTTTCACCCTGATATTGTTTGTTGCCGACCGTGCGTTTCGGATATTGAACTATCAGCCTGCGTTGCGCGCGCTCCATGAATACGATGAAACCTACAAGCGCCAAAGCGAATATCATGACAAGTATTATAAGAGAGGACGAAAGCGCCCCTGTGCGGCCAAGTTCAAATGTTTTAGCGATGGCCGAAGGCATACCGGCAACGATACCAGCGAATATTATAATAGATGTTCCCTGACCTATACCGCGTGCAGTTATCTGCTCACCAAGCCACATCAGGAACATAGTGCCGCCAACCAGTGAAACCACCGTGGTGATCTTGAACATCATCGGATCTATTATGACCGCAGATTGACCCTGAATGCTTATTGAAAGAAGATATGAAGCTATACCTACCGCCTGAAAGGAGGTCATGAATATAGTGCCGATACGTGTATATTGCTGTATCTTCCTGCGGCCCGCCTCGCCTTCCTTGCGGAGCGCGGCAAGCGATGGGTACATGAAAGTTAAAAGTTGCATCACGATGGAAACCGTGATGTAAGGCATGATATTCAGCGCGAATATCGTCATACGGCTGAGTGCGCCGCCGGTGAACATATTGAACAGATCAAGGATACCGCCGGAATGTTTATTGGAAAGAGCCTCTATAACGCGCGCATCAAGCCCGGGAAGAGGTATATAGGTACCAAGACGGTAAATGATAAGTGCGCCGATAACAAACCATATTCTCTTTTTCAGCTCTTCAGCCTTACCTATCGCCGCAAAGTTTATATTTGAAGCAAGTTTATCAAGAGATGACATTTTCGGTTATCAGATTTAAAGTTTAATAGACTATTTTCCGGCTTTTTTGTTAGCGAGATATTTCGCGCTAGGTTGAGCTTTCGGGTTAGAATCAGCTCTTTTCTGAGCTTTACCTTCAGGCCTAGGAGCCTTTGCTATGATAACAACTTTACCGCCAGCCGCTTCAACTGCTTTAAGGGCAGATGGAGATGCTTTTTCAACAGATATCTCAACTTTCGCGGATATCTTGCCGAAGCCAAGAAGTTTAACACCATCAAGGCGGCCTTTCACAAGACCGGCAGCTTTAAGCACTTCAAGGTTGATAGGCGCGTTAGCTTTAATTTTTTTGTCATCAATAGCTTTCTGAAGATCAGAGATATTAACGATATCGAAACCTTTACGGGTGAAGTTATTGAAACCACGTTTAGGAAGACGGCGGTGGATCGGAGTTTGACCACCTTCAAAACCATTGATGGAAACACCACTTCTCGCTGTCTGACCTTTACCGCCACGACCGCAGGTTTTACCTTTGCCGGAGCCTATGCCGCGACCAAGGCGGATCTTGCCGCGTGTCGAGCCTGGGTTTGGAGCCATATTGTTTAATTTAAAAGTCATAACTATCCTTTATTTTGAATCTTGGATCTAAATTATTTTTCTTCAATAATTCTTACTAAATGCTGAACCTTTTTTATCATGCCGCGAACTTCAGGAGAATCCTGAATCTCAACGATACGATGGCGTTTATTAAGGCCAAGGCCGATAAGAGTTGCTTCCTGTGCTTTAACGCGGCCTATAGTGCTGCCGGTCTGTTCAAGCTTTATTTTCTTTTTTGCTGCCATAATTTTCTCGTTTTTTGTTTTTTGTTTTTTGTTTTTTGTTGCTCGTATTCTAAAAACGAACAACTAACAACGAAAAACTTGTTAATTTATTCAGCCGCTTCAGCTTTAAGTTCGCCGCCGCCGTTCTTAGCTTCGCGCTGGGAAACGATCTCGTTAACTTTCTTGCCTCTTCTGGAAGCGGTGGATTTAGGAGATTGTATCATCTGCAATGCTTTTATAGTGCTTGCTACCATGTTGTAAGGATTAGATGAACCGAAAGATTTAGCCACCACATCTTTTACGCCAAGCGCTTCAAATATAGCACGCATAGGGCCACCTGCTATGATACCGGTACCGGCCTGTGCCGTACGAAGTATTACGCCGCCTGCGCCTGCTTTGGTTTTAATATCGTGGTGAATGGTGCGGCCTTCACGAAGCGGAACTTTTATCATGTTCCTTCTAGCAGCTTCAGATGCTTTTCTTTTTGCATCAGCAACTTCTTTCGCTTTGCCTTTACCAACGCCAATTCTGCCTTTGCCATCGCCTACAACAACAAGTGCTGCAAAGCCGAATCTTCTACCACCTTTCACTACTTTCGTAGTACGGTTGATGGAAACCAGCTTATCAACCAGATCAGAACCGCCTTCTTCGTTCCTGTCAGGGCGGTTATTGTTCTTTTTTCTTTCTTCTGCCATTCTTCTTTCCTTTGTCTATTAAAATTTCAATCCGGCTTCACGAGCTGCGTCAGCCAGTGATTTGACCCTGCCGTGGTAAAGGAATTCTCCCCTGTCGAATACCACTTCGGATATTTTCTCAGCCAAAGCGCGCTTAGCGATAAGCTTGCCAACAGCAACAGCAGCTTCTTTGTTGGAAGCGCTTTTTACCTTGCCTTTTATTTCTTTATCAAGGGTTGATGCGGCGGCGATAGTTACGCCTTTAACATCATCAATGATCTGGGCATGGATGTTCTTGTTAGAACGGAACACAGATAAACGAGGCTTGCCTTTAGCTGCCTTTTTAACTTTGTACCTAGTACGGAATCTTCTTCTTTCTGTAGATGTATGAGCCATAATTTTACCTTATTTCTTTTTGCCTTCTTTTCTTCTGACATGCTCGCCTCTATGTCTGATACCTTTGCCTTTATATGGCTCAGGTTTCTTCATACCGCGAATTTCAGCAGCCACCTGGCCAACTAATCTTTTATCAATACCGGTGATAACGATCTCAGTAGGTTTCGGAGTTTTAATTTCGATTCCAGCAGGAATGATGTAATCGATATCGTGGGAGAAGCCAAGGTTAAGCTTCACAGTTTTACCCTGTGCAGCAGCCTTATAACCAACACCTTCAATATCAAGTTCTTTAGTATAACCATTCGTTACACCTTCAACCATGTTACGAACAAGCGCCCAAGCAAGGCCCCATTTCGCTTTTGTAGGACCATCTTTCTTGCTGTTCTCGTTAGCAGGGGCAAAATTGATCTTGCCTTCTGTAACTGTAACTTTGATCTCGGAAGGGATGGTCTCAGTAAGAGTACCTTTTGCGCCTTTGATAGAGATCTGGTTACCGTTAAGTTTTACCTCAACGCCCTTAACGAAAGTTATAGGGTTTTTAGCTAAACGTGACATTAGAATACCTCACAGATTATTTCGCCACCAACATTGTGTTTGCGGGCTTCATGATCCGGCAGTACACCTTTGGAAGTTGATATTATTTTGATACCAAGACCGTTGAAATTCTGTTTCATGCCGCTGATGTGCGAGTATACACGGCGACCAGGCTTGGAAACCCTTTTGATCTGCTGGATAACCGGCTGACCGTTGAAATATTTAAGAAGGACATTAAGTTTTTTAATACCCTTTCTAACTTCAACTTCTTCAAAAGAACCGATAAAACCTTCATCAAGAAGAACCTTCAGGACGGATTTGTTAAGTTTGTTAGAGATAACAGTAACCTGAGCGATACGGCCTTGCTGACCGTTCTTCAAAGTTGCTATCATATCTGATGTGGCACAATTCATTGTCATATTTTGTTCTCCTACCAGCTTGATTTGATTACACCAGGAAGACCGCCATTCTGGGCAAGTTCCCTGAGCATGTTCCTGCAAAGACCGAATTTTCTGTGATAACCACGAGGTCTGCCGGTTAGTTCACAACGGTTACGGATACGGGTTTTCGCGCTGTTCTTAGGCAAGCGTGAAAGTTTCATTACAGCATCGAAACGAACTTCAGCAGAAGTTTCCTTATCCATGATAAGGTCTTTCAGCTTCTTCCTGCGAGGAGCGAACTTCTTCTCAAGTCTTTTTCTTTTATCGTTTCTTTCTACTGAACATCTTTTAGCCATAAATCTCTCTTCAGGTTATTGGTTGTTATTTTCAGGTTCAACACTTAGGAAAGGCATATTGAAACCTTGTAGTAATGCTTTAGCTTCTTCTGCAGTTCTTGCAGTTGTAACTATGGTAATATCCATACCCTTCTGGGTATCAGAGCGGTCAGACTGGATCTCAGGGAATATTGCGTGCTCCTTAAGGCCGAATGATATATTGCCGCTGCCATCAAAGCTTTTGATGTTAAGACCGCGGAAATCACGCAGTTTTGGAAGGGCGATATTCACAAGCCTGTCCATGAATTCATACATTCTTTTGCTGCGAAGCGTAACTTTACAGCCGATCCCCTGCCCCTGACGAAGACGGAAATGCGCGATAGATTTGCGGGCTTTCGTAACAACAGCCTTCTGGCCGGCGATAAGCGTAAGCTCATTTGCCGCTACATCAACCGCTTTAGAATCTTTCAAAGCTTCACCGATACCCATATTGATGTTGATCTTAACGATCTTAGGTACCTGCATAGGATTTTTGTAGCCGAATTCCTTCACAAGGCTCGGTACTATTTTATCCTTATATTCTTTATGTAATCTAGCTGTAGTTTTCATAATGTTTACTTTTTATTAACTCTTGGTAATTTATTATGCCAGTACTTCACCGGACTTTCTGGCAACTCTTACTTTTTTGCCGTCCTTTAAAGTTTTGTAGCCAATTTTCGTAGCCGCGCCTGATTTAGGATCAATAGCGCTAACGTTAGAGATATGAACTGAAAGTTCTTTCTCAACGATACCGCCAGTGCTTTGAGCGCTAGGCTTAGTGTGCTTTTTAACCAGATTGATACCTGCAACGATAACTCTGTCGTTAGCTCTCAGAACGCGAAGTATCTCGCCTTCCTTACCTTTATCTTTGCCGGTAAGAACTTTAACTTTATCGCCTTTCTTAAGGCGGAATTTCTTCTGGTGTTTTTTAACTTCTTTAGCCATTTTCATTTACCTAAAATTTATTATAATACTTCCGGTGCAAGGGAGATAATTTTCATAAAATCTTTACCTTTCATGAACTTTTTAGTTCTAAGTTCACGAGTGACCGGTCCAAAGATACGGGTTCCGATCGGCTCACCTTGTTTATCAAGAAGAACTGCTGCATTGCTGTCGAAACGGATAGCTGAACCATCTTCCCTCTTAAGGGCTTTTCTGGTACGAACTATAACAGCCTTATGCACAGAACCTTTCTTAACTTTACCTTTTGGTATAGCTGTCTGGATGGATACTACGATGATATCGCCGATCCCTGCTGACCTTATACCGTTTCCGCCGTGAAATTTGATAATACTGAGCGATTTCGCACCAGAGTTATCGGCCACTTTTAATGTTGTTTCTACGCTAATCATAATTTTTTCTCTTTTTGTCTTATCTTTTAAAGGGAGCGAACATATATACTAAAACCGCCCTCTTTTCAACTTTATTATTTCTTATCGGCCTTCTTGGCAGCATCCTGATAAACCACGATCCAGCGTTTAAGCTTTGAAATAGGCTTAGACTCCTGAATAGTGACCTTATCACCAACTTTGCTACGATTTTCTTCGTCGTGCGCATAGTATTTCTTTGACTTCGTAACAACCTTTTTATAGACAGGGTGCATCACGCGACGGTCAACTTTAATAGTGACAGTTTTGTTACCCTTATCGCTTGTTACAACACCTTGTAATAATCTTTTTGGCATATATTCCCTTCCTTATTAAGCCGCAGCTTTTTTCTTGGTTGTTTTTTCTTTCTTCTCTTTTTTCTCTTTCTTGGCTTTGCCAGCTTTTTCAGCCTTATCAGCTTTAGCGGCAGCAGCTTTTTCTGTTTTAGCGGCTTTCGCGGATTTCTTAGTTATATCCTTAGAAAGTGTCTCGCCGGAATTCAAATATGTATTCACCCTGGCAAGGTCCTTGCGGATCTCCTTGAACCTGTGGGTCTTTTCCAGTTCACCTGTAGTGCGCTGGAAACGAAGGTTGAACAGCTCTTTCTTGCCATCAAGAATCAGCTTGTGCAGTTCGTCTTTTGATTTACCTTTTAGATCTTCGTATTTCATAGTTTCTTCTCGTTTTTTGTTTTTCGTTTTTTGTTGTTAGCACTTTCGAAAAACGAAAAACCAACAACGAAAAACTTACTAATATTGTCTCTTAACAAATTTGGTCTTAATAGGCAATTTTGCTGAAGCAAGTTCAAACGCTTCACGAGCAACCTGCTCAGTAACGCCTGAAAGCTCGAACATAATAGTTCCGGCACGCACTCTTGCAGCCCAGAATTCAATTGCGCCCTTACCGGAACCCTGACGAACCTCAAGAGGTTTTTTCGTAACAGGAGTGTGCGGGAATACGCGTATCCATAATTTACCCTGACGCTTCATGGCGCGGGATATTGCACGGCGCGCAGCTTCAAGCTGGCGGGAAGTTAAGCGGTCCGGAGCAAGAGCTTTAAGGCCGAATTCACCAAAATTAAGGGTAAAGCCGGATTTGGCAACACCTTTGATTCTGCCCTTGAACTCTTTTCTGTGCTTCGTTTTGATCGGTTGTAACATATATTAACTCTTTTTCTTTTGTTTCAATCTCTTTTAGTTTTTGGTTTTTAGTTTTTAGTTTTCCGAATTTTCTAAAAACGGACAACTAACAACTGACAACCACTTAAGCTGCATCTCTTTCTTTGTGACCACCTCTGCCTGCATGAGCGCCAACAGCACGTTTTTCGTGTGCATATGGATCATGAGCAAGGATCTCACCTTTATAAACCCAAACCTTTACACCAAGAACACCATAAGTGGTCTGTGCAATGGCTTTGTTGAAATCTATGTCGGCACGAAGTGTGTGCAAAGGAACGCGACCTTCACGGTACCATTCCATACGAGCGATCTCACCACCGTTCAAACGACCGGATACGTTGATACGAACACCTTCAGCACCCATTTTCATGGCAGACTGGATAGCGCGTTTCATAGCTTTTTTGTAAGACACGCGGCGTTCAAGCTGCTGTGTTATACCTTGCGCGATGATAGCGGCATCAACTTCAGGACGGCGAACTTCAACGATATTAACGGAAGCTTCATCTTTAGTGAACTGGCCGATCTGTTTTTTGATATCCTCGATATCCGCACCTTTTTTGCCGATGATAACACCAGGCTTTGCAGTGTGGATAGTTACGCGAATTTTATTGGCAGAGCGCTCAATTACGATATTGCTCACGGAAGCTTCTTTCAGCTTTTTAAGCAGGTATGCCCTGATTTTTAGATCCTGGTGGAATTTTACCAGGTAATCTTTTTTCGCGAACCAACGTGCGATTCATCTGAATTCTAAAACCAATCGGATTTATCTTCTGACCCATAAGCTCATCAAACCTTTTGTTACTGCGCTTTCTCTTCAAGCACTATTGCAACGTTACTAAAAAACTTTTCAATTTTCGCCGCACGGCCACGGGCACGAGCTGCAAATCTTTTCATCACCATTGCCCTGCCAACGCGAACTTCTTTCACAAAAAGCCTGTCGATATCAAGGTTATGGTTATTTTCTGCGTTAGCGATCGCAGATTGTAGTAATTTTTTCACCGGGCGTGCAACCGCTTTCTTGGAGAATGAAAGCTGCGCCAGCGCATCCTGTGCAGTAGCACCACGGATAAGGCCTGCAACAAGTTCAACCTTTCTAGGGGAAGAACGAAGCGACTGAAGTTTCGCTATCGACTGTTGCGCCGTTAATGCTCTTTTTGTTTTTGCTTTGCTCATATCACTTACCTTATTAATCTATATATATTATGATGCCGGGCATGCTTTTTTATCAGCAGGAGTATGGCCTTTAAACGTTCTGGTAGGAGAAAACTGACCCAGTTTCATACCAACCATTTCTTCTTTAACCTGAACAGGGATAAAAGTCTTCCCGTTATAAACACCGAAGGTTAGACCTACGAAATCAGGGATTATCGTTGATCTGCGCGACCAGGTATTAATGATTCTGTTAGAACCAGCACTGCCAAGCACACGCTTCAGCAAGCTTTTTTCTACATAAGGTCCTTTCCAAGATGATCTAGCCATATTCGTTTCCTTTGTTAATTCTTACATTTTATTTTTTTTACGGCGTTGTATGATCATGTTCCAAGAAGCTTTCTTAGGATCACGGGTCTTACCACCTTTAGCACATTTACCCCAAGGAGATACCGGGTGACGACCACCAGATGTCTTACCTTCACCACCACCATGCGGGTGATCGACCGGGTTCATTACTACACCACGGTTGTGAGGACGCTTACCTTTCCAACGGGAACGGCCGGCCTTACCAACTATCTGGTTCTGGTGATCAGGATTTGATACCGCACCGATAGTCGCCATGCATTCAGCAGGAACCTTGCGGATCTCGCCGGATTGTAATTTAAGTATCGCATAACCAGAATCTTTACCGGTAAGCTGGATATAAGTACCTGCAGAACGAGCCATCTGACCGCCCTTGCCTGGCTTAAGTTCCACGTTGTGGATAACTGTTCCAACCGGGATATTCTTAAGAGGCATTGCATTGCCTGGTTTAATATCAGCAGCTTCAGAAGCGATGATCTTGTCACCCGCAACTATACGCTGAGGAGCCAGGATGTAAGCAAGTTCGCCATCTTTATATTTTATAAGCGCGATGTGAGAAGTGCGGTTAGGATCGTATTCGATACGCTCAACCACGCCTTCAACATCGAATTTACGGCGTTTGAAATCGATAACGCGAAGTTTTTGTTTGTGACCACCACCGATGAAACGAGAAGTCGTGTGACCATTATTATCACGACCACCAGTACCTTTCTTACCGCGTGTAAGAGTTTTCTCAGGAGAGCCTTTATATAGATCACTTCTGTCGATCAATATCAGACCGCGCTGTGAAGGTGTGGTAGGATTGTAAAATTTTAAAGCCATATTTTTTCTCGTTTTTTGTTTTTCGTTTTTCGTTTTTTGCTGCCCATTTCTAAAAACGAACAACTAACAACGAACAACCTTTTAGTTATTTAATTCCTTGCGCGATATCAATGGTCTGGCCGGCTTCAAGGGTAACTATAGCTTTTTTATAGTCGCTTCTTCTGCCCGCATGACCACGGAATAGTTTTTGTTTGCCTTCGCCGTTGATAACGTTAACTTTCTTAACTTTCACGCCGAATATTTCCTGTACCGCGATCTTGATATCAGTTTTGTTAGCTTTTGTATCAACCTTAAAAACAACCTGATTGAACTGAGAAAGCGAAGTAGATTTCTCTGTAATAACAGGGCTTTTAATGATCGACAGGTTCTTAGACAAATGTTTTACTTCTTTAACCATATATCCTCTATTTGCTCGCTAATCTTTTTTGTAAATCATCTAATGCATGCTTCGTAATAACAAGGCTCTCGTGACGAAGAATATCATAAACATTCAGACCGAACTGAGGGATGATGTTAACATGCTTAACACCTCTTACAGCTTTTGAGAAATTATCAACATCAGCAGAACCGCGCACGATAAGTGCCGATTTCAAACCAAGTGTCTCAAATTTTTTCTGGATGTCTTTAATTTTTGGAGAATCGATAACCGCAGAATCTATAACTTTCAGGTTACCTTCAGATAATTTTAGTGAAAGAGCTATGGACAGACCTTTTATACGAACTTTCTTGTTCAGGTTATATTCATAAGAACGAGGTCTGTGAGCGTGAGCCACACCACCACCGCGCTGATGAGGACCTTTTAGGGAACCCTGACGAGCGTTACCAGTACCTTTCTGGGCGAATGGTTTTTTAGTAGTACCATGAACTTCAGAACGTGTTTTAGTTTTCTGGGTACCGGCGCGTTTTTTCGCGCGCTGCCAGTTAACTACCTGGTGAAGTATATCCTGACGCAGCTCCGCGCCAAAAATTTCAGCAGGAAGATCATGAGACCCTACCACTTTATTATCTAATGTAATTATATCTACTTTCATTTTCATTACTCTATATTAATATATTACGCCGCCGCAGGAGCTTCTGGAGCCGGAGCTTCAGCAGGTGCTGCGTTATTCTTTTTAATACCGGCAGGCTTAGGAGCATCTTTATGCAAAGGCTTCTTAGCTGCGTCTTTAATTTCAAGCAATGCGCCGTCAAAACCAGGAACTGCGCCTTCAACCGCGATAAGGCCTTTAGCATCATCGATAACAACAACTTTCAGGTTAGAGATGGTTGTGCGTTTAGCGCCCATATGGCCGGCCATTTTCTTGCCTTTGAATACACGACCCGGATCCTGACGCTGACCTGTAGAACCATGTGAACGGTGAGAAACCGATACACCGTGCGATGCTTCAAGACCTGCGAAATTCCAGCGCTTCATAACACCGGCAAAACCACGACCTACTGTTTCACCAGAGATATCTATCTTCTGGCCGATAAGGAAATGTGAAGGAAGAACTTCATCACCAACTTGTAAAAGGCAATCTTTGGAAACGCGGAATTCTTTCAGCACTTCTTTAGGTTCAATTTTCTGTTTAGCATAGTAACCGCGCATAGGCTTAGTTACTTGTTTAGCTTTTCTTGTGCCGATACCAAGCTGAAGTGCGTTATAACCATCTTTCTCTTCGGTTTTTACGTTAACAACAACATTGTTCTCAACTTGCAATAATGAAACAGGAACGTGGTTCCCTTGCTCATCGAATATACGGGTCATACCCAGTTTTCTTGCCAAAAGGCCTGTGCGTTTAGTATTGGTCATGATTAAGCAGCCTCCTGCATAACTTCAACAAACACTTCAACGCCAGCTGGAAGGTCTAACTTGCCAAGCGCATCAAGGGTTTGCGGATTTGTATCTATAATATCTATTACTCTGGAGTGGGTGCGGATCTCAAACTGATCGCGGGATTTTTTATCAACGTGTGGTGAGCGTAATACGCAGAAAGTTTCTCTCTTTACAGGCATCGGGATCGGGCCACGGGAAACTGAGCCGGTCCTTCTGACCGTATCAACGATGTTCCTAGCCGACTGATCGATCAACCTGTGATCAAATGCCTTTAACTTAATTCTTATTTTTTGACCTAACATATTACCTTTTTCACCATGTTAAATAATTTAACATCGCAATTATTTGCGGTGTCTAAACCCTATTCTCTGCCGAGTATCCATCACTGGACTTTGGCAGGGGAGAAGGGACTCGAACCCATAACCCTCGGTTTTGGAGACCGATGCTCTACCAATTGAGCTACTCCCCTACTATCTTAAAAACCTCGGATTTCCTTAACTTTAACAATATTTCCACCCAATTCACACCGAGCGGACGCACCTTATACTCGAAGAGATATAGAATGGCAAGTACTTTTTTTATGGATTGTTTATTTTGTTTGAAAGGCGCTGCTCAACTTGGTTTCAGGAGGTTTAAAAAAACATCACTCAAGCTGTTTTAATTTTAAAATCCTTATAAAACCACCATAAAAAATTTAGTTTTCCAGCAATTAATACACCTCACAAATGAGCCAAACCCTAACCAGGGAGCCAAAATAGTACAACATTTAAATTATATAGCTATAATACTATATATACCCACCTTTAAATTAGCCTTGCCTTTTATCCTTTGCTTTACTATTTAACTAGCAACTATTTACTAATAACTAACAACACTCTTAAGCGGGTATAGTTTAGTGGTAAAACTCCAGCCTTCCAAGCTGATCTCGAGGGTTCGATTCCCTCTACCCGCTCCAGCCTTCGCCTTAATGAGCCCTGTAAGGGCGAATTTAGAAGAAGGCTGTCGCGCCGTAGTTCTGTAAGAACGTAGGCGGACTGGCTACGACTCGGCAGGCCACACATTTTAACTCCCCCTATCATATCCGCAACACCCCGGCAAACAGCCCTTTCAAGCCATTGCAAAATTATCACGGTGGTATTCTTTATGGGAAATTAATGGTTTGTTAAACACCTATTCTGTTCCACTTAAGGCCAGAAAATGTATAGACTGGCAGGGTTATACAACCGGTAAAACTGTAAAAAAATTTATATCCTATGGCTGTTTCTGATTCATTAAAGGGCTTCGCGAATCCGAGGTATCTGACGCTGAGCGTCGTGGGGATATCGCTGTTGCTGGTGTTCTCATTCCTTTCATACAGGCTCTCAGAGCCGATCATGAGCACTTTATATTCCAACCTCGCGGCGGATGATAGTGCAGCGGTGGCAACGGAACTGGGGCTGCTTGGCGCTAAATTTGAGATAAAATCAGGCGGTTCAGAGATAGCGGTGCAAAGCCCTGATGTATTGAAACTGCGTATGTTGCTTGCCCAGAAAGGCTTACCGGGCAAGGCCAACCTTGTGGGCTATGAGATATTCGACAAGGAAAGTATGTTAGGTACTTCCAATTTTGTGATGAATGTTAACCTTATCAGAGCGCTGGAAGGCGAGCTGGCGCGTACCATTTCGGCATTAAGCTCGATAAAATCAGCGCGGGTGCATTTAGTGATACCGAGGAA
>CAYRJW010000005.1:0-8068 GCA_964424715.1 uncultured Rickettsiales bacterium | reverse complement strand
AGGATGTTTTCAAAAAGACCAATTACGAGCCATCTGCCTCGGTTGTGCTTTCGCTCAATAACAGGCTTGATGTGCCGAAGGAAGAGGCGCAGGCGGTAAAGCACCTTGTAAGCTCTTCTGTGCCGGGATTATCACCTTCCAAGATAACCATCGTTGACAGTAACGGCAAGATACTTGCCCGCGGCAGAAGCGATGAAGAAGGCGCGGGCGGCCAGTCCTCGGCTGATTCGGCAGATATGAAATTCACCATGGAAGAACGCTACAGGACCATGATAAACAACATGATCGAACAGGTCGTAGGGCCCGGCAAGGTTGATGCACGCGTAACTGTCGATATGGATTTCCAGCGCAGTTCTGAGGTTTCCGAGAAATATGACCCGGATGGGCAGGTCGCAAGATCATCACAGACCACTGAAACTATTGCTACATCATCAGGTGGTGGTGGTGGCGAGGTTTCCGTGGCTACCGAGCTTACCGGAGCTGCAGGCGGTGGTGGTGGCAATAGCGAGAACAACCAGAAGACCGATGAGGTAACTAATTACGAGATATCCAAGACCATTACCAATAAGGTGAATGATATAGGAACCGTTAAGAAAATATCGGTCGCCGTTCTGGTCGATGGCTCTTACACGAAAGATGATAAAGGCGCTGAGACCTATGCCCCTCGCCCGGATGACCAGCTTGACCAGATAAAAACCCTTGTGCGCTCCACCATTGGCTACGATGAAACACGCGGCGATAAGGTTGATGTGGTGAACATGCAGTTCAACCAGACCAGCCCTGATACAATGCCTGAGGAAGGCCCGCTTGACTGGCTTAAACGCGACCTTGACAGCATAATCAAAACCTTTGTACTTGGTGTTGTTGCGATACTTGTTATCATGCTTGTGATAAGACCTCTGGTGAACAAGGCATTCGATGTTTCGGCTTCCGACATAGAGGCGCAGGAGATCAAGGCAATGGCGAGCAACGAAGCTCTATCACAGGCAGCAATGGCCGCAGGTGGAATGGGCGGGGGCGGGAATTTCCCGGATAACGATGCCAACCAGATAAACCTTGATGTGATACAAAGCAAAATAGATTACTCCCCTACCCAGAAAGTTAACGACCTTATCGATAACAATCCTGAGGAAACGCTGAGTATAATCAGATCGTGGCTGGTGGAGAATAAAGGTTAGTTTTTCGTTTTTAGTTTTTCGTTGCTCGAATTCTAACAACGAACAACGAACAACAAAAAACTTTATTAATGGAAATTTTAACTTTTTTAGGCTAGATTATTAATATGGCTACAGTAGAAAAATCATCAGGTGGCGTAACCGGTATAGAGAAAGCCTCTATCCTCATGATGAGCCTTAGTGAAGAGGTAGCCTCGAAGATATTCTCGATGATGACCGAGGATGAGATACGCCGCATATCACAGTCGATGTCCAACCTCGGCAAGATAGATACACAGCAGGTGGAAAGCCTTGTTTCTGAATTCTCCGACGAGATAACCTCCGGCCGCTCTATCATAGGTGATGCCTCCAGCGCTAAAAAGCTTCTTTCCAAGGCCCTGGGCGCCGATAAGGTCGATAGCATAATGGGCGATATAGGCGGCCCGATGGGCAAGGATACCTGGGACAGGCTGAATAATGTTGATGGCGACCTGCTTGCCGCGTTCCTCAAGAATGAATACCCGCAAACGGTAGCGCTGATACTTTCCAAGATAAAAACCTCTAACGCAGCAAAGATACTTTCCATATTGCCGGAGGATTTTTCGATCGAGGTGGTGCGCCGCATGATAAACCTTGAACCGGTAAAAAGAGAGATACTCGGTGATCTTGAAAAGATATTACAGAATGAATTCATGACCAGTCTTTCACAGGCCAAGAAGATCGACACGATGGAAACCATCGCCGAGATATTCAATAACTTTGATCGCGGCACCGAAAGCAAATTCTTCGAGATGCTTGATAAAAAAGATCCTACCATTTCCCAGCGCATCAGAGACTTGATGTTCACATTCGAAGATCTGTTAAAGATCGCGCCGGCTGGCATTCAGGCTATCATACGCGCTGCGGATAAGACCAAACTTCCTATCGCACTTAAAGGCGCCAGTGAGGAGATCAAGACCCTGTTCTTTTCCAATATGTCTGAACGCGCATCGAAACTGCTTAAGGAAGAGATACAAGGCCTTGGCCCTGTTCGCGTAAGTGATGTTGATGAGGCACAGATGGCGGTAGTGGTCGCGGCTAAACAGCTTGCAGACAGCGGCGAGATCATAATTCCTGAAGATAATGAGGAACAAGAGCAGATGATAGAATAATGGTTTCTCGTTGCTCGTATTTTTCGAACAACGAACAACAAAAAACAAAATTATGAAAATTGAAAAATTAAATCTGGGGAATTTTGCCGCGGCGAAAACTGAAAATGCAGTATTACCCCCTGCTCCGCGTAACTTTAAATATTTTGCCCAGAGGCCGGATCATGAGGAACCGGAATTCACAAAATCCGATATCAGCACAAAATCAAAAGAAGGTTACGATAAAGGCCTTGATGATGGCTATAACAAAGGCAAACAGGAAGTTACTCAGGGCGCCCTGCTCATTGAGCAGCAGACAAAAGCGGCGGTTGAAAATATCACTAACGGCCTAAAAACTTTTCTGGCACAGTTCGAGGAAGAAAAGAAAAAATACATGCGCGACATGGCAAAGGTCACCATCATCGCCATCCAGAAAATAGCTAATAAGACAATCAAAGAGAACAGCGAGGAGATAATATTACAGGCTCTTGAAAAGGCCGTGCCGGTGTTCGTTGCCCAGCCTGAAATAATCTTCAAGGCAAAAAAAATTATCCTTGAAAAAATAACCGATAAGGTCGATAACCTTTTAAAGGCAGGTGATTTTAAAGGCAAAATTACCTATAGCAATGATGAGACCATCGCCGATGGCAACTGCATCCTGGAATGGGGCGAAAGCGGCATAAGCATCAACGGCAGCGAGTCTTTGAAGCAGATAGAAGAGATTATTAGTGAATATTTGAAATCCATATAAGGTGATCTAAAATGGCAGAACCAGAAAAAAACCCGGCGGAAGCGCAGACCATAGACCAGATGGCAAGTATTATGCAGACCAGGCAGAATTTCACTGCCGGCGCGAATATGGAGCTTGATACCATAGAGGATGTTCCGGTAGAGGTTACGGTTGTACTCGGTGAAACCACCATAAAGGTCGATGACCTGCTTAAAATGGGCAAAGGCGCTATCATAGAATTAGATAGAAAAATAGGTGAACCGGTTGAACTTTATGTGAATGAACGCTGCGTCGCCAAAGGCGAGATAGTTGTGGTGGATAATAAAATAGGCATCACCATGACCGAGATAATCAAGAATGATAACAAAGAATAATTTTAGTTTCCATCAGGTCCCATTATGAATAAAAAATTAGAGCTCTCCACCTTTTTAGGCATAGTTCTTGCGCTGTTGCTTATAATTGCATCCATCGCCAGTGCCGATATATCAAAGCTCCTTTCATTCTTCGATTTCCCTTCGGTGCTTATAGTTGTAGGCGGAACTTTCTGTATAACGGTGGCCAGCTATTCCATTTCAGATACAATAAGGGCTTTATCGGTAACTTCACAAACCGCCTTCTATAGCAGCGATGATATAAAAACAACCGTATCCAACGCCCTAAAACTGGCGGAATGGAGCAAGAAAGAAGGCATACTCAATATCCAGAAACGCAAGGATCTCTACAAGAATATGGGCGAGTTCTTCCATAAATATCTTGGCCTGATCATTGATGGCCTTAACCCGGCAGAGGCAGAAAAGCTTATAGTACAGGAGATAATCTCCATCCGTGAAAGACACAAAAAAGCCATCGAGGTCCTCCGCAAAGGCGCAGAAGTTGCCCCTTCCATGGGCCTTGTGGGTACATTGATAGGATTGGTGCAGATGCTTGGCAATCTCAGCGACCCTTCCAATATCGGCCCTGCAATGGCGGTTGCATTGCTTACAACCTTATATGGCGCATTACTTGCATATGTAATATTATTCCCCCTCGCCTCCAAGCTTGAAAAGAATTCCAAAGAGGAAATAGAGATATTAAAAATTTATGGCGAAGCAGTGATAGCGATAGCCAAGCATGAAGGCCCGCTAAAGCTTGAAATGCGCATGAACGCTAATTTACCGCCGGAAGACCGGGTAAAGATTTATTCATAAGTTAGTTTTCGAGTTGTCAAGTTTACAAGTTGTCAGTTTAGTTATATAAACAACTTGTAAACCTGAAAACTTGAAAACTCGAAAACATTTTTTATGCGACTATTGATAATTGGAAAATTCGAGAATGAAGTAAGCGTAGCCTGCAAAATTGCGGCTTCCAGGGGGGCGAAGATAATAAACACCGCCAGTATCGATGAAGCCTTCAACCTGTTGCTCACCGGTAAAGGTGCTGAACTGGTGATGATAGATGCAAATCTTGATATCGCCACTTTCGTAAATAATCTTAAGCAGGAACGAATCTCAATTCCCATTATCGCTTACGGCATAAATGTCGATAGCAAAAAGGCGGCCGCATCCATACGTGCGGGGGCGGAGGAATTTATCCCGCTACCACCTTCCGAAGAACTTATCGCGGCCGTGCTGGAATCAATCTCTAACGATAAGGAAGAGATAATCTCATCCTCCCTGCAGATGCAGCAGCTCATATCACTTGCAGAGCGCATTGCCCCAAGTGATGCCAACGTACTGGTCACCGGCGAAAGCGGCACGGGTAAAGAGGTTATGGCAAGGTTCCTGCATAATAAAAGTAAGCGCCGCGGCGAAAGATTTGTTTCAGTGAACTGCGCCGCTATCCCGGAGAACCTGCTGGAAAGTGAGTTATTCGGCCATGAAAAAGGATCCTTCACCGGCGCACTTAACCGCCGGATAGGCAAATTCGAGGAATCCAGCGGCGGCACATTACTGCTTGATGAAATTTCTGAAATGGATTTGCGCCTGCAAGCAAAACTGCTGCGCGCCGTTCAGGAGAAGGAAATAGACCGCGTTGGCGGCAACAGCCCGGTAAAAGTGAATCTGCGCATAATCGCCACCAGCAACCGTGATCTCAAGAACGAAGTGAAAGAAGGCCGTTTCCGCGAGGATCTTTTCTTCCGTTTGAATGTTATCCATATGCACCTGCCACCACTGCGTGAACGCAAGGATGATATAAAGATGTTCGCCGAACATTTCTGCGAGAAATTCGCCAAATCCAACCATATCGCTACCCCGAAACTAACCAACGAATCGCTGGATATACTGAACGACCACAAATGGCCCGGCAATGTCCGCGAACTCGAAAACACCATGCACCGCGCCGTATTGCTGAATAATGGCGGGTTTATAGATAAGACCTCATTACTAATGGAACAACCAAGAACCGTTGAAGCAATGTCCGGAACCAACGGCATAGAAAGCCTTGTAGGCCGCACAGTAGGCGATGTAGAAAAAGAACTGATAATCACCACCCTCGGAACCGTAAACGGCAACCGCAGCAAGGCGGCTGAGATATTAGGGATATCGATAAGGACGCTGCATAATAAGCTGAAAGAATACGAGCAGACGCAGGGGGCGGCTTAATATTTACTGTAGAGAGTTCGCTCTAAGCCAGCTAGGACGCTTCTCTTTTTCGAGTTTGGCTGTTAAAGCAAATGATTTTCTTTCACCTTCTAATTTAATGCCTGATTGTTCAGCCACCTCTTTCCATTTTTCAATTTCGGATTTGGCTTCAGCTTCTATATTTTTTATGGCTTTCAAGATAATCTCAGTTTTGACATCAATGCCATTTTTTATCGCTTTCTCAATAATAGGCTTTAACATATCTATGGTTTGCTCTCTGAAATAAATCGAACATTCCTCCAATTTACGCGACTTTACTCCATCTTCATCCTCAATAATCTGATGAGTACTAATGGTCATTATATTTATTTTTTTCACCAAAAGAGGTTCGGGAAATACAAAATGACTTACAGAATAAGTTGGATCCATTGGCCATCTCATATTTCTAATCTTTTCTTCTGAATTTTTAGGTATTATATCTTGCTTATCCGTTGGTAAGTTCATTCCAACAAAAAATTTAAAAAGTTTATTTTTATTTTCGATTGCGTCTTCGAAGGTAAAACTGGGGTCTAAAGATAGTATCTTCAATTGGTCATCAAGTGTTGCTATATCGCTATTCTCATATTTATCACTGCTAAAATTATAAGATTTATCTTCAGGATTATATCTAACCTCTTTATTTAAAAATACGGTTAAGGCATTCGCAATTTCTTTTTCAATAAGAGTTGGAATTTTTGTTTCTGCTTGTACCATCTAAACCCCTTAATATTAAAATCAGGCGGTTATTATAACACATTGATTTATTTTTACAATTGTAGTTTAAAGTGATTAGTATAGCAATTTACTAATTTACTTCAATATGTTAGCTTCACCAACTTATTTTTCTCTCCCCTTGCGGGAAAGGACAGATTTTCTTAGTGAATGTAATGAACTTAGAAAATCTTGGTGAGGGGGAAATACGGCACGCCCCCCTCACCCTAACCCTCTCCCGCAAGGGGAGAGGGAAAAATACCTAGTTCCAAAGCCAGCCATTAACCTGCTTCATCTTATTTTCATAATTCTGGATATCAGCCGCTTTTTCAAGCGTTAGGCCGATATCATCAAGGCCGTTCATCAGACAATGTTTGCGGAATGGGTCTATTTCAAATTTATATTTTGAGTTCACGGTCTGGTTTTCCAGATCAACCTCTATTTCATTGGCTTCATTTTCAGCCTGCTTCATTAATTCATCAACTTCAGCCTGCTTTAAAACCAATGGCAGAATGCCGTTCTTGAAGCAGTTGTTATAGAATATATCAGCGAAGCTTGGTGCTATCACGCAGCGTATCCCGAAATCCAGCAACGCCCACGGGGCATGCTCGCGGCTGGAACCGCAGCCGAAATTCTCGCCGGCGATAAGTATCTGCGCGTTGCGGTATGGTGGTTTGTTAAGTACGAACACAGGGTTTTCAGAGCCATCATCGTTATAACGCATCTCCGCGAACAGACTGACACCAAGCCCGGTGCGCTTGATGGTTTTCAAAAAGTTCTTAGGAATTATCATGTCGGTATCGACATTTATTATCGGCATTGGCGCCGCACGGCCTTTTAATTTATTAAATTTTTGCATAAATTTCCTAATTTAATTCCCTTACATCTGCCAAGTGGCCGGTTACAGCGGCAGCAGCCGCCATTGCCGGGCTCATTAAATGCGTTCTGCCGCCACGGCCTTGTCTGCCTTCAAAATTACGGTTTGAGGTGGAGGCGCAGCGTTCGCCGGGGTCGAGTTTATCGGCGTTCATTGCGAGGCACATGGAGCAGCCGGGTTCGCGCCATTCAAAGCCGGCCTCAAGGAATATTTTATCAAGGCCTTCGGCCTCCGCCTGTTTTTTAACTAAGCCGGAACCGGGAACTATCATTGCGAGTTTCACATTCTTTGCCACGTTGCGGCCTTTAACAACTTCAGCAACGGCGCGCATATCCTCTATCCTGCCATTGGTGCAGGAGCCGATGAATATCTTATCCACCGCGACATCAGTTAAATTCTCGCCGCCTTTAAGGCCCATATATTCAAGCGCGCGGGCGATGGAGCTTTTCTGCTGTTCATCCTTGCCGGAATCTATGGTTGGTACTTTCCCGGTTATCGGCAGCGCATCCTGAGGAGAAGTTCCCCATGTGACGGAAGGCGCTATATCGGCGGCATTCAGGTTCACTTCCGCATCATATTTCGCGCCTGCGTCGGAAGGAAGGGTTTTCCAGAAGGCCACAGCCTTATCAAAATCCGCGCCTTGCGGGGCAAGCGGGCGGCCTTTGATATAGTTGAATGTAATCTCATCAGGCGCTATCAGCCCGGCACGCGCGCCGGCCTCGATGCTCATATTGCAGACGGTCATGCGGGATTCCTGCGAAAGACCGCGTATCACCGAGCCGGTATATTCAATGACATAACCAGTGCCGCCCGCTGTGCCTATCCTGGCGATTATTGCCAGCACGACATCCTTGGAGGTAACACCTTTG
>CAYRJW010000004.1:50983-51497 GCA_964424715.1 uncultured Rickettsiales bacterium | reverse complement strand
GGATGAAGCACCAAGGATGGGCACGGTCGGCGTTATATCCCTTGAGATGTCCGCAGAACAGCTTGCCACAAGGCTGCTTTCTATAAAAACAGACATAAATGCCAGCAATATCAGGCGCGGCAAACTCAGCAAGACCGCCCAGAATGATGAATTTGCCAAACTGGTGAAAGCTTCGGCCGAGTTACAGGACCTTCCTATTTTCATTGATGATACGCCTTCCCTCTCCATTTCCGCGATAAGGACCCGCGCCAGAAGGCTGAAACGCAAAAATAATCTTGAGCTTCTGATAATAGATTATCTTCAGCTTATAAGGGGTGTGAATAAAAAATCCCAGGAAAGCCGTGTTCAGGAAATATCAGAGATCACCATGGGCCTTAAAGCACTCGCCAAGGAACTTGATATACCGGTTCTGGCGCTTTCGCAGTTATCGCGTCAGGTTGAACAACGAACCGATCACCGCCCGCAACTTTCCGATCTCCGCGAATCCGGATCTATCGAGCAGGATGCCGATATC
>CAYRJW010000004.1:37096-50973 GCA_964424715.1 uncultured Rickettsiales bacterium | reverse complement strand
GGTAGCATCGAACAGGACGCGGACGTCGTAATGTTCATCTACCGCGAGGCTTATTATAAGGAGCGCGATAAACCGCCAGAAGATAACCTTGCCGAAATGCAGAAATGGCAGGAGACCATGGGCAAGATAGATAATATCTCCGAAATCATGATAGCAAAGAACCGTAACGGCCCGATAAATAATATCCGCATGTTCTTCGACAAGAACACTACCCGCTTCGAGAATCTTTCCCAGCAGGGCTATGATGGTAACTACGAATAGCCGCAATTTATGATAATAATCACAGGCGCAGCAGGATTCATAGGTTTCCACCTTTCCAGAAGATTACTTGAGCAGGGCGAGGAGGTGATAGGTATTGATAATTTAAATGCCTATTATGATATCTCCCTTAAAAGATCGCGCCTGAAGCTCTTAAAAAAATATGATAATTTCAAATTCTATAAGGCTGATATTTCCCGGCTTGAAGAAATAACCAAGATATTCAAAAAACATAATAAGGCCAAAACCCTTATAAACCTTGCCGCTCAGGCCGGTGTTCGTTATAGCCTTGAAAATCCGTTCGCATATGTTGAAAGTAATTTTGTAGGAATGGTGAATATTTTTGAAGCTGCAAAAAATGAATTGAGGTCACTGGAACATCTTATCTATGCCAGCTCGTCCTCGGTTTACGGCAATAACGATAAAACCCCGTTCAGCGTAAGTGACCGTACCGATGAACCTGTTTCCTTATATGCTGCGACCAAAAAATCCGGCGAACTTATCGCCCATTATTATTCAAATACATTCAAACTCCCCTCCACTGGGCTTCGCTTCTTCACGGTCTATGGCCCTTATGGCAGGCCGGATATGGCTTATTATTCTTTCACCAAAGATATACTTGCCGGAAAGCCGATAAAACTTTTCAATAGCGGTGACCTGAAAAGGGATTTCACTTTTATCGATGATATAGTCGATGGCATAATCGCCTGCATAGATAAAAAACCGGAATTCCACAAAGTTTATAATCTGGGAAATAACAAACCTGTTGAGGTTAAATATTTTGTTGAGACACTGGAAAAACTGATAGGTAAAAAAGCGATAATAGAGAACGCCCCGATGCAGAAGGCCGATGTTTACCAGACCTTTGCCGACATTGAAGACAGCTCCAAAAACCTTGGATTTTCGCCAAAAACTCCAATCGAGGAAGGTTTAGAAAAATTCGTTAAATGGTATAGGGAATATTATAAGATCTAGTGAAGGGTTTTTGAAGCCACTATTTTCAGATAAGGTTTATTGAAACCTATTACCCTCGGTATCCCCAAAATATCTTTTCTTACCTCATTCACCTCAAAGCCGTTTTTCTTTATCAGGTCTGTAACATCATCTTCCTGCCACTGGCCTATCTCGAAGAAGATTTTTGCGTGGTTCTCCATCACCTTGGAAAGCCCCTCGGTTATTATCCTGTAACAATCAAGACCATCCTCACCGCCATCCAGCGCGGCCATAGGGTCAAAGAATTTAACTTCCTCGGCAAGGTGACCTATCTGTTTGGTTTTTATATAAGGCGGGTTGGAAACTATTATATCGAATTTTTCCTCTATACCGCTTAGCCAGTTACCTTTTATAAAGTTCGCCCGGTCGGAAACTTCAAGCGTAGCTGCGTTCTCACCGGCGATCTTTAATGCATCGATGGAGGCATCAATACCCACGCCTTTCGCGTTGGGGAATTCTTTGAGTAAGGTTATAAGCAGGCAGCCGGTGCCGGTGCCGAGATCAAGTATCTTCAGAGTGCGGTTCTTGTCCTGATATTCAGCGAGAACGGCTTCTATTATGGTCTCGCTTTCAGGGCGGGGATCAAGAGTGGCAGTGTTTGTCCTGAATTTATATTTCCAGAATTCCTTTACCTGCAATATCTTTGAGATAGGCTCGCGCAGTAATCTTCTGCCTAAATATTTTTCGAATCTTTCATTTTCTTCATCAGTGACCAGACGCTTGGCGGAAACCAGTAACTCTTCGTAGGTGATGTTAAGAACATTCTGTAATAACAATCTGGAATCTAGCAGAGATGTTTTTACGCCAATCTTTTTAAGGCGCATCGCCGCGTCTCTCCAGACATATTTCAGTAATTTTTCACCATCGGTTTTCACAGGGCTAATTCTCTTCGGAAAGTCTTTGTGCCTGATAATCGGCTATAAGCGCATCAATGAATTCATCAAGCTGGCCGGCACCTACAACCTGATCTATATTATATGAGGTAAGGTTTATGCGATGATCTGAAACACGGCTTTGCGGGAAATTATAAGTGCGGATACGCTCTGACCTGTCACCGGAACCAACCTGTGTTTTACGGGCCGCCGATCTTTCATCATCTATTTTACGGCGTACATTCTCGTATATACGCGATTTCAATATCTTCATTGCCTTGGCTTTATTCTTGTGCTGGGATTTCTCATCCTGGCAGGTAACTACTGTATTGGTCGGCACGTGGGTTATGCGAACCGCAGAATCCGTGGTGTTAACCGACTGCCCGCCCGGGCCACCGGAACGGTAAACATCTATACGCAGGTCTTTATCTTCAATTTTAATATCAACTTCCTCGGCTTCCGGAAGAACCGCAACTGTTGCCGCAGATGTATGGACCCTACCCTGTTTCTCGGTATTCGGAACACGCTGAACGCGATGAACGCCGGATTCAAATTTCATACGGCTATAAACATTCGTGCCGGAAATATTACAGATAGCTTCTTTAAAACCGCCAGTATCGCTTTCTGAAAGGCTCATTATCTCGAATTTCCAGCCTTGATTTGCAGCATAGCGCTGATACATACCAAGAAGATCACCGGCGAATAAAGCGGCTTCCTCACCGCCTGTTCCGGCGCGTATCTCAAGTATAACGTTCTTATCATCGGCCTCATCCTTCGGGATAAGTGCCAGTTTGATTTTATGTTCAAGCTCAGGGATTATTTTTTTTGCCTCGTGATACTCTTCCTCGGCCATTGCTTTCATTTCCGGATCTTTCATCAGTTCAGCGGTTTCCGTAACGGTTTGCTGAAGCTTCCTGTATTCCTCGACCAGTGCAACAACTTCGTTAAGATCAGAGAATTCTTTTGAGATACGGCCAAAATCGCGTGAATCCATATCCGCGGGATTCTGGAGTTTATCATTAAGCTGTTTATGCTTAACTAAGATCGAATCTAATTTATTATCAAAACTCATAATTATCTAAATTTGGGATTTTCTTCTGCTCGCCGCTTTTCATATCTTTTACTTCAAGACCATCCTCGAAAACAAAAACTATGTGCGTTGCAGAGATTTTATCAGCTTTTTGCACCTTCTTCTTGAAATTACCACCAAAAAGAGCTTCGCTCCTTAAATTTTTCTGTCTCAGTATGGTTACGATTTCCAGAGCTTTTTCGTTATTATCGGAAATGACTGCCACCATTTTCTCATCCGTATCCGTTACAGGCAATGACATCATCAACCTTTCAATGCCGGCTGCAAAGCCGATTGCAGGGATATCACCACCACCCATCTGGTTACACAGGCCATCATATCTGCCACCGGCAAGGATAGTATTTTGCACCCCTAAACTTTCGCTGTCAGAGATAAATTCAAATACGGTGTGGTTATAATAATCCAGCCCCCGGACTATGCGCGGATCAACTATCACCTCAAACGGTATCTCGATATTCTTAAGAACGGTCTGGAAAAATCTTTTTGATTCCTCATTCAGATATTCCTGCATTACAGGGGCGTTTGCAACTAGCGCCTTATCGCCTTCATCCTTGGAATCCAATATACGCAACGGGTTCTTCTCCAGCCTTATTTTGCTTTCTTCTGATAATCTTTCTTTGTGTTCACTGAAATATTTTACAAGAGCTTCAGTATATGCCTTGCGCGATTCCTTATCACCAAGCGTATTGATATGCAGCCTTACATTTTCAATTTTAAGATCGCTCAGTAATTGTGCGGCAAGAATAATGGTCTCGGCATCCGCAAGCGCATCCGCATTACCGAAATATTCAAAATTGACCTGGTGGAACTGGCGGTATCTGCCCTTCTGCGGGCGTTCATAACGGAACACCGGGCCGTATGAGAAAAATTTCAGCGGCAGATTCTGCTGCATGCCGTTGGATATTAATGCACGCACTACGCCTGCCGTAAATTCCGGGCGCAAAGTTACATTCTCACCACCTTTGGTCTCGAAGGTGAACATTTCCTTGGAAACAACATCGCTTGTCTCCCCCAGAGAACGAGCAAAAACTTCGGTCGCTTCAAAAACTGGTAACATCAGACATTGGTAATTATATACGGTCGATAATCTTCCTGCGGCTTCCATCACCTTATGGAATTTCAGTGAATCATCACCGAATATATCCTGTGTTCCCCTTACTGGCTGGAATTTGCTCATGCTGCCTCTTTGTTGCCGAATCGTTTTTCAATATATTCTATCACTATCTGTTCGAATTCCTCAGATATTTTATCGCCGCGAAGGGTCTGGGCTTTTTTGCCGTCTATGAATATTGGCGCAGCCGGAGCTTCACCGTTACCCGGCAATGAAATTCCTATATCAGCATGTTTACTTTCACCGGGGCCGTTAACAATGCAGCCCATTACGGCAACATTTAAATTTTCAACACCGATATATTTCTCTTTCCATTTCGGCATGGAGCTTGATAGGAAATTCTGTATTTTTTCCGCCAGTTCCTGAAATGTAGTAGAGGTTGTTCTGCCACAGCCCGGGCAGGCTATCACCTGCGGGGTGAAGGAGCGCAGGCCCATTGTCTGCAATATTTCCTGGCATACTTTTACTTCGGTAGTACGCGGTTCATTCGGTTTTGGGGTAAGGGATGCACGGATAGTATCACCAATACCGCTTTGTAATAAATAACCAAGAGCGGCGGTAGTGGCCACTATTCCCTTGCTGCCCATGCCTGCCTCTGTAAGGCCAAGATGCAGTGAATAATCGCTGCGTTCAGAAAGTTGTGTGTAAACATCTATCAGATGCTGCACCCTGCTTACCTTTGTTGAAAGGATTATCTTATCTTTTGCCAAGCCTATCTCTTCAGCTTTTGCAGCGCTTATCAGGGCAGACTGGATAAGGGCTTCTTTCATAATTTCATCAGCGGTTTTTGGGTTTGATGATCTTGTATTCTCATCCATCATGCCTATAACCAATTCCTGATCAAGCGAACCCCAGTTAACACCTATGCGTACCGGTTTGTTATATTCAATTGCCTTTTCAACCATCACTTCAAACTGTGAATCCTTCTTTTTGCCGAAGCCTACATTGCCCGGATTGATGCGGTATTTATCAAGCATCTTAGCGCAATCGGGATAATCTGTTAAAAGACGGTGGCCGTTATAATGGAAATCACCAACGATGGGAACATTGCAATTTTTCTTTGCCAGAAGATTTTTAATTTCATAGACCTGCTTCGCAGCTTCCTCGGTGTTTACGGTAATGCGAACTATCTCGGAACCGGCCTGCCATAATTCAAATATCTGGTCAGCGGTGCTTTGCGCGTTCTCGGTATCGGTATTTGTCATCGACTGAACCACAACCGGTTCACCGCCGCCGACAAATATATTACCGACCTGTACCTTGTGGGTTATTTTGCGTTGTATCTGCATTAGGTATCTCGCCCGGAGAATTAGTAAATTCCTTTAAGGAAGGTTCCGCCGCCTTTGGCGCTTCTTTCTGGAAGGGTTGGGATTCAGCAGCATCAACCAGTTTTTCAGTTTTGAATATATAGGCATTGCCGCTTTTTTCTATCTTGCTTATGTCCCTTACCTGAACGCCATCAAGATATACCTCAAGGTTCTTTATATCACCGGTCACAAGGGAATATTGCTCAGAGCCGTTCAGCATTATGGCCTCGCTTGCGGCCATCTGCTTATCAAGAAGTATCTTGCCGAAATAATCTTTTACCTGAACTTTTACATCACTTACCGCGAGCAGGGTTATCACCAGTTCATTCTCTACATATTTCTGGGTATCTTTTTGGATCGGCGAAACCTGCGGTATCTGTTTTATTAAAGCTGATGTATCGGATATCTTCGCCTGAAGTTCTGATTCAATTATTTCTTTCTGTTCGGGAGTAGCTTTTTCCATTTGCTGTTCCGCCAGCTCGGTCTGCTGTTCCTGATAATTCTCTATAGCATTCTCAACCTTTTCTTTCTTAGAAACGCGCGGGCCGTAGAAAACAGAATATAGAACAAAGATGGTGAACAGGCATGCAACGATGGTCAATTTGCTTGGCATGCTGGCATTCAAAGGTTTGCCCAGTTCTATGCGAACCTGTTTTTCCTTTATCATCTCGTCAGATTCCACCTTACGCTCGTAAGGCTTCATGCTGATCCCTAAGAATTCAGAAACGCTTTTGATATAGGCGCGGTTATATATACCGCCCGGCAGGCGGGTAAGATCACCATCTTCAATGGCTTTGATGTAAGAGGTTTTGATGTTGGTGCGCTCTGCCACCTCTTCGATCGAGATACCTCTTTCTTCCCTTATCCTTTTTATTTCTTCAAGAAAATCCGGGGAAAGGATCGTTTCTTCTTCTTTGCGTAATGCTGTCATTTTTTATCACAATTTTGGTCGCCGGATTATAAGTTTACCGGGATGTAAATCAAGTTATTGTTTTTTGAGATCGTTAACTATATATTCATAACAGATTTTTCAAGAAAATTTTAACATAATTCATATATGAAAATAACTAAATTACTGGGTTTTCTGGCTATTTTACTGGTTTTCCCGTCCCAAAGCCATGCGGTCCTTAAAATCGATATAACCCAGGGCGGCAGTGAGCCTGTACGCATAGCAACACCATATTTCACCGGAAAAGATGAGATCTCCGCCAATTTCGGCAGGAGGATAAGCGAGGTCATCGATAATAACCTTGGCAGGTCCGGCCTGTTCACGGTGATAGATAAATCTTCCTATATCCAGAAAATGAACAGCCTTAATACCATCCCGGATTTTACCAGCTGGAAGGGTATCAGAACGCAGGCCCTTCTTGTCGGCGAGATAGAAGTGCTTGATGCTAATACCGTAAAAGTACAATTCAGGCTGTGGGATATAATCTCCGGCAAGCAGACTCTGGCTAAATCATTCAAAGCCAGCAAACAGTGCTGGAGACGCATCGCCCATCTTATCTCCGATGAGATATATGAATATCTGACCGGCGAGACTGGCTATTTTGATACGCGCATAGTATATGTTGCCGAAACCGGCGACTGGAGAAGAAAGACCAAACGCCTTGCCATAATGGATCAGGATGGCGCTAACGCCATGTTCCTGACCTCCGGTAGAAGCCTTGTGCTTACCCCGCGCTTTGACCCTAACATGCAGCGCATAATATATCTTTCATACAGAACAAGAGTTCCTTCGGTGAACATCTATGATCTCTCCTCCGGCAGGGAACAGATAATCGGCCAGCTACCGGGAATGAGCTTTGCACCAAGATTTTCCAATGATGGCAGTAAGGCAGTATTTTCCGTATCGGTAAATGGTAATTCTGATGTTTATGTGATGGATCTTTCATCTCGCCGGGTGAAAAAGATAACCAATAATCCTGATATCGATACTTCCCCTTCATTCTCGCCTGATGATAGCCAGATAGTCTTCAACTCAGACCGCGGGCATGCACAGCAGCTATATGTCATGAATGTTGATGGCGGCAATGTCAGGAAAATAAGCCACGGCGCAGGTAAATATTCAACCCCGGTATGGTCACCTCGCGGCGATCTTATCGCTTTTACCAAGCAGATGAGCGGTAAATTCTTCATCGGCGTAATGAAACCCGATGGCAGCGGCGAAAGATTGCTGACCGAAAGCTACCTTGATGAAGGCCCGACCTGGAGCCCGAACGGCAGGGTAATAATTTTCACCCGTACAACCCCAACCAGCGGCAATGTTCCCGGCAGAAGCAGCCTTTATAGTGTTGATATAACAGGTTATAATTTGAAACGTATATCCACCACTACTGAGGCTTCCGACCCGGCGTGGAGCCCGTTACTCAGCAAATAATGAAAATAATCATTACAGCAGTAGGGAAACTTAAGGATGATAATATAAAAGCCCTTATTTCTGAGTATATTAAGCGCACACCGTGGAGTATCAAGATAGTTGAGGTTGAAAGCTCGACCAAATCCAAGAACCCGGAGGTTCTGAAACTTGAAGAGGAAAAGAATATTCTTGAGAAGATACCAGCTGGGTATTTTAAAATTGCGCTGGATGAACGGGGGAATTTACCGAGTTCTGAAGAATTTGCGAGGTCGCTTGCAAAAATTTCCACTAACCAGACCGGGAATATCGCTTTTATCCTAGGCGGCTCTGACGGGCTTTCGGAAAATATCAGGAGATCGGCCAATATGGTGATATCTTTGGGAAAAATGACCTACCCGCATATGTTGGCAAGGTTATTGCTTGTAGAACAATTATATCGCAGCTACATGATCATTGAGGGCAGAAGCTACCATAAATGATCTTTGTTATTGAGAATTAACATTAATTGTAGCTAGAATTAAACCCGATCAAGGATAAATATATGGATCTTGATAAAATACCTACCATGAACATGCTTCAGGCAAAAATGAAGTATGGCGCAGCAAGGCAGGAAGCCATCGTGGGTAATATCGCCAATGTCGATACCCCCGGCTATAAACGCAAAGATATTGATAAACCAAGCTTCGATGGCATGGTGAAAAGTTCCATGCTGGCATTGAATACTACCAATTCCGGCCATATATCGGGTATAGATTCCTCGTCATCTTATGTCGCGCATGCTACCGATGATAAAGTTGAGATAGACATGGAAGCCATTGAGATGATGAAAAATAATTCCGAATTCTCCAAGACCACTACAACTTATAAAAAGATGCTTTCCCTGTTACGGGAAGCGATCGGTAATAAATGATCATGAGAAAGATAAAATACATTCTGGTTCTTTCTGTTTATTTTTTTGCAACGCAGTCTTTTGCCGGTTCTCTGGATTCGGCACTTGAAACTGCGGCATCAGGAATGCGCGCGCAAAGTGAGCGGATAAAAATAGTTACAGAAAATATCGCCAACGAAAATACTGTAGGTATCGATCCCAACGCCGAACCGTATCGCAGGAAAACTATCTTCTTCGAAGAAGCAAAAGACCCGAAGACAAATGCCAATATCGTAAAAGTAAAAAAGATCGATACTGATAAATCAGAGTTCAAACTTATGTATGAACCCAACCACCCCGCTGCTAACGCCGAAGGCTATATAAAAATTCCCAATGTTGATAAATCACTTGAGTCAATGGATATGCGCGATGCGCAAAGAAGTTATGAGGCCAATGTGAGTTCGATAGAGATAACAAAACAAATAATGGAAAGAACGCTGGATTTAATGAGATAAATATTTATATAATATATTCATGGCAGATTTAAGAACATTAGATGCATTATCGGCCTATAATAAAATAGGCAATCTCAGCGGTACCTTCAACACCAAGGAAACCGACGAGACCGGCGGCCCCAACTTTACCCAGATGGTTGAAGAAGCCCTGGGCAAAACCGTCGAAAAACTAAAAGTAGCTGAAATCAAAGCCGCAGGTTCCGTAACCGGCGAAGTAAGCACCGAAGATCTTGCCATCGCCGTTGCTAACGCAGAATTAAGCCTTAAAGCCGCAATATCAATTCGCGATAAACTAGTCACCGCATTCCAGGATATAATCCGGATGCCTATCTAATTTTATATTCCCACAAAATAAAAATGCCAACTCATCGGTTGGCATTTTAAGAATAACTTATGTAAAAAACAAATTAGCCCTGACGTGCTTTTAGTTTAGGGTTCTTTTTATTGATAACATAAACGCGGCCTTTTCTGCGTACGATACGGCAGTTTTTATCTCTGGCTTTCGCGCTTTTAAGTGAATTTACTACTTTCATAAAAAATCTCTTTATTTGAATCTTTATTTTAAAATGAAGGCTGAACATATATATTAATCTCCTGCTGTCAATAAGTTTGGTTAAAAAATAAAGGTTTTTTCAGTTTCCAGCCCCTTTCCGACCAGTTCTGATATCTGATAAACCCTTGCTTTGATCGAATCCTGGGAACCCCCAAAATCCGTGGTCTGCTCTGAGATTGTATATATAACAGAGGTCGTGCCGGCGCTTATAGTTCTAACTATCTGATTTTCATCATCTATTATCTCTATTTTATAGGCTTCCACGCTCTCGGAAAGAGGCATATCCACATAATCCCGCCATGTAGAACTCTCGCGGCTGCGCCTTAGCCAGCTTATTGTAATATCACCGGAATCATCCTTAACGGCATCAAGATCGCCCACTGCGTAAGGAATAAGGTTTTTGGCCATGTAAGTTATTGATATAGCGGTAACATCATTGATATTCTGGCCGAAACTCACCACTTTTATATCAATGCTATTATTGATAAGTGCCTTTGGCATGGTGGCTTTAAATATCAGACTATCAAGCAGCACGAATCTTTCACCTTCCACATGTCCGGCGGTCTCATTTTCAGTGCCGAGGCGACCGCGTAATAATCCGGTGAGTTTATACCTGCCATCATCAATGAATTCGGCGTCGCGGAATTGTATTATCTCATTACCTAAAATAGCAAGGTTACTGCGCAACGTCTCGGCATTGAAGCGACATTATTAAAATGGCAGAATTCCGACATGGTAGAAGAAAAACTTTTATGGACATGGGATGCAAGGCCATATCCGTTCTGGCCGGACCTTACGGAAGTATGGAGTGATGGGCCGGTATGGAGCAAAGGCCACTGGGTGAACGGAAAACTCGGCGGCGGAAGTCTGGCCGGAATAGTTGCGGAGATATGTTCGCGCTGCGGACTTGCAGAAAATGATATTGATGTAGGTGATCTACAGAAAGTTGTTGATGGCTATGTTCTTAACGCCAGAATATCCGGGATAGGGGCGGTTCAGAAACTTATTGAATCAATGTTCTTCAGCGGCATCGAGACAGATGGCGTATTGAAATTTTCCCTGAGGGGAAAAGAGGACGAGGTAGATATTCACCAGCGTGAACTTTTACTGAATGAGAATAATGTTGTGCTTTCCACTGATTATCTTCCGGAGACTTATTTGCCGACCAGAATGGATGTTAACTTCATCAACCGAGAAAATAATTATAATATCGGAGCCACCAGCGATTTCCGTGACAGCATCGCAGCCCGGCAGATATATCCTGCGAAGAAGCCATCTTCTCCGATCGATTTCAATTCAAGTGGGAACTCATATTTTTTTCTTTTCATAAACCTAACTCAAAGCTTGATTGCTTAATTCAAGTTTAAGAGAGGATGATTTTGCCCGGAAGGGGGGTGGGGGAAGATTTTTGAAAATATTTTGGATTTGGGAGCTAAAAGACCGGAAGTTTAAAGAAATTTACCATCTATTACAGATGGTTATATTTTTTCTTCCTGGTTAACTATTTTTTAACCTTTTTATGATATAATACTAAAAAACAATAGAATTATATCATGTCAGAAATAAATTTAAAAGGCGTTCTTGTACCGGAAGTGATAGCAAAACTTATAAAGCTTCCCGGTTATAAGAAATTTATAAACGATGTAAAAAAATCTTTTGATACCGTTACCGGAGAAGGACTTTCTGATACTGGCGATATGCTTCGTACCTTGGGTGCAACTGCTCTTAAAAGCTTACCAACAGCAGATAAAAGAAAGATATTGGAAGAAAATTCCGATTTGCATCTGGATGACCCTGTAAAATCCACTGAAAAGGATATGCGCGGAATTTATCCCTATACACAAAATCTGGGAGAGATACTTGGGATTGATGAAAAATTGAAAACTATTACAAAATATAACTCCCTTCTGGTTTTCAAAGATACTGATTACATACCAATCACTGAATTCCTTCAAAAAGCCAAAGATGAAGAAGTATATCTTACCAAAGAAACGGGGGTTTATATAAAAGATTATAAAGATGGTGATAATATTAGAGTCACTTCTGATCTAAATAGAGCTAGTCTGCAATATCCGAAAGGCCCTGAAAAAATTGAATATTTCACAGTAAAAAATGTTTTAGATACATTATATGCGCACATCGGAACACTTCAGGAAAATGGGGTTGATACAAGTTTTATAACAAATCTCAGGGAATTCTTTAATAACAATCTGAAAGGATGGGAAAAGGTAAAACCAAAGCAACATTTATCATATAAAGATGCCTATAAACTAGGCAGGATCGAAGGTTTTGATAAAACATTAAGTTACCTGATAGAAAGAATCGAGAATAACCCTTATAAAAATATTAATCCAGCAAGGAACCTTGCTTTAGATGAAGAATATGGGCGCTCCAGAAATGACCTTTTACAAACGATGCAAATTATTAAAAAAATGAATGCTGGGATTGCGGGATTAGCAGATGACGGATACCATATTGAGAAAAGCCATATAAATAATTTATTGGGATATTTAAGAAATAATCCTGACCCTAATCCAGAAAGTTTGATGTCTCATTTTGGTGGAGTTGGTGACCCTAAGTCAGTTACAGCATTTTATGAAAGAATGCAGATTGAATTGCAAAAAGGAATACAAGCAGCAATTTAAGCTATCAGCTTCCTAACCTCTTCTATCGCCAAATCCGCATTATCAGCCGACGCTGCGCCGCCCTGTGCGAAGTCTGGTCTGCCGCCGCCGCCTTTGCCGCCCATGGTTTCGGAGGCTTTCTTTACGAATTCAACAGCGCTGTATTTTGTAATAAGTTTTTCGGAAACGCCGGAGGCGATACTTGCCTTGCCATCATTTTCTGCGATCAGAAGAATTACGGAATTCTCATATTTCTTTTTGTAATCATCTATCAACCCGCGCAGGTCTTTTGGTTCAATTCCGGTTATTTTCTGGCCGATGAAATTAATGCCGTTGATCTCCTGCACTGCAACGCCGCTGCCAGCCTGGGAATTTCCTTCTCCGCTCATTGCAAGTTTTTTCTTGAGGTCTGATATCTGGTTCTCAAGATTTTTCTTTTCGCTCATTAGCATTGCAACGCGATTCTCAAAATCTTCAGGGGAGGTTTTTAATTTATCCTGCAAACCGAATAATATCGCATCGCGGTTCTGGATGAAATCTATGGCCTTATCGCCGGTCACGGCTTCTACCCTTCTGACGCCGGAGGCAACTGCGGATTCTTTTACTATCTTGAACAGGCCGATATCACCGGTGCGGTCAACATGCGTGCCGCCGCAGAATTCTATGGAATAATTTTTATTATTATCGCCCATACCCATTGCAACAACGCGGACCTCATCGCCGTATTTTTCACCAAACAATGCTGTAGCGCCGCTTTCCATTGCCTGTTTTATCGGCATTACACGGGTGCATGATTCTGCGTTCTGTAAAATTATGTGGTTAACTTCTTTTTCGATCGCGGCAAGCTCTTCCTTGCTCACAGATTTCTGGTGGGAGAAATCGAAGCGGAAACCATCCTGCTCTACCAGTGAACCTTTCTGGGTGATATGCTCGCCAAGTTTTTTGCGCAATACCGCGTGTAATATATGCGTTGCAGAATGGTTCCTGCGTATTGCATCCCTGCGGACCTTATCAACTTCCAGATAGGCATCCTGCCCGACCATTACTTCACCTTTTGTCACTTTTCCGAAATGCGCGTGGAGGCCGCCGAATTTTCTGGTATATTCAACTTCAAAATTGAATTTATCGGAATATATTTTACCTTTATCGCCAGCCTGACCACCGGATTCGCCATAGAATGGGGTCTGGTTTGTCATTAATACCGCGACTGCTCCGGCTTTTGCTGATCTGACTTCTTTATCTTCGGAGATTATTGAAACGATCTCAGCACGCGATTTCAAAGTTGAATAGCCTAAAAATTCCGTTGAGCCATTCTTCTTCGCTACAT
>CAYRJW010000004.1:23883-37086 GCA_964424715.1 uncultured Rickettsiales bacterium | reverse complement strand
ACATCCAGCCATATCTCAGAAGTTGCCTGTTCACCGCTACCGGCCCAGCTGCTTCTTGCCTGCTCGCGTTGTTTTTCCATTGCCTCTTCAAAGCCTTTGGTATCGACCGCGATATTTTTTGCACGCAATATATCCTGCGTTAAGTCGAGTGGGAAACCGTAAGTATCATATAATTTGAATGCGATATCACCTTTAAGGCTGCCGCCTGCTTTAAGGCCCTTGGTTTCTATTTCAAGTATCTTTAAGCCATTGCCGAGTGTTTCGTGGAATTTTTCTTCCTCGCTCTGCAGGGTTTGGGTAAGCAGATTTTCCGCGCGCATTAATTCAGGATAGGCCTGACCCATATTTTCTATCAGCGCAGGAATTAACTTATAGAACCATGTCTGCTTTGAATCGAGTGCATTGCAGTGCCTCATGGCACGGCGCATGATGCGGCGCAGAACATAGCCCCTACCCTCGTTGGAAGGGAGGATGCCATCTGCTATCAGAAAGCATGCCGAACGCAAATGATCCGCGATAACGCGGTGAGAAGTTTCATATTTCTTATCAGTCTTGTGAGAGATATTTTTAGAGGCCTCGATAAGTTTTTCAAAAAGGTCTATCTCGTAATTATTATGAACATGCTGCATAACAGCGGTGATGCGCTCCAGCCCCATGCCGGTATCGATGCATGGTTTCGGCAGGTTTGTTTGCGAGCCATCTTCGTGTTTTTCATATTGCATGAAAACAAGGTTCCATATCTCAATGAACCTGTCGCCATCTGCATCGGCTGAACCCGGAGGGCCGCCAGCGATCTTATCACCATGATCATAGAATATCTCGCTGCACGGGCCGCACGGGCCGGTATCGCCCATTGCCCAGAAATTATCATCTGATGCGATGCGGATTATTTTATCATCCGGCAGGCCTGCAATTTTCTTCCAGAAGTTAAAGGCCTCGTCATCAGTGTGGTAAACGGTGACCAGTAATTTATCTTTCGGTAATTGCAGAATTTTGGTTAAATATTCCCACGCATGGCTTATTGCCTGTTCCTTGAAGTAATCACCGAAACTGAAATTACCAAGCATTTCAAAGAATGTATGGTGGCGTGCAGTATAGCCGACATTTTCCAGATCATTATGCTTACCGCCGGCACGAACGCATTTCTGCGAGGTAGCTGCCTTATGAACAGTGTGGCCCTGTTTGGTCTTTAACTCTTCCTTGCCGACAAAAACATTCTTGAACTGCACCATGCCCGCATTAGTGAACATTAGCGTAGGGTCATTATGCGGCAGCAGCGGCGATGACTGAATTACCTCATGACCCTTGGACTTGAAAAATTCCAAAAAGCTTTTTCTAACATCACTTAATGTTTTCGGAGGTAATGACATGCCTGAAATATATTTATATATTATGCCGCATCTTCAGAAGGGTTCACGACCGGAACAGTCGCAACTGTCATGATCTTGGATTTTATCTCTTCTGCGATCTTAGGATTATCTTTCAGGAATTGTTTAACATTTTCCTTACCCTGACCAATTCTATCCTTACCATAGTTGAACCATGAGCCGGATTTCTCGATGATATTGGCATTAACGCCCATATCGATTATCTCGCCAAGCTGGCTGATGCCTTCGCCGTAGATGATCTCGAACTCAACCTGTTTGAATGGAGGGGCAACTTTATTTTTAACCACTTTAACGCGCGTTGCATTACCGATAACTTCTTCCTTATCTTTAATGGCACCTATCCTGCGGATATCTAAACGTACTGAAGCATAGAATTTCAGTGCATTACCGCCGGTAGTAGTTTCAGGGTTACCGAACATCACACCAATCTTCTGGCGGATCTGGTTAATGAAGATAACTGTGCAGTTCGTTTTTGAGATGGAACCGGTAAGTTTACGCAGGGCCTGGCTCATAAGCCTTGCCTGAGCACCCATTTGCGCATCGCCCATTTCGCCTTCGATCTCGGATTTTGGTACAAGTGCCGCAACGGAATCTACCACTACAACATCAACCGCGCCGGAGCGTACCAGAGTATCTGCTATCTCAAGAGCCTGTTCGCCGGTATCCGGCTGGGAGATGATAAGGTCTTTCACTTTCACGCCAAGTTTTTCAGCATATGCAGAATCAAGTGCGTGTTCAGCATCGATGAATGCGCAGGTGCCACCTTTCTTCTGGGCTTCTGCCACTATGTGAAGTGTTAAAGTCGTTTTACCTGAGGATTCAGGCCCGAATATCTCAATGACCCTGCCACGCGGAACGCCGCCGATGCCAAGAGCCATGTCCAGCCCCAAAGAGCCGGTAGAAATAG
This sequence comes from uncultured Rickettsiales bacterium, assembly GCA_964424715.1. GTDB lineage: Bacteria > Pseudomonadota > Alphaproteobacteria > Rickettsiales > UBA8987 > JAMHZE01. The sequence goes on along the minus strand of CAYRJW010000004.1, from coordinate 34,791 downwards.
ATTCAATTTTAACGATCTCTTTATCGCCAAGTCTCATTACAGAGCCTTTTCCGTAGGCTTTCTCGATCTGGCTTAATGCAGATTCCAGTGCTTTCTTTTTATCGTTCTTATCCATGATTTTTCCTCTGTTTGAAATATGTACGTAATTATAAACCCCTTTTAATATCAAGCCAAGAGGGATTTTAAGAAATTTTATGGATACCCCCTTCCGGGCAAATATTTCTCAATTTACAATTTAAAAATTAATACAACCAAGAGGAAAAATGAAAAACAGGAAATCCAGGAACGGCATATTGAAATTTTTTGGCAATGGCGTCAAGATCACCAGAAAAAGCAGGCGGGTAAGGGATGAGATAGCCAGGGATAACGGTTTCAAGACCTATTTCCATGATACGCCGCAACCTGTCTGGATGAACCGTAATTACACCAAGTTCGCAGATGAGGCTTACACAAAGAATGTGATATCATATAAATGTATCTCTCTGGTTTCTAAGCTCCTGGGCTCGGTGGACTGGAAACTTTACGAGCAGACCAGTGACCGCAGGATCATAATAAAAAAGCATCCTATAACCGATCTTCTGAACTATCCAAACCCGCAGACCAACGGCTCCCTGTTGTTCGAATCGGTATTCTCATATAAGATGATAAGCGGTAACAGCTTTGTACTGGCAGTTCCGGGGAGTGACGGCGTTCCGCGTGAATTATATACGCTCCGCCCGGACCGGGTAAGCATCTCTACCGATAAGGATGGTTATATAAACCATTTCTGTTATAATGGCGGCGCCAAGGAGATAAAATATCCGGTCGATAAGGTAACCGGCAGATCGGCTATCCTGCACCTCAAGAGTTTCCACCCGCTCAACGATCATTTCGGCCAGAGCCCTATTGAAGCGGCGGCATACAGCATAGACCAGCATAATGCGGCGGCAAAATGGAATCAGGCACTGTTACAGAACGGCGCGAAACCGAGCGGCGCACTGGTGGTAAATCCAGCCGGTAATGGTGGTATGGGCAGCCTTACTGAAGAACAGTTCAGCCGTGTTAAAAAACAGATCGAGGATCAGTATACCGGCCACGGCAACGCAGGCCGCCCGATGCTTCTGGAAGGCGGAATGGACTGGAAGGAAATGAGCATATCGCCAAAGGACATGGATTTCCTGCAAAGCAAGAACATGGCCGCGCGCGAGATCGCCCTTGCCTTCGGTGTACCACCGCAACTGCTCGGCATTCCCGGCGATAACACCTACAGCAACCTTGTGGAAGCAAGGCTTGCATTATGGGAACACACCATAATTCCGCAACTCGAGGATCTGTGCGACGCCCTGAACCGCTGGCTGGTGCCAATGTTCAAAAGATCGGAAAATATCTTCATCGGATACGACTCCGATGCCATTTCCGCATTACAGCCGAACCGCGATAATCTCTGGGCAAGGATATCCTCCGCCAGCTTCTTAAGCGACGAGGAGAAAAAAGAGATACTGGGTTTCAACAAAGAAAATAACTAATGGTGAAGAGGTGAATATATGAACGATTCATTAAGGAACTCCTACATAAGAAGCCTTGAACGCAAAGAAAAACGCGCCCTCAACGAGTTCATCCACCAGCTGGATGAACTCACTCTCTACCTACAAGCGAAAGCCGGCTTCAACCCAGACCAGCCACGAGTACCGGCGGGTGACCCGGATGGTGGGCAGTGGACGGATGGGGGCGGGGGCAGTGCAAGTATTGATGCAAATAATCATATCAGCAATAATCTTACAGATGTTCATGTCGACAAATTTCCAACAAATGTAGATCAGCACGGAAAACCTCTTGACTATCAGCCGGTAAAATACCCGAATGGAAAACATATTGTAGATCCTAACACAAACCGACCTTATCCTAAACAATTTGGTATGGATATTGCCAAGGATGTTGAAAAGGGCAGATCAGCTACAAAACTTGATATGGTTAGATGGTTTAGACATTATGGCACTATGGATTACCAACGCACAATTGGTAATCCTGATTTAAGATACAGGAATGTTACAAACTATGTTTTTGGAGCAGTTTCTGCTGCGCGCGGAGACACATTAGATGCCGCGTTACACCATGCAGGTACTTTTAATAAAAACCTTGGAAGAATGCATGGAGGAGAAACGCCTTATGGTATACTTCCTGATGCTGTTAATAATATTACCCATGGGTGGAATGATTATCATAAAGGGATTTTTACTGGAAAAGAATGAAATATATTCTAGTATTATTTCATGAAATCAAACTTATATCGTATAGCAGTTTTAGGTCTTAAAGTATGTTGCGCTTTATGTATGTTACTTGTTATTACTATAGCAATTCTGTTTTTATGGCTATCTATACCTTATGTTGAATTAGTTGATAAAACCACCTCTCCTGATAATAAATGGGTTGCTATAACCAAGTATCAAGATTCAAAAATAGCGCCTATGTTGGCCCCACCTTTTTATTCGGTTTATCTTAGACCTAATGTACAATGGTTTAAATATTTCAAAGAGAGAAAAATAGCCGAAGTAGAGTACACCGATAATCGACCACCACAAGTTAAATGGCAGAATGAACATCATCTAATCATCAATAAGGCAGACCATAAAGCGGCCCTATACACTAAAGCTCTTAAATATAAAAATATCAGTATTTCATACGATACAAACTCTGGGCAATGATATGAGGCTACTTAAGTTTTCAATATCAATCACTCTTATAATTATATTATCTTTTTGCAATAATGCGAATGCAGAATCATTGAAAAATAAAATCCACGAACTAAAAATTTTACAAATTAATTATGGGGGAAATAATTTTAAGGTTAATAGCGAAAACATACTTATAATGAAAGGCTTGTATGAAACTGGCACCAGCGGTAGCTCGGATATTTATACTGTTTTTATAAAGCAGAAGAAAGACTGGCAAATGGTTCGCATGGAAGAGGGTACCTCAGAAAGTATTATAAATATAGCAAGCCCCTTTTATGAACAGAGTTTAAATTCTTTAAGATTTATGATTCCAAAAAACGACGACAGCTCAAAAAATATTAGTACTCTTTATCTGATAAAGGCAAAAAGGAGCGTAATTCATACTAATATTGATGCGGTACCTGTTGTTTTTACATTGTTCAAGTTAAGTCCTGAAAACGATGAATTCGGAACACGCTACTTCAATCAACTCACCTCAGTAAAAACAAAAGCAAAATATTGTGGCGTTGAAGAATCTTTTTTTCATGAATTAAATATAGCCACCCCTAATGGCGAGAATTATAACTGCCCTTAATTATGTAGCTTTACTAAAAGTATTATAATTTACTTCAACTTAACGATCAGCTCTTCCCACTCGCGTTTGGTCAGATTGGAGTTTTCCTGCGTAACCTGTTCGCCGGCTATCATGCGTTTTACAACTTCCATTCCGGATTTGGAAAGTTGGGTGCCGTGCATTCTGTATTCGGTGAAGGCTTCATAGGCGAAAGGTACCCATTTCTTTACAAGGTCGAGCATGATATCGGCGTAGACCCTTATCTCATATTGGGCGTGGGGGTCAGCGCGCAGCATCAGGAAGTGGAAAAGATTGTGCAGATCGCATTTCCAGTACCATTGCGTGTAGTAATTCATGGTAAGGTTCATTCTGGCAAGTTCACGGGCAAGGCCGAGTTTGCCTTCATCCTTAACGCCGCCTTCTGGCGTCAGGTTCAGCATTTCCTCGTAATGGTCGTAACACTGGGCGGAATCGTTCTTCAATAATTCCAACACTCTTTTGGCTTCAGCACCGGTGAGTGGCTCATTGCTTCTACCCTGATGGTTCTGCTTTGATTGCGGAGCAAGATTATCAGGGGTCGGGATATAGAATTCCTTATCCATGATAGAATAGCGTGCAGAATATTCATTCACATTCGCGGTGCGGTGGCGTATCCACTGGCGCGCAACAAAAATAGGAAGTTTAATGTGGAATTTTATCTCGCACATCTCAAACGGTGTGGTGTGCCAGTGACGCATAAGATAGTTGATCAGGCCTTTATCCTGATTCACCTGTTTTGTGCCGCTGCCGTAGGAAACGCGCGCCGCCTGTACAATGGCAGAATCATCACCCATATAATCTATCACGCGTACAAAACCATGATCAAGCGCCGGCAGGGGTTCGAACAGAACCTCTTCAAGGGCGGGAACGGTTGCGCGTTTGGTCTGGAATGAAAGGGATCTTAAACTTGATAATTCTTTTTTCTGCTCTGCGTTTATTGCCATGTTCTTTTACTTTTGGGTTTTGATTCCGGAGGATTTTAAAGTAAAAGAAATAAAATTGCTAAATAAATTTTAGACTATTTTACTATGAGAGAAAAAGGCGGCTAGCTGGTCTGTTTTTTGTATAATTCCTGATATTCCGCATTCAGCTTTTTATCGAACGGGAATGTAAGCGTTACCGTTGTTCCCACTCCCACCTGAGATTCCAGGTCAAAACTGCCGCCCATAAGCGTAGTTAGTTTCTTGGCAAAAGGCAGACCTATACCGGTACCTTCATATTTGCGATTCAGGTCGGTTTCAACCTGACCGAACAGGGACATTACGGTTGGTATATCTTTTTCCGCGATACCCACGCCGCTATCCTTAACTTCAACAGAGACCTTCTCGCCCTTTATATCAGGGAACACTGAAACCGTAACATTGCCGCCTTCCGGGGTGAATTTTACTGAGTTCGAAAGCAGGTTCAGCATTATCTGTTTAAATCTTTTCGGGTCTATCCTTATGATAAAGTAGTCATTGCCGAAACTCTGCTGCAATTCCACCTTGGATTCACTGGCCCGCGGAGAGATTATAGAAAGTGTTTGTTTTATCACCTTAACAACATCAACCTCAGTTATATTCACCTTCAGCTTGCCTGCCTCAGATTTGGAATAATCCAGTATATCATTGATAAGACTGAGCAGGTGCACGCCGGATATATTTATATCATTAGCATATTTCAGATATTCAGGGTTACCCAGATTCCCTAGCGTCTGGTCTTTCAGCAGGCCCGAGAAACCAATTATGGAATTGAGCGGGGTTCTCAGCTCATGCGTAAAATTGGCAAGGAACTGTGATTGCTGGATATTCACTTTCTTAAGCTCTTCTATCTGAGATATATAATCATTACTTTCACTACTATTGCCAGCTTTCTTCCTACCCGTACGCATACCACCTTTTCTTTTCAGGAAATAAAATATTATCAGTAGTAACGGGATGAATGTCGCTGCGCCATATATGAATTTATTGCCGGGGTTTGCCGGTTTATCGTTATTCGCGTCTGCTAAAGTTAATATGAATTTATTATCAAAACTTTTATCGCCAAGAATATCAGATATTTTTATTGCCGATATTATCCTGTTCTGCTCAACCTGTCCGGTCACCAGTATTTCTTTCAGGAACGCTTTGCCGCCAGTCATGGCTGCAGATATAAGTTTTGCATATTTAGGATCTATCTTTTTGCCAGAGAATAGCTCAACCCCATATTGGTCTATCACCAGCCCTTTTTTTATCACATTACCGCTGAAACTGGTTTCAAACTTGCCTCTCAGGCTTTCTTTGCCTGTACATTCAGAGCCCGGCGCGCATGGTAATTGCAGGAAAAGCTGCTTTTCAGGAGCGGTCAGGGAACCGAAAAAATCCTTGGTCTTTACGCTGGAGATTTTATATGATTCTTCTGTCCCGGAAGTTTTTTCCAATTTTGGTAATGAAGAATTGAAAAGTACCGAGTATATTGCTATCAGAACAGCGGCAGCTATGATCGGGAGTATTTTTCCTGGCATATAATAAATTGTTACAAACAAGATTTAGGTCATGGAACCTAAAAAACAACCTATAGCAGATTAAATGCTAAAATATATTTTTAAAAGATTTTTGCTTATCTTTCCGACGATTTTCGGCATTATGCTGGTTAACTTTGCAATTATACAAGCCGCACCCGGCGGCCCGGTGGAACAGACCATCGCCCGTATCAAAGGAATAGATCAGGGTTTTAATGAGAGATTCACCTCTGCCGGGAAAGATTTTGTTGGCGGCAACTCGGCCATTTCCGGCGATCATTCGGCAGGCAATGTAAAATATCGCGGCTCTCAGGGCATAGACCCTGATATCCTGAAAAAGATCGAAAGCATGTACGGGTTCGATAAACCTCCGGCAGAACGCTTCTGGCTCATGCTCAATAAGCTGGTACATTTCGAGTTCGACAAAAGCTTCTATAAGGACAAAGATGTATTTGAACTTATCAAAGAAAAATTGCCTGTCTCCATATCACTCGGCCTGTGGACAACTTTACTTACCTATCTCATTTCAATCCCGCTTGGTATAAGAAAGGCGGTGCATGATGGCAGTAAATTCGATATTGCTACCAGCTTTATAATAGTCGTTGGTTACGCCATCCCCTCCTTTTTATTCGGCATATTACTTATAGTTCTTTTTGCCGGCGGCAGTTTCATCTCCATATTTCCATTAAAAGGGTTGGTCTCGGAAAACTTTGATATGCTGCCTTGGTATGAACAGATACTGGATTATCTATGGCACATGGTGCTACCGATAAGTGCCATGGTAATAGGCGGGTTTGCAAGCCTTACCATGTTATGCAAAAATTCCTTCCTTGAGGAGATATCAAAACAATATGTAATAACCGCAAGGGCCAAGGGCTGTAGTGAGAATAAGGTTTTGTATGGCCATATATTCCGCAACGCCATGCTTATCGTTATCGCCGGCTTTCCCTCCGCATTCATTGGTATATTATTCACCGGCGCATTCCTTATTGAAGTGATATTCTCACTCGATGGTCTTGGTTATCTTTCATTTGAATCCACATTATCGAGGGATTACCCGGTCATCTTCGGTTCATTATTCGTATTCACCCTTCTAGGTCTTGTCATGAACCTGATAGGTGATATAGTCTATGTTCTCGTTGACCCGAGGATAGATTTTGATAAACGCAGTTAATAATATTTATGTTCACAGGCATCATAACAGATACAGGAATCGCCCGGAAGGTTGAAAGAAGCGGCAATACCATAAAACTTACCGTTACCACAAAATATGATACTTCTGATATAGCGCTTGGCGCATCTGTTGCCTGTAATGGTTGCTGCTTAACGGTTGTGAAAAAAACTCCTGACTCGCTTGAGTTCGATCTTTCTCCGGAAACGATGGAAAAAACAAATTACAAAAACCTAAAAGAAGGCGATGCAATAAATCTTGAACGCTCACTTAAAGCCGGTGATGAACTTGGCGGACATATGGTAACAGGCCATGTTGATTGTCTTGCAAAAGTTATTGGTGTAAAAGAGAGCGAAGGCAACCGCCAGATAAAACTGAAAATTCCGGAACAATATAAAAAATATATAGCGACAAAAGGCTCGGCTACGCTTAATGGTGTTTCGTTAACTGTAAATAATATTGAAAATGATGTTTTTGAAGTTAATATCATCCCGCATACTCTGGAGCAGACGAATTTAAATTTATTAAAACCCGGCTCTGAAGTGAATTTTGAGATAGACGTAATTGCAAGATATTTAGAAAAACTGATAAAATAATTATGCCGCAACCACTTCAAATAAATAATCTCTCTAAAAAATTCAAAGATCATAAGGTCCTTGATAAAGTATCGCTGGAAGTCAATAAAGGCGAGATATTCGGCCTTGTGGGCCTGAATGGCGTGGGCAAGACCACTATGATAAAAATAATCCTCGGCCTGCTTGATCAGGATTCCGGCGATGCGAGTATTTACGGCAAGAACGTAAAAGATAAGAATGCCAGAAATAATCTTTCTTTCCTGCCGGAAAAATTCCAGCCATCATTATTTTTAAAAGGCGAGGAATTCTTAAAACTCACCTGCTCATATTACAAAAAAGATTACTCCAAAACCGATGCCGTGCGCTATGCAAGATTGCTACGCCTTGATCCGGATGTTCTGAAGCACCGCATCTCCAGCTATTCAAAAGGCATGGGCCAAAAACTTGGCCTGCTTTCCTCCCTGCTGGTTGGCTGCCCTTTCTTAATGTTAGATGAACCAATGAGCGGCCTTGACCCTTCTGCCCGTATCGCCCTTAAAGATGCACTTACTGATTATGTAAAGAATAATCCTGATAATACCATCTTCTTCAGCTCTCACATACTTTCCGATACCGATGAGATCTGCGACAGGATAGCCATCCTCCACGGCACAAAAATAATCTACCACGGCTCCCCGATAAGCTTTAAGGAACAGATGGGGGTTAATTCGCTTGAGCGTGCTTTTCTGAAAGCGATCGAGGGATGATTCTTCCATTTTTTGCTAATATTTTTATTTTCTCCGTTAATTTATTGATAATATTATATTATTATACAAAATACCCCTTATTTCCGGGGTGATTTTGGGTCGGTTTCGGGTTAAAAACTGACTTTTTTTGTGTTCTTGGGCTGGGGTTTTAAAGCCTTCGCACCTCTCTCCACACTCGTGTCATGGCCTGAATCATTTTACTCTAAACAAAATTAATGCGGAAGGTACAACTGTATACATTCTTAATATTATTGCTTTTTTCTTATTTTCCAGTATCTTAACCTTAACCTAAGGGGTTTTTAAAATCTTGATCCTATTAACTATTTCTTAATCTTCTTATGGTAGAATAAAGCGAATTAAGTATATCCTATGGGACAAAAGAAAGACAATCAGGAAAGGCAAAAACGGGAAGCTAAAAAATCTTTGCTTCAGCGCTATTGGAAAATTGCGGCAACTCTACTCGGTATTGGCGGGTTTATAGGTATAAATAATTATAAAATATTACCAAAGGAAACCCCAACATCTCAGCAGGAAACAAGCGAAGAAGACAGGAACCTTGCAGAAGAGCAAGCTAGATATGGCAACCTTTTTCCTTATAAAGATACAATACCACAATTGATGGTTGGAAAAAAAATGAATGGTAAAGATTATCTTTTTGAAGATTTTCTGCCAAATTTAACTCAGGAGAATAATAAATTCCTGGTCCATGTTTATATAGGCGAGCCACCCGTGCGCAATGGAAAGCAAATAAAGTTGGAGCCAGTACCTGGTGATCTGATAGAGAAAGTAAAATCCGGCCTTGAAAAATGGAATGAGTATTTTACTTTTACTTATGTAAGTGATTCTAAGAAGGCTGACCTTAATATTTACTATGAGTCTAATGTTCTTGAGCAGGCTGGCCTCTGCGCGCGCGCCGTATGTCCCGACGGGTGGAATGCAGCAGGTTGGAAAAATTTCTCTAGCGATGCACGAATTGTAGGTATGGCTATATTACTAAATGGCCCGGCAACCCAAAAAGAGCGGGTCAATCAGAACAGAACTCTCTCAAATGATGTGGGGCACGAGTTTGGCCATCAATTAGGATTACAGCATCCCGAAATCGAGTTTTATTATAAAATTATTTTAGATAAAAATACTGTGGACAAAAAAGAGGTTTCAAAATACATCTCCAAAATAGAGAAGGATTATCCGGAATTTAAGAAATTAACTATTATGACCTTGGATGCTTCTCCTTATGCTGTTGATCAAAAACTTGGGGAATTTGATAAAAAAGCCATTGAAATAACTTTTAAACTGCTAAAGCAGAAATACGCTCAAAAAACTGAAAGCAGAGCCTGGCAAATAAAAACAGTTAAATCAACGGCTACAAGTGATGTTGCCAATACACCAAAAAGATAATTCTCAGGTTAGATAGACCCAAGCAAACTTTCAAACACCAGCCTGCCATCAATCCCACCTGTTGCGATGTCGCAGTGGCGTTCGGGGTGGGGCATCATGCCTAGGATGTTCTTCTTTTTGTTGAAGACGCCGGCGATGTTGGATATGGAGCCGTTGGGGTTGGCGGTTGCGGTCTGGGCGCCGGTGGCATCGGCATATTTGAAGGCTATCTGGGCGTTGTCGTTCAGGGCTTTCAGTTCATCTTCCTGTACGAAATAATTGCCATCGGCATGGGCGATAGAAACTTTTGCGAGGGGTTTATCTTTGAATTTTCTGGTGAAAACGGTCTCGGTGTTCTCTGGTTTCAGGTAAACATCCTTGCAGATGAATTTTAAATTCTTGTTACGCATCAATGCGCCGGGAAGTAATTTTGCTTCCGTTAATATCTGGAAGCCGTTGCATACGCCAAGTACATAACCGCCATTATCGGCAAACTTTTTTATTTCCCGCATCAAGTTGGAATGGGCGGCCATTGCGCCGCAGCGGAGGTAATCACCATATGAGAAACCGCCGGGAAGAACTACGACATCCAGTTTTGGTAATGAGGTTTCCTTGTGCCACAGCATGGAAACTTCAGCGCCCAAAGATTCAAGCGCGACCTTCATGTCTCTATCACAGTTGGAACCGGGGAATACTACAACACCTGCTTTCATGGAATTATTCCTTTATCTCGAATTCATAGTTTTCGATAACGGTGTTGGCCAGAAGGTTCTTGCACATATTCTCGATCTTCTCAGAGGCTTTGGATTTATCTTTTTCATCAAGGTTTATCTCGATGAGCTTGCCCTGACGAACAGCTTTAACGCCATTAAAACCAAGATTTTCAAGGCTGCCTTGTATGGCTTTGCCTTGCGGGTCAAGAACGCCGTTCTTGAGTGTAACGAATACTCTTGCTTTCATTTATTCCCCTTTTTCTTTTACATCGTGGATATCGACCACATTGCCATCTTTTTCATTGATGATGCCAAGACGCTTTGCAACTTCGCGGTAAGCATCCTGCAGGCCGCCCATATCTTTACGGAAACGGTCTTTGTCTAAGATATTACCGGTCTGGATATCCCATAAACGGCAGCTATCAGGGCTTATTTCATCAGCCACTAATAAATATAGATTGCCGGTTTCGTCAAAAACGCGGCCGAATTCTATTTTCATGTCTACCAGTTTTATGCCAACCGCGTGGAATAATCCGCTGATAAA
>CAYRJW010000004.1:6526-23873 GCA_964424715.1 uncultured Rickettsiales bacterium | reverse complement strand
CTTTTCATCGCTTCAATTTCCTCAGGTGCGCCCCAGCCGAAAACCTCGATATGTTCCTCGGTAACAAAAGGATCCCCTAGTTTGTCACTTTTAAGGCACATCTCTACCACCGGTCGGTAGAAATTTATACCCTCCTCGATGCCGAATCTTTTGCAGAAACTTCCTGCGGAAACATTGCGGATGATTATTTCAATAGGGATCATCTCACAGGCCTTGATCTGCTGTTCACGCATGTTAAGGCGCTTGATGAAATGGGTATGGATGCCGACATCCTCAAGCTTGGTCATGATATATTCGGAAATACGGTTATTCAGAACGCCCTTGCCGGAAAGGATCTCATGTTTCTCGCCGTTGAATGCGGTTGCATCATCCTTAAAATACTGAATTAAAGTTCCTGGTTCGTTCCCTTCATAAAGGATCTTGGATTTTCCTTCATATACAACTTTCTTTGTGATCTTCTTTTTAGCCATTTTTGCTTCTGTTTATGGTTGATTGTATCGTTAAACTGATTATATCTATTAGAATCAAAAACACATTAAATCAATTACATTATTTCTATTAAAAGAGGCACACAATGAGCAGTTTTGACGAAAGACAGAAAAATTTTGAGAATAAATTCGTACATGATGAGGAATTACGCTTCAAGATAGCCTCACGCAGGAGAAAATTGCTTGGCCTGTGGGCAGCAGAGGAAATGGGCCTTGGTGATGAGGAATCACTTAGCTACACATTAGGTGTAATAGCTTGCGGCATTGAAGATACGACTCCGGGTGCCGTAATAAATAAAATAAGAACAGATGCCGAAAAAAGACAGGTAACCCTGACAGAAGCCCAGATACGGGCCAAGAACGCTGAATTCGAGATAATCGCAACAAAACAGATATCCGGCAATAAAAAGTGAACTAAATGAAAATTTCGGTTCTGTTATTGTTATGCTGTATCTTGCTTTTCCCCGTAAATTCCAGCGCTGATGACTGGCGGAGTGTACCGTTCTATAGTAATGAACAGGCCCACCGGCTTTCCGACTATAAAGGACAGACCCTTCTGGTAATGTTCTGGGCAACCTGGTGTCCACACTGCAAGAACCAGATGCCGGCACTTTCGGTCCTTAAAAAACTTTATTCAAATATCCCCGATCTCAAGATAATCAATATCTCCATCGATGATGGCGGCGAAGAAAGGGTGAGGCGTTATCTTGCCACCCATGGCCTGAATGATCTGGACAGCTATGTTGATGCTAACTCTAACTTACTGAATTCCCTGGGATTTAATGCAATACCTACGCTTGTGCTCATTTCACCACAAAGTGAGATAGCAGGTATATATAGCGGTTTGCAGGATTTTAATGTAAAATACCTTGAAGGAATGATCAAAAAAAATGGCCAAGCCTACAATACAAAATTCTAGGGGTTTTACGCTTATAGAACTCTCGATAGTACTGGTGATAATTGCTTCGCTGGTGGCAATGATAATGTTCAGTATTCAGGCCCGGATGGATGCCGCCAAGATATATATTACCAAAGAACGGATGCAGATGATCGCAGATGCCATCGATAGGTATGTTGAGATTTATGGACATATACCCTGCCCTGCAGACAGGGTCGCAAGAACCAATGCCAATTACGGGATAAGCATGGGTGATGATATCACCGGCACAACCTGCCCGGCGGTAGGCGCACCGGAACTGTTCAGCGGCGATGTTCCTGCACGCTCTCTGGGGCTTGATACACAAATGATAGCAGATGGCTGGGGTATACGGTTCGATTATATCATAGTGAAGGCTTATGCAGATGCAGATCTTTTCCTATCCGATGATAACACATATGAGGATGAGTTCGAGATCAGGAATCAGGGTGATCAGAATGTAGCAGAGGATAGGGATGTTGCATACACCCTTATAAGCCATGGACCAAATGCGCTTGGAGGGGTCAGTGATAAAAATCCCGGTGTAGTGGTGTTATATGCTTATATGGCTGACGCAGAACTGGCGAATTCAGCCAGCGGCCTCAATGTTTTCTATCAGTCCAATGCCTTCCTTGACGATGGTAAGGTATTTGATGATATAGTTATCTATAAGACAAGATGGCAGTTCCCTATGGTTCTTGGGGATCCTATGGTTCCTGATGCTTATATTCAATCAACCCTTAATATGGACAGATGATCTATGATAAGGCGTTTAAAAAATTCGGGATTCTCGTTGATAGAAATGTCTATCGTGCTGTTTATAGTTTCCATGATAATAGCAGCAGGCTTTATGATAAATGAAAAATACACCGCCCAGAGCAAGGTTTCAGCAACCGAGGACAGGATACAACAGGTATTGGAGTCATTAAAACAGTTCGGCAAAAAATACCAGCGCCTGCCCTGCCCCGCTGACCCTACCCTTACACTAGGAGACCCGAATTACGGGGTTGAGATATTTGATACTATTGATACCTGCACTTCTGGAAATACAGGTATGCTTCCTGTGGCCACCCTTAACCTGCACCCGAACATGGCATTTGATGCGTGGGGCAGAAGATTAAAATATGTGGTGATAGGTGATTATGTCGAGGCTACCATCGGACTTACCACCGTTTCAGCTGATACTATCAATATTAAAAACCTTGCAGGAACTGATTATAACCCTTCCGGTATTGCAGAGAACCGTATTGTCTTACTTGTGATCAGCCACGGGGAAAACGGCTTTGGTGCCTATTTAGGAAGAGGCGGCGACCCAACCTTCACCAACGGTTCTACCACAGAAGAACTTGAAAATTCCCAAAATGATGAAACGGGAGATTTCTATACATCACCTCCTGTTGCAGGGTTTGATGACATAACAGGGTTCTGGACATATGATGACATAAAAAGCGACCTGATGGAGTGATATGAAAATTAAAAAGAATGGTTTCAGCCTTATAGAGCTTTCTATAGTGATATTGATAATCTCCACCGTATCGGTTGCGGCGCTTACCATATTCAGTAAAAAGAATATCGCCGAAAAGAACCGGGAGACCCGTGCAAAACTTGAAACCATAGCTGAAGCGCTGAAGATATATTATAAAAGAAATGCTATACTACCGTGCCCGGCCCTTCTCACTCCGGCACCCGACACCGCTGGTTTTGGTGCGGAGGACGCTCCTATGGGATGCCTATCTACGGTCAATGTAACCGATAACGGCGCACAAATAGTTTATGGCGCTGTACCGATACTCAGTCTTGGTCTGCCGCCTGAATATCTTTTTGATTCATGGGGAAACAGGATAGTATATGTTCTGGACAGAAGATTTCATGATGTTGGTTTCCCTCCGACCTATTATAATGGCACAGCTCCGGATATGGGTATAGAGGTTATTGATAAGCTAAGCGGGCTCCGTTTATCCCAGAGAAAAGCTTTAAGAACAGAAATAGCACCGGCGCCAGCAACAATAACAGATTGTCTGGGAGGCTCTACTATAGGAATAAGTTATTCAACCTTTATCCCCGATTGCCCGCCGATGGTTCTGATGAGCCACGGCTCCAACGGATTACACTCATATAATAAAAATGGCGCAGGGCCAAAAGAAGACACTTTCGGCATAAGTGCCAGTGAAAGCGGTAATGCCTCACGCGGTCGCGGCAGTTATACAACTGATAATGTCCTTATAGATGGCGAAATAAATCAGGATATGAAAGATTCCAGTTTTACTAATTATTTTGATGATATATTAGTATATAAATCCATTTCATATTTTACCGCTGATTAAATGAAAAAGATATTGATCGCCTCTGACCATGCCGGGTTCAAACTCAAAGAGGAATTAAAAAGCTCTCTTGCCACTGAATTTGAATTCATTGACCTTGGAACAAATTCCGAAGGATCGGTCGATTACCCTGATTTTGGAACAGCTCTTGCCAAAGCCATAGAAAATAAAAAAGCTGAATTTGGTATCCTCATATGCGGTTCCGGTGTTGGTATCTCCATTGCAGCAAACCGAAATCCTGCCGTTCGTGCAGCACTTGTATATAATGAAGAGATAGCAAAACTTTCAAGACAGCATAATGATGCAAATGTTATCTGCTTAGGCGCAAGATTCCTTGATATCACCACCGCCCGTAAGCTTGTGGAGATATTCCTGAACACCCCGTTCGAAGGCGGCAGGCACGAAAACCGGGTTAAAAAATTATCCTGTTGAATTAGCTATCTATATGCTCTATAGAACCTTGAAAATCAAACAAGGTACAAAAATGTCATTTTTCAAATCAACTATTAAAGATACCGATAAAGAATTATTCTCCGCGATAGAAGGTGAACTTCATCGCCAGCAGAACCAGATAGAACTTATCGCTTCAGAAAATATCGCCAGCAGAGCGGTTATGTCTGCGCAGGGTTCGGTATTCACCAATAAATACGCTGAAGGTTATCCTGGCAAAAGATATTATGGCGGCTGTGAGTTCGCCGATAAAGTTGAGCAGCTTGCTATAGACAGAGTATGTAAATTGTTTGATTGTAAATTTGCCAATGTTCAGCCTAATTCCGGCTCTCAGGCCAATCAGGCGGTATTCGGCGCGCTTATAAAACCGGGTGATACCATTCTTGGCCAGTCACTTGCGGCGGGTGGACATCTTACGCATGGCGCGGCACCTAACCAGTCGGGCAAATGGTTCAACTCGGTTCAGTATGGCGTGAAAAAAGAAGATGGCTTGCTTGATTATGACCAGATCGAAGAACTTGCAAAACAACATAAGCCGAAGTTACTTATTGGTGGTTTCTCAGCTTACCCAAGAGTGGTGGACTGGGCAAGACTTCGCAAGATCGCTGATTCTGTCGGCGCTTATTTCCTTGTTGATATGGCGCACGTTGCTGGTCTTGTTGCCGGTGGCGCATATCCAAGCCCGCTTCCTTATGCCGATGTTGTAACTTCAACAACCCACAAAACTTTACGCGGCCCAAGAGGCGGTATCATACTTTCCAACTTCCCTGATAAGATCGTTGGCAAATCTGCGGCCGGGAAAGATATAGTTCTTGGCAATGCGATAAACTCAACCATTTTCCCTGGAATTCAGGGCGGTCCGCTTGTTCACGTTATCGCAGGCAAGGCAACAGCATTCCTTGAGAATTTGAAACCTGAGTTCAAAGATTACGCGAAACAGGTTGTCGATAATGCCCGCATCCTTGCAAAAACATTGATAGAACGCGGCGTTGATATAGTCTCCGGCGGCACTGATAACCATATAGTTCTGGTCGATCTTCGCCCCAAGAACCTTACCGGCAAAGCCACCGAGGAAAGTCTTGAACGCGCTGGTTTAACCTGCAACAAAAATGCCATTCCTTTTGACCCGGCACCGCCATTCGTAACTTCCGGCATCAGGCTTGGAACTCCGGCTGGCACTACACGCGGCTTCAAAACAGAAGAGTTCAGACTTATCGGCAATCTTATCGGCGATGTATTTGATGGTCTTGCGAAGAATGCAGAGAATAATTCGGAGACAGAAGCGAGAGTTAAGAAAGAAGTTGAAAAACTCTGCGCTAAATTCCCTATCTACGACACATCATTCTAGTTAGTTGCAAGTTGTAGATTGTTTGTTATCGTGTTTTTAAATGCTTGGAACAATTTAGGCTGGCTTTATGAAATGTCCTTTTTGCGGATTTTTAGATACTCAGGTAAAAGACTCCCGCCCCTCCGAGGATGGCTCTACCATTCGCAGAAGAAGATATTGTCCTAAATGCGATTCCAGATTCACTACATTTGAACGCGTACAGTTACGCGAACTTATCGTGATAAAACGCGATGGCGAAAGAAAATCATTCGACCGCGAAAAGATACGCCGCAGTATTTTACTATCTACAAGAAAACGTCCTGTAACTGAAGATCAGGTTGAGGCGGTGGTTGATAAGATCGTAAGCAAATTCGAGAAATCCGGCGAGTCTGAGATAAATGCGATATCAATAGGCAGTGAAGTAATGGCTGAACTTTCCAAGCTGGATAAGGTCGCTTATATTCGCTTTGCCTCGGTATATAAAGATTTCACCGACGCAAAGGATTTCGAGGAATTCGTAAATACAATCAAGAAAAAAGAGTGACCGACCATAATAAATTCATGCGCATTACCATCAATATGGCAAGGTCCGGTATCGGAAAAACATTCCCGAAACCTTCTGTAGGCGCCGTGCTGGTGAAAGATGGTATCATAATCTCCAAAGCAGTAACGGCAAATGCCGGAACATCCCATGCTGAACCGCAAGCCATAGAAAGCGCCGGGAAAAACGCAACTGGTGCTACATTATATGTAAGTCTTGAACCCTGCAATCACCATGGCAGAACACCTCCATGCACCGATGCTGTAATTACAGCTGGAATAAAAAAAGTTGTCATCGCTAACCGCGATATAAACCCTGTAGCAGCAGGCGGGATAGAAAAATTAAAAGCCGCAGGAATAGAGATAATAGAAAATATCTGCAGCAGCGAGGCAATGGAGATCAACCGGCCATTCTTCAACACTATAACAAAAAAACGCCCTTATATAACCGCCAAGATAGGCTCCACGCTTGATGGTAAAATTGCACTGGGAAATGGTGATAGTAAATATATCACCTCCGAGATATCCCGAAATTATGTACAGGTTCTGCGAAGTAAGATGGATGGTATACTGGTAGGAGTGAACACCGTTATCAATGATGATCCTCTATTATCCTGCCGCCTGGAAGGATTAAACAAAAAACTCCCGAAGATAATACTTGATACTCACCACCGTACCCCGGAAAATTGCCGGGTAATGAATAACTCCGCGATCGACCCGGTAATAATCTTTTCCAGCCGGAGCGGAAGATCAGAAAAGGCGGAAATAATAAAAACCCCTACCAACCCGCAGAATAATTATGTAGATATAAAATTTGTACTGCATAACCTCGCATCCCGTGGCTTTGAAAGGCTTCTGGTGGAGGGAGGCGGGAAAATAATAAGCAATTTTTTAGCCGAGAACCTTATAGATGAATTGCAGATCCTGTATTCCCCGAAGATACTTGGCAGTAACTCTATTTCATTTTCTTCAGAACTTCATCTTTCAAAAATACCTGAAGAAAGATTCAGACTGGTCGATGAACGTAAATTTGGAGAGGATATTTTACTGGTCCTTAAAAATAAAGATCAGGATTAATTTCTTTAGGCAGTAGAATAAAATAATTACCGTCCGAATTCATATCGCTTGCGGTAGATGCCGCCCAGCTTCCCTCGCCAAAGAAAATATCACCGCGGATAGGGCCTTTTATCCCGGAGCCGGTATCCTGCGCGTTCATCAGTTTTGTGAAATGCTGCTTCGTGCCGGATAAAGTTGTTTGCAGCCATACCGGAACACCTAACGGGATATAACGCGTATCCACCGCAAGTGATGCCCTGTCGGTAAGTTCAACACCAAGGCTGCCATATGGGCCACCGCTTTTAATTGCAAAGAACACATAACGGTCATTCATGTTCATGATGGTCCTGCCGCTTACCGGGTGGCTTTCAAGCCATTCATATATCTCATCCGCCGTGCCGTGTTCTATAAGTTTTTCCTTTAACATATAAGAACCGATACTCGTATATTCTGCATTATTTTTTGCAGTGAAGCCTATTTCCACCCTTTTGCCATCCGGCAGTTTCAGGAAACCGGAACCCTGTATATGCAGGAAAAATAATTTTGCGGCACTTTTTGCGTAAGCTATCTCAAGGTTCTTATTTTCCAGCGCACCATTCTCTATTTCTTTTCTGGTCAGGTTAAGAAGTTTTGCATCACTTGGAGCGCGGTAGATAGGATACCTGTATAGCTTATCCTTCGTCAGTGATGCCTCTATCTCTTTTTCAAAATAACCGGTGAATTTTCCTTTTGCGCTACCTTTATAGGAAACCATATAAGGTGAAAAATTCCTTTCAAAGAATTGTTTCTGGTCTTTGGCGGCTTTAGCTCCAGCACATTTCTGTTTCCAGGTATTGTTGTTCTGGGAGAATAGTTTTTCTGCCCTTAGCTTGCCTGTTCCAAGTACGGCGCAGCTTCTCTGGAATGCTCTTGCACCATCATGTATGTTGGAATTATTCCAACCGGTTAATTTTGAATAGGGGTATTTTGTTAATTTGATAACGGAAGAGCCGGGCTTTCTTTCCGCAGCGGCACAAGCCACCAGCGAAAGGGATAAAAGAAGAACTGTAATTGATTTAAACACGGGAACCTTTAAGATTATAAAGAAATAACACTCCAGTTAGGATTACCTGATCTGGTATTACGCTCAAACTCCCAGATATCCTCAACCACCTCGATCTTTTTAGTATCGCCCTCTATAATGTTGCCGTTAACATCCTTAGTAGCATTTATCTGCTCGGTCATGAGTTTAAGGCCTATTTTTGCCCGGCTTCCAGCCATTGAAGCAGAAACAATATCTATATCATCTATTATCCCGACCAGAGATTTTATCGTGACCAGACCTCTTGCATTTGTATCATCAATCTGCTTTTCAAACACATTATAAAGATCGTCAGAAAGCAGGCTTTTAAGGGTTTTTTTGTCACCTTCAGAGAATGCCTTGAACACCATCTCAAGCGCGATCTTTGCGCCTTCTACAAAAGTCTCGAGAGAGAAATTAGGGTCTTTTTCGATTATTTCTTTTATACCATTTTTAACTTCATCAGAAGCGAATTTGAAATTCTCCAGATTATTTTTTACAACTATCTCCACCTGCCTTACATTAGGCGAGATAAGGCCCTGCCTGCTGTCATTCATAACTTCTGGTATTCTGTATGGCGCACGGCGGGATTCTATATTAGCATCCTGCTCGTTCTTTTTACCAAGTACCGCAAAAAGCTTGATTCCAAGATATATTGCAACCACGGCGAAGAATATTATATCTGCGTAACTTGCTGTCATAATGCTTTTTTGTTTTATTTGATATGTAATATAGGTTATAGTTTGACGGAATCCAAGTAAAAACGGTATAAAAATTGTCCAGTTTCAAACAAAACCTGCCTAACTACCTTACTATTTTCAGGGTTATTCTGATACCCTTCCTGCTTATCTCCTTCTATTTTGAGAAGGGTGATATAAAAACCATTTCTGCCGCGATATTTTTAATTGCCAGTTTTTCTGATTTTCTTGATGGTTATCTTTCCCGCAAATGGCATGTGGAATCCCGCTTTGGCGCAATGCTTGATCCTATCGCCGATAAATTGCTGGTAGCAACCGCACTTTGTTTAGTGATCACCGAGGAAGCATGGCTCGTTATCCCTACGGTCGTAATAATCTGCCGCGAGATATTCATTTCCGGCCTGCGCGAGTTCCTCGGTAAAAGCGGCGATATCGAAATGCCGGTATCGAACCTTGCGAAGTGGAAGACCGCATCACAGATGGCCGCCACAACTCTGCTACTGTTAACTTCCGGCATAATTGCGAACCCTACCGTTACAATAAATATATTATATTACCTGGGCTGCATAATCTTCTGGCTCTCTGCGGGCTTAACGCTCTATACGGGCTATAAATATTACATCGCTGCAAAACAGCAGGACCTGATCTAGAATATTATGGCTATCTCGGAACTCAATAAAAGAAGGCTGATAAATTTCAAAGCGAATAAGCGCGGCTATTATTCACTGATGATATTCCTGTTTTTCTTCACGGTAACCTTATTCGCTGAGTTCATCGCCAATGATAAGCCTGTATTGGTGAAATATAAAAGTGGATTCTATTACCCCATCTTTAAATCATACCCTGAAACTGAATTTGGCGGCTTCTTTGATTCTGAAACAGATTACCGCGATCCGTTCATCGCCGAGGAGATTCGCAAGAATGGCTGGATAAGATGGCCCCTGATCGAATTCAGTTACGATACCATAAATTTCAGCCGCACCGAAAGCAATCCGGCACCGCCCAACTGGCAGAACCTGCTCGGTACCGACGACCGTGGCCGCGATGTGCTTGCGCGCGTAATATATGGTTTCAGATTATGCGTGTTGTTCGGGCTTATACTTGCGGGATTAAGTTCTGTGATAGGGATCTTCGCCGGCGTTCTGCAAGGTTATTTCGGCGGCCTGCTGGATCTTCTCTTCCAGCGCTTCATGGAGGTCTGGGGTTCAATACCAACGCTTTTCCTGCTGCTGATACTGGCAAGTATAATAGAGCCGAATTTCTGGATATTATTATTGTTCATTCTTTTATTCAGCTGGATGGGATTAGTTGGATTGGTTCGTGCTGAAGTATTAAAAGTGCGGAATTTTGATTATGTGATGGCTGCAAAAAGCCTCGGCGTTCCCGAGTGGAAAATAATGACGCGCCATATATTACCTAACTCACTCGTATCAACAATAACCTATATGCCTTTCATAATCAGCGGCGCGATCACAACGCTTACCTCTCTGGATTTCCTAGGTCTTGGTATGCCTTCCGGCTCGCCATCGCTTGGCGAGATACTCTCACAGGGCAAATCAAACCTGCAGGCGCCGTGGTTAGGTCTTACAGGGTTTTTTGTTGTGGGGCTCATACTTTCCCTGCTGGTATTCGTAGGCGAAGCGGCGCGGGATGCCTTCTCACCGAATAAACTTTTCAGGAACTGATAATGAAAAAACCGAAAGAGAAAAAATTCCCAGAAAAGAAAGTTGCCGAACCTAAGAAAAAAAATCTTATCCTGAGATTAATAGAATGGAAATTAAGTGTGCTTGATTTTCTTTCGCCGCTTTCATTTGTTGCCCTTCGTTTATATGTAGCACTGATATTCTGGCGTTCCGGCCTTACCAAGATAGTTGATTTTGATACGGCCCTCCTGCTCTTTGAGAATGAATATATGACCCATAAAAAAATAACTCTTTTTGGCAAGATGTTCCTGACACCTGAAATGGCTGCTTATGGCAGTACATTTGGCGAACTGGTATTACCGATATTATTAATTATCGGTCTTGCCGGAAGATTTGCCGCATTCGGCCTTCTGGTGATGACAGCAATAATACAATTCACCTACACATCATCGCCGGAGCATATGGTATGGACACTTATGTTGCTTCCCATCCTGATGATGGGGCCGGGCAAGGCATCATGGGATCATTTCATCAAAGGTACTTTTTACGGGAATATTGATGATTCAACCATCAAAGCCAAGCTTTTTGCTATACTCTGTACGCTTTGCCTGACGCTTTACGCAGCCTTCCTGATATTCACTGATATTGTGCGGGTGCAATAAGCACTTGATTTGCGCAGTATTTTGTTTAAAAATGCCCGCCTATGAAAGAACTTCCACAAAATTATAACGCTCTTGAAACTGAAAAGAAATGGCAGAAAGAGTGGCAAAAACTTGGTGTTTACAATTGGGATGAGAATATCGCCCGGGCTGATTCCTATGTTATAGATACGCCGCCACCGACAGTTTCCGGCCATTTGCATATGGGGCATATATTTTCCTATACTCAGGCGGATTTTATCGCTCGCTTCCAGCGCTCTGTTGGCAAGAATGTTTTCTACCCGATGGGCTTTGACGATAACGGCCTGCCTACGGAACGGTTAGTTGAGAAGACCAAAAAGACCAAAGCGCATTTACATAGCCGCGAGGATTTCATTAAAATGTGCGAGGAAGTAAGCGAATCCGCCCGCAAGGATTTCCGCAATCTGTTTGAATCAATCGCGCTTTCAGTGGACTGGAACCAGGAATACCACACGATCTCTGATGAATCGCGTAAAATATCGCAGCTTTCATTCCTTGATCTTTACAAGAAAACGCAGGTTTACCGCAAACTCCAGCCAATGTTCTGGGACCCGATAGACCAGACCGCCATCGCACAGGCAGAGATAGAGGAAAAGGAACTGGACAGTTTCGAGAATTACATCTGGTTCGGTTTAATGAGTGATGTGCAATTTAAAAAACACCAGAATGGTGAAAAAATATCGTGGGAAGAATTAGAGAAAGTAGAAATAATGACCACCCGCCCGGAGCTGCTTGCAGCCTGCGTTGCACTGGTAGTTCACCCGGATGATCTTGCAAAATATAAAGGCAAGAAGGCCGTAACCCCTATATTCAATGTTATAGTAGATATAATCGGCGATGATAAGGTGGATAAGGAAAAAGGCACTGGCGTGGTGATGTGCTGTACCTTCGGCGATGAGACAGATATTTTCTGGTGGAAGAAACATAATCTCGGTACAAGGATAATATTAAATAAATTCGGCAAGATCGATCTTGAAACTAATTTCATTTTTGAGAATCTGAGATTCCCGGAAAGTTTTTTGAGCGACAGATACGCGCTTAAAGCACTGGCCGAAAAACTGAACGGCTTAAAGGCAGACCATCAGGAGAAAAAGCTTTCCGCAAAACATACGATGATAGAGATTCTAGAGCAGAATTCTCTAGTGGCAAAAGAAAAGAAAGCCATAAAACACAACGTAAAATGCGCCGAGCGCAGCGGTTCACCGCTTGAGATATTACCTACCGACCAGTGGTTCATAAAAGTTATCGAGCATAAAGATGCCCTCAAAGAAAAAGCCAGAGAATGTAACTGGAGACCGGAATTCATGCGTCACCGCATCGAGCAGTGGATAGATGG
Source organism: uncultured Rickettsiales bacterium (assembly GCA_964424715.1). GTDB lineage: Bacteria > Pseudomonadota > Alphaproteobacteria > Rickettsiales > UBA8987 > JAMHZE01. Next base: position 11,358 of record CAYRJW010000004.1, on the reverse strand, counting down.
TCTTTCATGGGACTGGTGCATTTCCCGCCAGCGTTATTTCGGCGTGCCGTTCCCGGTATGGTTCATCCAGCAGGCGGAAACACTTCCTGATGGTCATCGTCGTATAATTCCCGGGCCTAAGGAAATCCTTGTTGCCTCTGCCGCTGAATTACCGGTAAACCCTATAGTTACGCTGCCGAAAGATTTTATCAAGGTTGATGATATCTATGATGAACATAAAAAATTCATCGGCTGGTGGGCAAAAAAAGATGATTCGAAACAGCTTTACAGAATCACCCCTGAAACAGATGTAATGGATACCTGGGCGACAAGCTCCGTATCACCGCAACTTTCCAGCAAAGCGATAAATGAAGAATTCGCCGTTGATATATCGCGCCATAAAAAACTTTTCCCAGCTGATCTCCGCCCGCAGGCGCATGAGATAATCCGCACATGGGCGTTCTATACTATCGTAAAAGCATATCTGCACGGCAATGAGATCCCGTGGAAGAATCTGATGATATCCGGCTGGTGTTTGGCTGAGGATAAAAGCAAAATGAGCAAATCCAAGGGTAATGTTGTTACCCCAAATGAGATAATCACCGAGAATTCGGCCGATGTGGTGCGTTACTGGGCATCTACTTCAAAGCTTGGAATGGATACTGCATTCTCCAAAGATGTTCTTAAAATTGGTAGAAAACTTTCAACGAAGTTGTGGAACGCGACAAAATTCGCCGCGATATTCCTGCCGCTTGTAAAACAGCAACCAAGATCGGCCAAAGATGATATTGAAAAAAATATCATCTTTGAGCCTCTTGATAAATGGGCCATCTCCCACCTTGCGACGACCATTGCACAAGCCACAAAAGAATTCGCCAATTATGAATATTCCGTAGCGCGCACCATCGCCGAGGATTTTTTCTGGAATGTATTCTGCGATAATTATCTGGAAGCCGTAAAAGGTCGCTATTACGATGAATCTCCGGAGAACGAACAAAAACGCCTCTCCGCGATACATACTATTTACCATTGCCTTGATGGGATACTCCGCCTGTTCGCTCCTTTCCTCCCGCATATCACGGAAGAATTATATGCGCATATATTCGTTGAGAAACACGCGAAGGTAGGTTCCATACATGCGGTTGGTTTCTGGCCCGATGCCGGGAATTATAAGGCTGATGATGAAGCTGAAAGGACCGGCGAGTTATTTGTTGGCATACTTAATTTCATCCGGAAATTAAAGGCCGAGGAAAATGTCTCGATAAAATATCCGCTCACTAAAATTGAGATATTCGGAACTGATGAGATAATAAAAAAGATACAGGGCTTTGAGAAAGATCTGCTGAATGTATCTTCAACCGCTGAAATGGTCTATTCTAACTCTCCAAGTACAAACGCAGTAAGACTTGATGATCTTGATATCAGCATATTTGCAACCTTTGCTGAAAAAGCTGAAGTAGCTTAAATATCTATCTCAACGATTTTATTCCTGTTGGTTAAACCACCAACGATATTTATCTTCGATTTGGAAATTTCCAGGTAATCCGCAAGCAGCTCTATCACCGCCTTATTCGCCTTGCCATCCTCCGGAGGGGCGTTTACCCATATCTTATACTGTTCCTGCCCGTGCTCATTCAGCAACAAATCCTTTTCCACCCTTGGTTTGGAGGCTTTTGGAGTAACTTTTATGGAAATTCTTTTCACAATTGCCAATTTAAGACTTAATATAGGCCATGCAACCTATAAAAAACAATCTGGTCCTTGAGCCGCACAATAATTTGTTCCTTGCACCCTATGCCTGCTTTTCCAGCAAATCCCGCGGGCGCTTACATAAGGAAGGCCTAACGCCGAACCGCTCCGAGTTCCAGCGCGACCGCGACAGGATCCTACATTCAACCGCATTCCGCAGGCTGGAGTATAAAACGCAGGTGTTCCTGTATAATGAAGGGGATCATTACCGTACCCGCCTTACCCATTCGCTGGAGGTTTCACAGCTGGCACGCTCCCTTGCACGCATATTATTCGTTGATGAGGATCTGTGCGAGGCAGTTGCCATTGCGCATGATATGGGCCATTCCCCGTTCGGCCATGCGGGCGAGGATGCGCTGAAAGAATGTATGGCAGACCATGGCGGATTCGACCATAACGCGCAGACCATTCGCATACTTACCAAGCTGGAAAAGAAATATGTCGATTTTGAGGGATTGAATCTTTCGTGGGAATGTTTAGAAGGCGCCGCAAAACATAACGGCCCGATAAAAAATGTTCCGCGGGCGCTGGTTGAATATAACAAAACACATGATCTGGAACTTTCAACCTATGCCTCGATGGAGGCACAGGTTGCAGCCATATCAGATGATATCGCCTATAACAGCCATGATATTGAAGATGGCCTGCGTGCAGGCCTTTTCGGCCTTAACGACCTGCTAAGTCTGCCAGTCATCGCTGATGAGATCAAAAAAATAAAATCCGCGCATCCTACTGCTTCCGACCTTATACTGATAAATGAAGTGCGCAGCACCTTCATAAAACACATGCTTGATGATGTTATAAAACAAACCGATAAGAATCTGGCCGAACTCAACATTAAAACAGTTGATGATGTAAGAAAGGCGAATAAACAGATAGTGAATTTCTCTGATGAATTTAACAAAAAATTACTGGTGATAAGGAAATTCCTTTCCGAAAAAATGTATCGCCACCATAAGGTCCTTATCATGACCAACAAGGCAAAAAGGGTTGTGCATGATCTGTTCGGCTTTTATATTGAGCACCCGGATTGCCTGCCACCGCAATTCCTTAAAGATGTGGATATGGGCAACAAGAGTGAGATAGCAGTGACCATCGCGGATTTTATCGCGGGAATGACCGACAGATATGCCTTCCGCCAGCACTCTAAAATATTTGATACAAAGATCACCAATCTATGAAAATAGAAGATTACGGCATAATAATATCCAGCTATAAATTCGGCGATACCGCGATGGTGGTGAAGATATTAAGCCGCGATCATGGCGTGGTAAAAGGCCTGATGAAAGGCCAGAAGCGCCATAATTCCACCCTGCAAAGTGGTAATTTAGTGCATTTTATATGGTCAGCCCGGCTTTCGGAACATTTAGGCAATTTTACCATATCGCTTGAGAAAGCCTATTCCCTGCTGAATTTCTCCGATTATCAGAAGATATTGAGTATTTCCTCAATCGCATCGTTGATAGATGTATTGCTGCCAGAACGCGAGGTTTATGCTGATATATATGATAATTTTATGGATTACCTGAACCAAATGGCAGATAATAACTGGCTTAATAATTATGTATTGCTGGAGCTATCCATCCTTGAAAAGACCGGTTTTGGCATAGATATGAGTACATGTGCTGTTACCGGAACACAGGATAATATAACCTATATTTCCCCGAAGACCGGCTCTGCAGTATCGCGCGAAATAGGCGATGCCTATAAATCCCGGCTTTTCAAAATTCCGGATTTTTTTCTTGCCAATCCAGCCGAAATAGGCGAAAACCAAAGCGTTGCACACCATATGGTGGCACAGGAACCTGAACTGAATGATATTATCGCAGGTCTGGAGATAACAAGATATTTCCTGGCGAAACATTTCTTCGCCGAAAATCTTGCCCGTATCCCCTCCCCATGCGCCCAGTTCAGAAACGAGATAAACAGATTATCCAATGTCGAAAAACGTAACGAAGACCGAGAAAATAGAGACCACCAACTTCAGGGAAGTGCTTAGCGAGAAATATCTCGCCTATGCGCTTTCAACCATCACCTCCCGTTCACTGCCTGATGTCCGCGATGGCCTTAAACCGGTTCACCGCCGCCTGCTATGGGCCATGCACCAGTTAAAACTTGATCCGGATTCCGGATTCAAGAAATGCGCCCGTGTTGTGGGTGATGTAATAGGTAAATACCACCCGCACGGCGATGTTGCGGTATATGATGCACTTGTCCGTCTTGCGCAGGATTTTTCGGTGCGTTATCCGCTGGTTGATGGCCAGGGCAATTTCGGCTCTGTCGATGGTGATAACCCGGCCGCGATGCGTTATACCGAAGCCCGCATGACCGAGGTTGCGATATTGATGCTTCAGGATATCGGCGAAAACACCGTTGATTTCCGCCCTACTTACGATAATCAGGATGAGGAGCCTGTTGTTCTTCCTGCTAATTTCCCGAACCTGCTGGCCAATGGCTCGGAAGGTATCGCAGTTGGTATGGCAACTTCCATACCACCGCATAATGTTGAAGAGATATGCGATGCAGCCCTGCAATTATTAAAGAAACAAAGCAGCACCACTGCCGAACTTCTTGAATTCATACAAGGCCCGGATTTCCCGACCGGCGGCGAGATAATGGAACCGCGCGAGAACATTCTGACCGCTTATGATACCGGCCGCGGCTCTTTCCGTGTGCGTTCTAAATGGAAGGTTGAAGAGCTGTCGCATAATCAATATCAGATAATAGTTTACGAGATACCATATCAGGTGCAGAAATCCCGCCTGCTTGAGAGAATGGCGGATAATCTTGAGAACAAGAAAACCCCGCTGCTTGGCAATCTGCGCGATGAATCGGCAGAGAATATCCGCGTTGTGCTGGAGCCTAAGAACCGGAATGTTGATCCTAAAATATTGATGGAATCACTTTTCCGAGTCTGCGATCTGGAGATAAAATATAGCCTGAACCTGAATGCGCTTGATAAGAACGGCATCCCGAAAGTTATGAGTGTGAAAGAGGTCCTTGAGCAATTCCTTGAGCATCGCAAAGAGGTTCTGGTTCGCAAAAGTACTTACCGCCTTGAAAAGATAGAGAACAGGCTTGAGATACTCGGCGGCTTGCTGGTT
>CAYRJW010000004.1:4912-6512 GCA_964424715.1 uncultured Rickettsiales bacterium | reverse complement strand
AGATAATCCGCGAGGAAGATGATCCGGCTGCAGTAATGATGAAGAAATTCGACCTCACCAAAAATCAGGTGGAAGCTATATTAAACACCCGCCTGCGCAGCCTTAAAAAGCTTGAGGAAATGGAGATAAGGAAAGAGAATAAAGCCTTGATGGATGAGAAAAAAGCTTTGAAAGAGCTTCTGGCTGATGAGAAATTAATGAAGAAAGAGATCGGCAACCAGATAAAACTTGTCCGCGATACATTCAGCAAAAAGACTAAACTCGGCAAACGCAGAACCCAGATAACGCACAAGCAGGTTTCCAATACCGTAATATCAATTGATGCCTTCATCGAGAAAGAACCGCTTACCATCGCAATGTCCGAACAGGGCTGGATAAGGGCGTTCAAAGGGCACTCCATTGATACTTCCTCTATCAAATATAAAGAAGGCGATAATGAAAAATTCCTGCTGAAAGCGCAGACCACCGATAAGGTTCTGGTATTCACCTCATCCGGCAGGTTCTATACTATCGGCGCCGATAAGATACCGGGTGGTAAAGGTTTTGGTGACCCTATCCGTTTGGTGCTGGAGCTGAATGAATCAGAAGACATACTGGATATTGAGATAAATGAAGAGGGCGCAAAATTCCTGGTGGCCTCAAGCAAAGGCAAGGGCTTTATAGTGGATGCCGCAGATGTACTGGCGCAAACCAAGGCCGGTAAACAGGTGCTGAATTTAGGCGAGAATGAAAAGGCCCTTAAATGTTTGAAAGTAAATGGCACCCACATAGCAACCATCGGCGATAACAGGATGATGCTGGTTTTCCCTGTAAATGCCATTCCGGTAATGAAAAAAGGTCAGGGCGTAGCGTTACAGAAATTCAAGGATGGTAACCTCACCGATATTAAAATATTCAACCTTGCAGATGGTCTAAAATGGAAGAACGGCACAAAAGCCCACGATCTGAAAGACCTTACTACTTGGACAAGCATCCGTGGAGCAAAAGGTAAATCCGCCCCGCAGAATATTTCTCGAACTAATAAATTTGAATAGAAATGGCAGTTCTACCTCTAATAATAGCGCCGGACCCAAGGCTTAAGAAAGTCTCCTCTCCCGTTGCGCCTGAGGAAATGAATAATGATCTCAAAAAATTCATGGATGACCTGCTGGAGACCATGTATGCTTCCAACGGCCTCGGTTTAGCTGCAGTACAGGTAGGTGTGCATAAGCGCATTCTGGTAATGGATATTGCGCAGGGCTCCATAAGATATGATGGCACACATGATCCTGATGCCGAGCCTGATCCATTATTCATCATCAACCCGGAAATAGTCTGGAAGTCCGATGAGAAATATGTTTTTGAGGAAGGCTGTCTTTCATTCCCTGCCCAGTTTGCCTCGGTCGAGCGTCCTAGAAGGGTACGAGTAAAATTCACCGATTATTACGGCACCGAACGCGAAATGGCATTTGAGAACCTTGCCTCTGTGTGCGTACAACACGAGATAGACCATTTGAACGGTATAACCTTCGTTGAACATGTCTCCAAAATGAAGCGCGATTACATCATGCGCAAGCTTGAAAAATTCAAGAAGCGTAACGCTGAATAATCTATTTATTTT
>CAYRJW010000004.1:0-4902 GCA_964424715.1 uncultured Rickettsiales bacterium | reverse complement strand
CCTGCAAATAAAAAACCCTTCCCCCCGCTTACGCGGAGAGAAGGGCTCATATTCATTACTTAATTACCGCAATTATTTTATCGCAGCAACTACAGCTCTTTGGGCATCCCTTTCTTCTTTCTTAAGAGGGATAAGGCCTTTGGCAATAACATAACCTTCTTCGCCGATGGCTTCATCACTTACGAACTCTTTCAGATATTCCTTAAGGCCGTTTATAACAGCTATATGTTCAGCTTTGGCATATATATATAGTGAGCGTGACACGCCATATTTAGCAGAAGCTATGTTCTCAAACGCCGGTTCAACGCCATCAACATGAGAGCCCTGAAGGACTGAGCGGTTCTCTTCAAGATAGCTGTATCCGAAGATACCAAGCGCATCAGGATTGTTCTTCAGCTTCTGTACAATAAGATTATCATTCTCGCCTGATTCGATGTAAACGCCATCTTCACGAAGGACCTGGCATTGTTTTTTAAGAACTTCCGCATCCGGGAATTCTTTTGCGAATTCAGGTATTGAAGGGCAAACTCCATCCATAACTATCTCAGCAAATGCATCACGCGTGCCGGAAGTTGGAGGAGGACCATATACTTCGATCTTCTTCGCAGGAAGTTTAGGGTCTATCTCGTTCCAGTTCTTGTATGGGTTATCAACCAGAACACCGTTCTGAGGAACTTTCTTGGCAAGGGCCAGGAATATCTCTTTCTTGGTAAGATCATATTTGCTGCCGGTTATAGCGTTCGCAAGAACGATACCGTCAAAGCCAATCTTAACTTCGATAGGGTTGTTAACGCCGTTTGCCTTGCACAGATCAAGCTCGGAGTCTTTTATCTTCCTTGATGCGTTCGCTATATCAGGAAACTGTTCACCAACGCCGCTGCAGAATAATTTGAAACCTCCACCCGTACCGGTAGATTCAACTATAGGCGTTCTGAAATCGTTCTTCGTGCCATATTCTTCAGCAACTACTGTTGCGAAAGGATATACAGTTGAAGAACCCACTATTCTGATCTGGTCACGCGCTTCTGCCTGCTGTGAGGCAAAAAATATTGTCGTAAGTGTAAGTATTTTTATAAGAGATTTTGACATAACTAATATCCTTTTAAGGTTTAGGTCCCATTGTTGGGCAAGCCCCCATTACCAGCTTTTCTATATACTTGCAATAACATATATGTAGCCTTATAAGTGTTTAAACAACAATTCAGGGTTAACATCATGGCAAAACGAAATAAAATAGCACTTATAGGCGCCGGCAATATCGGCGGAACACTGGCTCACCTTATCGGCCTTAAGGAACTGGGCGATGTTGTACTATATGATATCAACGAAGGCATCCCACAGGGCAAGGCGCTTGATCTTATCCAGAGCTCCCCGGTTGAAGGCTTTGATTCCAACCTTAAAGGCTCTAATGACTATAAAGACATTGCAGGCAGCGATGTTATCATCGTAACCGCCGGCGTTCCAAGAAAACCGGGCATGAGCCGCGATGATCTTATCGAAATAAATGCCAAGATAATATCACAGGTAGCAGAAGGTATAAAAAATAATGCCCCTGACGCATTCGTAATAGTCATAACCAATCCGCTCGATGCTATGGTTGGCCTGATGCAGCAAAAGACCGGCTTTAAACCTGAGAAAGTTGTGGGCATGGCAGGCGTTCTTGATTCTGCGCGTTTCAGATATTTCCTTGCTGAAGAATTCAAAGTTTCGGTTGAAGATATAACCGCTTTCGTACTTGGCGGCCATGGCGATACTATGGTACCTTCTGTCCGTTATTCCACCGTTGCCGGCATACCATTGCCAGACCTTATCAAAATGGGCTGGACCACACAGGAACGTCTGGATAAAATAGTTCAACGCACACGCGATGGCGGCGCTGAGATAGTTGGCCTGCTTAAAACCGGCTCGGCATTCTACGCCCCGGCATCCGCCGCTATAGCAATGGCAGAAAGCTACATAAAAGATAAAAAACGTGTGCTGCCCTGCGCCGCATATCTTAACGGCCAGTATGGCGTAAAAGGCTTATATATCGGTGTTCCGGTAGTTATCGGCAAGAACGGTGTTGAGAAGATAATCGAGATAGAACTGGATGCGACCGAAAAGGATTATTTTACCAAATCCGTCGCCGCAGTTCAGGAGCTTGTAGGTAAAGTAAAAGCCTAGTTAGAAGGTCTTAGCTGGTATTTTATATTGGTAAGCGTTTTAGACTTCTCAATATTTATCATTAGCAATTCACCTTCTTTCCTGTAAGCGGTGCTGCTTATTTTCTGCCAGCCGAATTCATCCATATTGTCGGTATAGAAATCCTCAATATCATCTGCTTCAGAGAAACCCTGTGCGTTTATCTCGGCTATCCTGCCCTCTGGGGAATCAAAGAATGTTGAAGTATCAGCATCAACCACGAAATTCCTTGGCAAAGGAACATCTGGCAGGTTAGGTACGAAACCACCTGTGCTAGGTGCATTTATTGCCTCGCCAACTCTTTTTACTGCCATGCATGCAGTAAGGTTGCTGATAATTAATAATGAAACGAGAACGGTCAAAAGTTTTTTTGTCATGATGATCTTATTTATTTTTGGCACTCAGGGCAGAAATATGTACTTCTTCCCTGTTGTACGATTTTTTTTAAGGCAGTTTGACAGCTAAAGCAAGGCTGATTTTCCCTGCCATATACTTTGAAGGAATGCTGGAAATACCCCACATCGCCATCGCTCCGCACATAATCCCGTAATGTGGAACCCCCGGATTTTATGGCCTCCAGCAGAACCTTCTTGATATTTTCCGAAAGCATATCCAGATTTTTCCTGGCTATCTTGCTGGCAGGCTTCTTTGGGTCTATCTTTGTGCGGAACAACGCTTCAGAAGCATAAATATTCCCAACTCCCACCAGATTATGACTATCCATTATCGCCTGCTTGATCGGCAAATTCTTATTTTTAAAGACATTCTGCAGATAACCACCGTTAAAGCCTTTTGTAAGAGGCTCTATGCCAAGGTCTTTGAATAGTTTATGAGAGTTTATCTCTTCGTTCTTTATCAATGTGACCAAGCCAAAGCGCCTAGGGTCATTGAAAATTATTTGCGTATCATCCGTGAATTTAACAATGAAATGATCGTGCTTCTCCTTCTTGTGAGCTTTTTCCTTGAATAATATCCTGCCGCTCATGCCAAGGTGAATTACCAGTGTTTCCCCGCCAAATATCTCGATAAGTATGTATTTTGATCTTCTGTCCAGCTTTAATATTTTCCTGTTCTTGAGACTGCTGGCAAGGTTCTTTGGATATTCCATTCTCAGCCTTTTATCGCTGGTGAATATCTCTTTAATGGCCTTACCCACTATCTGCGTTTCCAGACCGCGTTTTACCGTTTCTACTTCAGGAAGTTCAGGCATAAAATTATTCGGAAATTTCTTTTATAAAGCTTAAAAACTGTCTATATATACCACCTCAAATGAAAAATTCAATTATCGTAATGAGCGAAAGTAAGGTAAATTTTGGTTTCCGGCAGGTTGATGAGGCTATTAAAGGCGGTCTGGTAAGAGATGTTTTTAACAGCGTTGCCAATAAATATGACCTGATGAACGATCTTATGAGCGGTGGCCTTCATCGCTGGTGGAAGAAGGAAATGCTCAATGAGATCAAACCCGTTGATGGCAATCGCATATTAGATCTGGCTGCAGGGACCGGAGATATCAGTTTTTCTATAATTAAATCACTGAAAAATAAGAATGTTAATGTTTCATGTGTAACATCTGACGTTAATGAGGAAATGCTTTCCATTGCCAAAAAGCGTGCAATCGATGAAAATCTCCATGAATATCTCGATTTTAACATCATAGATTGCGAGAATATCCCCTACCCCGAAAACTCCTTCGATTTCGTCACTATAGCCTTTGGTATCAGGAATGTTACTAATATTCCTAAAGCACTGTCTGAGATCCTTCGTGTATTGAAGCCCGGCGGCAAGTTCATTTGCCTTGAATTCTCGGATGTAAAGAATGAGCTGATGAAGAAGATATATGACCTCTACTCCTTCAATATCATCCCTAAAATAGGCAAATTCATCGCTAATGATGAGGACTCATACAAATATCTGGTTGAAAGCATCCGCACTTTCCCGACCGCCGATAATTTCAAAGCAATGATAGAAGAGGCTGGCCTGATACAGGTAAATTATAAAAAACTAACCGCTGGCACCGTTGCCATCCATACCGGGTTCAAAGGATAAGAATTTATTTTATGGCTGCAAAACATCTTAACAGATCTCTCCATATTTTCAGGACATTTGCAAAATACAGATGCTATTTCTTTCTGGAAAATACAAAATATCATTCACTGGCAAAGTTGCTGGGTTCCGTGGTCTGCCCGCAGCCAAACAAGAATTGCTATATAATGAATGATGGCCAGAAGCTGGTTCATGTATTTCAGGAATTGGGGCCTGCCTTTATTAAGCTGGGCCAGTGTTTTTCCGTAAGACCAGACCTGATAGGCGATGATCTGGCCGATGAATTATCCCGCCTTCAGGACAGGCTACCACCCTTCCCTACCTCTATCGCAAAACAGATAATCGAAAAAGAACTCGGCAAAAAAACCACTGAGTTATTCAAAACATTTGATGAGCAGCCTCACGCTGCTGCATCTATCTCACAGGTTCATTTCGCCCGTGATATGGATGGTAATGAAGTGGCTGTAAAAGTGCTGAGACCCAATATAGAGGCCCGCTTCTTCAAGGATATCAACCTGCTTTACTGGATCACCAGGATAGTGAACAAAAAATTCCCGAGATATCGCAGGATGAAACTCGGCCAGCTTGTTTCCACCGTTGCCGAGACTTCCAAAATAGAAATGGACCTGTTATTTGAGGCCGCCGCCGCAAGCGAGCTTGCCAAGAATTTTGAGGGCG
>CAYRJW010000003.1:51246-55891 GCA_964424715.1 uncultured Rickettsiales bacterium | reverse complement strand
AGCCAACCCAGACCAATCCTCCCACGCAGGCATGATCAGGGTCAGGTATAAGTTCAACTAGACGATGATACATCATCATGTCAGAAATAATTAATTCGATTAGCACGTTTTACCTCCCAGGATACCCATAAAAATGCCCAAAAAGATCACCTCCAAAAATCACATAGCAGGCAAGATTGTTTCGGGGGTTTAAAAAATCAAACTTCTGGGGTAGCGGATCGCAGATTTTCATAAGAGTAAATTAATTAGAAACATATAAGGGGGCTCACAAATCTAAGATAGTTTGCCATTACAGGAAAATTTACTGAAATGTGATGAGTATGCCGCCCACCCAGATCCACAAAAGATTTCAGGATTTATATATCAGATGAAAACTGTTAGTTATTGAATTGTTTACATTTTATTTTTAAACAACGGAAAAGGCGGTTTCCTCATGGGAAATAATAGGATATTTGAAAGTTAAGGCTTGAAAAACTAAAAAACATGTATATTTTCAGCCAATCTTTCTTCCTCGGACGGCCCCATCGTCTAACGGTTAGGACATCGCCCTTTCACGGCGGCAATACGGGTTCGAATCCCGTTGGGGTCACCATATAATGAGTCCAGAGTGGTCTCAAGTAGTGCATATAACATATAGTTTACAAGCACTTAAATCAATAGTATACTCCTCAAACCTCCGAACGAATCTGAACGAAATTTTTCGTTTTAGTACCCAATTTGGGGGTATTTTGTAACCTAAAAAGGAGTTACCCCCATGACCGTAAAAAAACTTAGCAATTATGCGTGTGACAACGCAAAATATAACCCATCTGGTAAAGGCAACAAGCTTTCTGCTGGCGATGGTCTATATCTTCATATAACTCCAACAGGAAAAAACTGGCGCTTAAAGTACCGTTTCTTAGGCAAAGAAAAATCCATCTCATTTGGTCCTTACCCAGTCATTAGCATTCTTGAAGCAAAGGCCAAGCGTGATGAAGCTAAAAGACAGATATTAGATGGTAAAGACCCTAGTGAACTTAGGAAGCTGCAAAAACTTCAACTAAAGCATAGCTATGAACATAATTTTGAAAATGTAGCTCGTAAATGGCATGAACAATTCAAACATACATGGAAACTAGATCATGCCGAGAATATATTAAGGCGCTTTGAGAAGTCTTCCCCTTTTATGAATGTTAAGCCATCAGGTTTGTGAATATCAGTTGCAACCTTTGCCAGATAACGATTAGGAGCTATACCTATAGAACATTTTACATACTCACCAATATTAGCAGCTATACCCTTCTTGATGGACAGAGCAATCTTGGTTGCCTGCTCAACTGATGATTCATTATTCATTAACTCGCACGCCACTTCATCAATAGAACATACAGCAGTTACTGGAATATGATTTTCAACCTCTTTACAAATACGCTGGTGAAATTCTACATATTTCTCATGATTGGCAAGAACGCATATTAACCCAGGGCACATCTTTTTAGCATCCTTTATCCGAGTTCCAGTTTTAACACCAAAAGCTTTAGCCTCGTAACTGGCCGCAATTGCACTGGTATAATCAGATTCTACCGGCACTACAGCTATAGGCTTACCACGAAGTTCTGGGTGTAGTTGTTGCTCAACACTTGCAAAGTAACTGTTAAAATCCACATATAGCCAGCGGAGATTTAAATCTGTGAGATTTTGAGTCATGAAAAATGATATAGTAACTAAAATTAAAAATAGTAGTCTCTCTATATAGATATAAAATTATTAGAATAAACGTAAGTACAGAGTATAATGTTCTTAATTTAGGAGTTTATATGGATAGTATAACCCAGTTAATAGGCAAAGTGGTCGTTTATGGTGGCGGTACTGTAGCTATTGCTTATGTACTATTTGTATTTTGGGGGAAACATTTAGTAAATCACTGGTTTAAAAAAGAATTAGAAAACTTCAAACATGAAAAAAATACGGAGTTAGAAAAACTTAAACTTAAAATGAACACCATGTTCAATAGAGTACTGAAAACACAAGATAGAGAATATGATATCCTCCCAACCCTTTGGAACAAACTTCAAAAGTTACGTATAGAAGTATCAAGAGCCGTTATGATGTTCAGGGAATCACCAGATTTAAATAAATGTGATGAGAAATCATTAGAAAGATTGATCAAAGAGGAAGAAATACCCGAAGCTATAGCTGATAGACTAAGAAATGAGAAAGATAAAAATGATATATATTCAAAATATTTAGATCATAAACAAATGCATCAGGCCTATAAAGCCTTTTTAGAGTTTGATGAGTATTATCAAAGTAATAAGATATTTATAAGCCCAGAATTAAAAGATAAATTTTCTCAGATTCATACACACTTGTGGAGCGTTTGGGTGGATAGAAAAATGAGCCTTAATGATAGAGGTTCACAAACAGATTTTTGGGGTAAAGCACATGAAGGAATACAGAAAAAAGTTGAACCGCTATTAAATGAAATTGAAATTCTCGTTCAACGACATTTATATAATCATACATATGAATAAAGAGAAATTAGTACGAATGTAAGTCCCAAAATGGGATAAAAACTATTTTAAAGTTGATCTGACAAACTCTTCGGCTTTTTTCTTTGACTGTCCAAATGGGGTTGAATCATAATATTTCATTTGAGCTTGAATATCATTAAATGAAAAAACATGATATTTAGGGTCTATTGGTTCCCGTAACTTGATTTTATGGCCGTACAAATCACCTAAAAATAAGTTTTGCAAAGCAACTCTTAAATCATACGTAAAAGTGTCAGCTTTGCCTTGAGCTTCTAAATATTCCTCAAGTATAGGGTTTAAAAACCCAATTACCGATGCATCTAATTCTTTTACGTTCAATGGCCCATTAGGACTATCTATTGGCAGAACCGCTAAAAGGGGCTCAAATGTTTTCGCAAAAGCATTGCATAAGTTATAATGGGCATTACCTACTGCCATTCTGGTCAACTCCATGCCTTCTGGACTTACAATTTCATAATTTTCAATAATATAAATTAGATTTACCAAAGTATTACCTGCTTCGTTATGTATATCCATAAACTCTTTTGTGCGCTGAGTGAGTATACTATTTGGTATCTTTTCTTTAGTTCTAAAATGGTTTTCTAAATTTATCTTTAGATTATATACATATGAAGAAACCTTTGCAGATGCGCTCTGACTCCTATTGATACTTTTAACAATTTTCTTATAGAACTCTGCCTCTAGTTCTTTTTTGTAATTATTTTGCTGTAATTTGATATTGGCTTTTATCTGATTGTTAGAATTTCTAATGATATACCACGCAGAGAAAAGTGCGATAGCAACAGTAATCATAGGGCCTAAAAAAACCTTCCAGAACTCAAGATCAGAAAAAATAGCATTTAACATTATATTTTTCTCCGTAGCTTTTTAGTAATTTTTGGATTACTTTTATACCTATAGCAAGGTTAATTACTAAAGTAATAATTTCTACAATTTATACGAATATGAGTCCCAAAACATCCGACTCAAATCAGGGTAAATTCGGGGAATGGACCCAATTTTTAGGACCTTCTTTTCTTTATATTACAAATAGATAGTTCAATCTGGCAAATCCCGTTGGGCGTAAACTCCCGTTAAAAATCAATAAGTTATTCAAATAAGCTATTGAAATTGGCTCTGGGACTCACATTCGTATTGTCTTCGTATCGCCGCCAAGTGGGGGTATTTCATTAATTAATTGCCGTCGTGAAAGAGGCGACAATTTCTTGGTAATAAATTTTTCACCCACAAATATACACTAAATATACACCACCAAATTTTCAGCAGCAGTAACATATAACCATAAACTAATACGAGGTTATTTATGGATTTTATTTTAGCATTGGCAGGCATAACCGCAGGGATACTGCTCATTTACCTGTTCTTCGCACTACTATTCCCAGAAAAATTTTAGGAGTTTTTATGCCAAATAGCGATCTGATACAGATATTATTATATTTTGGAGTGTTGGTGCTATTGGCACGCCCGCTGGGCAGCTATATGGCCAATGTTTATGAGGGTAAGAAAAACTTTCTTTCGCCTATTTTTCTACCTGTTGAAAGGTTGCTTTATCGCTTTTCGGGCATAGACCCAAGAAGGGAAATGAGCTGGAAAGAATACGCCGCTTCGGTGATAGTATTTACCATGTTCGGTTTTATGCTGCTTTTCTTAATATTATACTTCCAGGATAAACTGCCACTTAATCCTCAAAACTTTGGCGGGCTTTCATGGCATCTGGCATTCAATACGGCAATGAGTTTTATTACCAATACTAACTGGCAGGCTTACGGTGGTGAATCTACCATGAGCTATTTCAGCCAGATGATCGGCCTTACATTCCAAAACTTCGTTTCGGCAGCTAGCGGTATGGCGGTACTGGTTGCGCTTATTAGGGGGTTCAGGAATAAGACATCTGAGAATATGGGTAACTTCTGGGTGGATATGCTAAGGAGCAATCTATATATACTCCTGCCTTTATCGTTGATACTTGCATTTATTCTGGTTTCACAAGGCGTGGTTCAGAATTTCAAACCTTATGTAGAAGCAACAACTATTGAATCAGGAACACAAATCTTGCCAATGGGGCCTGCGGCTTCACAGATAGCGATAAAACAGATCGGTACTAATGGCGG
>CAYRJW010000003.1:49183-51236 GCA_964424715.1 uncultured Rickettsiales bacterium | reverse complement strand
CAAGTCAGGAAGCAATCAAGCAGCTTGGCACTAATGGCGGTGGTTTCTTTAATGTCAACTCAGCACACCCTTATGAGAATCCAACCCCGCTTTCCAACTTTTTTGAAATGCTGGCGCTTATACTAATTCCTGCCGCATTGTGTTTTACATTCGGCAGAATGATAAATGATAAGAAACAGGGACGAGCATTGTTGATAGCAATGTTTGCGGTGATAATACCAATGTTCCTGCTGTGCTATTATTCAGAATTGCAGGGTAATCCAAAAATAAATTCTATTATTGGTTATGATGCCCCGAACATGGAAGGCAAGGAAACAAGGTTCGGTATAATGAACTCTACCATGTGGGCAACCGCTACAACTGCGGCTTCTAACGGTTCAGTTAATTCAATGCACGCTTCATATACACCTATTGGTGGAATGGTGCCGCTTATCATGATGCAGTTAGGCGAGATAATATTCGGTGGTGTTGGTTCTGGCTTATATGGGATGATAGTATTTGCCATAATCACTGTATTCATTGCAGGGTTGATGGTGGGCAGAACGCCTGAATATCTTGGCAAAAAGATACAGAGTTTTGAAGTAAAAATGGCATCTATAACTATTCTTGCACCTAGCGCTGCGGTGTTAATAGGTACAGCGATAGCAGTACTTACTGATGTTGGCAGAAGCAGTATATTGAATCCAGGCGCTCAAGGTTTTACTGAAGTGCTATATGCCTTTACATCTGCTTCAAATAATAATGGTAGTGCCTTTGCGGGGTTGAATGCCAACACTCCGTTTTATAATACGGCACTTGGTATCTGCATGCTGATAGGTAGGTTCTTTGTGATGATACCAGTACTCGCTATCGCTGGTTCATTATCAAAGAAAAGGGTAATTCCTGTAACGGCGGGAACATTGCCTACCCATAACTGGTTATTCATTGTGATGTTGGTCGCAATAATAATCCTGGTCGGCTTCCTGACCTATGTGCCTGCACTTGTGCTTGGCCCAGTGGTTGAACATTTAAACATGATACAATAGAGGTTTTATGGAAAACACAGCAAAAATGAAAACTAACTGGGGTGAAGCGATACTGCTTGCCTTCACAAGGTTAAAACCAGCATACCAATTAAAGAACCCTGTAATGTTCGTGGTGTATGTTGGCGCTATCCTTACATCAATCATTTTTATAAGAAGCCTGATGTATCAGAGCGCCGAGCCAGTATGGTTCATAGGCCATGTTACTTTCTGGCTATGGTTCACAGTTGTTTTCGCAAACTTCTCTGAGAGCCTTGCAGAAGGGCAAGGCAAAGCACAGGCGGAGAGCTTAAAGAAAGCCAGGAAGGAAGTTTCAGCAAAACTATTAAAGGATGCGAACAATAAGAAGAACTTCAAAACTGTTGCCGCTAATGAACTCAGAAAGAATGATATTATACTTATTGAAGCAGGTGATTTTGTTCCTGCTGATGGTCAGGTGATTGAAGGTATTGCAACAGTTGATGAAAGTGCCATAACTGGTGAAAGCGCACCTGTGATTCGTGAAAATGGTGGTGACAGGGATGCTGTAACAGGTGGCACGAGAGTGCTTTCAGACTGGGTTACTGTGCGCATCACCTGCGACCCAGGTGAATCATTTCTTGATAGGATGATAGGCTTGGTTGAAGGTGCAAAACGCCAGAAAACACCGAATGAGATAGCGCTAAGTATTCTGCTCGCTGCGATGACAATAATATTCCTGCTGGTTTGCGTTACTCTAATTCCTTACTCAATATTCAGTGTTGATATAAGTAAACAAGGCCAGGTGATCTCTATAACTGCCCTTATCGCATTACTGGTTTGCCTGATACCTACAACAATAGGGGGCCTGCTTTCAGCAATAGGTATTTCAGGAATGCAGAGGATGATAAAGGCCAATGTGATAGCAACCTCTGGCCGTGCGGTTGAAGCGGCAGGTGATGTAAGTGTTCTACTGCTTGATAAAACTGGTACGATAACTTTCGGTAACAGGCAAGCTGTTGAGATATTTTCTGCTCATACTATTAATATTAAAGAACTGGCAAATGCCGCTT
>CAYRJW010000003.1:0-49173 GCA_964424715.1 uncultured Rickettsiales bacterium | reverse complement strand
CCTCAATAGCAGATGATACGCCAGAAGGTAGAAGCATAGTTTCGCTTACAAAAGCTAAATATTCAGTAAGTGATGATGTTAATAAAGATAAGATAGAATTTGTGCCTTTCACAGCAGAAACCAGAACCAGTGGTGCATTGATAGGAAGTAGGAAAATTCTTAAAGGCGCAAGTGATTCAATAGAAAAAATAGTTACTAAGCTAGGCGGTTCTGTTCCAGTAGAAGTGAAAGCTAAGGTTGATGAGATAGCTAAAAAGGGTGGTACCCCGTTGCTGGTTGCTGATGGTAATAGAGTTTTGGGAGTTATCTATTTAAAGGATGTTATCAAACCAGATATTAAACAGCGTTTGGCTGAACTTCGCAAAATGGGTATTAAATCTGTAATGATAACTGGTGATAACCCGTTAACTGCGGCAGCGATAGCGGCAGAAGCAGGCGTGGATGATTTTATTGCCGAGGCAACCCCAGAGGCAAAACTGAAATTCATTCGCAAGATGCAGGAAGGTGGGCAGCTTGTTGCAATGGTAGGCGATGGCACTAATGATGCACCAGCGCTAGCCCAGGCCGATGTTGCAGTTGCGATGAATAGTGGAACACAGGCTGCAAAAGAAGCTGGTAACATGGTTGACCTTGATTCCGACCCTACGAAACTTATTGAGGTAGTGGAGATAGGCAAGCAGCTTCTAATGACACGAGGTGCGCTTACAACTTTCAGTATCTCTAATGATATAGCAAAATACTTCGCCATAATTCCTGCGGTGTTCGTAAGCACTTACCCGCAACTTGGTATATTAAATGTTATGGGGCTTTCCTCACCATTATCTGCAATAGTTTCGGCGGTGATATTTAATGCACTCATAATAATTGCACTTATCCCACTTGCCCTGAAAGGTGTCAAATACCGCCCATTAGGAGCATCTGCTGTACTGCAACGCAACTTTGCGATCTACGGTGTGGGCGGAATAATAATACCGTTTATTGGTATCAAAGTCATAGATTTAATAATTACATCAGTAGGTATGGTATGAACAAAATGATCTCAAATTTAAAACCAGCGATCTTGCTGACATTAAGTTCAACAATATTGCTATGTGTAGTTTATCCATTAGTAGTTACTTTATTTGCAGAAGTTTTTTTCAGTGATAAGGCCAATGGCAGCCTGATAAAAAATAATAAGGGTGAAGTAATTGGTTCGGAACTCATTGGGCAGAATTTTACTTCTGATAAATATTTCTGGGGCAGAGCTTCTGGTACATCACCAGCTTATAATGCCTCTGCTTCATCGGGTACTAATCAGGGTGTTAATAATCCTGCGTTACTTGATGCCGTTAAAGGAAGAGTGAACAACAAGCCCGTACCAGTTGATCTTGTTACCTCATCAGCCAGCGGTTTAGACCCGCATATATCGCCAGAGGCAGCAGAATACCAGATTGACAGGGTGGCAACCACCAGAGATATAGAAAAGTCTAAAATTCAAGAGCTTGTGCAGAAGTATACAGAAGGAAAAGAACTTACTATATTAGGAGAACAAAGGGTTAATGTACTGGAATTAAATCTGGCCCTGGATAGATTATACCCATGAACTTTGAGAGACCAAATCCTGATGAATTATTGAACCTGATAAATCAGGAACAGGAGAGGTCTAAGAAAGGTAAGTTGAAAATATTCTTTGGCAGCAGTGCTGGCGTAGGAAAAACCTTCGCCATGCTTTCAGAGGCCCAGCAGCATTTGAAAGAAGGTAGGGATGTTGTTATAGGTGTTGTTGAACATCACGGCAGAACCGAAACCCAGAATCTGATTGAAGGCTTGCCTTCCATACCCCTTCTTGAGATAAAACATCGTGATGTTGTCATAAAAGAATTTGATATTGATGCGGCACTAGCCAGAAAACCGCAGTTGATATTGATTGATGAACTGGCCCACACTAATGCACCTGGCAGCCGTCATCCTAAACGGTGGAATGATGTTGAGGAATTGCTTGATAACGGCATTGATGTTTTCACCACTCTTAATGTTCAGCACCTTGAAAGCCTGAATAATCTTGTAGAAGAAATAACAGGCATAGAGGTCAGGGAAACCATTCCTGATTCTATCTTTGATAAGGCAGAGGAACTTGAGCTGGTTGATGTATCAGCAGAAGAATTGCTCAAAAGGCTTAAAGAGGGCAAAGTTTATTTAGATAAAACTGCCAAAGCCCGTGCCGCCGAGAATTTCTTCAAGAAAACCAATTTATTTGCGTTGAGGGAAATAGCTCTTCGCAGAACCGCAGAGCGTGTTGATGCACAAAGAGATGCATATAAGATAAGAGAGGGTATAAATGATCCAGCCCCTATACTGGAAAAAATATTAGTATGCGTAGGCCCTGATCCGCTTTCACCTAAACTGGTACGCTCAGCCAAGCGCATGGCAATCTCATTAAAAGCGCAATGGGTTGCGGTTTATATAGAGAATAAAAGGCATTTTGAATTAAATAAGGAAGCGCTGGCATCGCTGGAATCCGTATTAACAATGGCTCAAAGGAATGGAGCTAAAACAGTTACCTTGCAGGGCGAGAATGCAGCAGATGAGATTTTGAATTATGCAAGAGCTAATGGCATTACCAAGATAATGCTGGGTAAGTTGAATAAGGCTAAATGGAAAGAGCTGGTTTACGGAACACTGGCCGAAAAGATAATCAGAAGAAGCGGTGATATTGATGTTTATGTTGTTACAGGCGAGATTGATAAGGAAAATAGGCCACAGCCAATAAAGACTAAAAAAGAGTTTGAATTTGTGCCTTATCTTGTGAGCTTTGCCAGCGTGTTTTTTTGCACAATAATTTCTGCGCTTTTTGATCCTTATTTTAATCTGACAGATATTATAATGGTCTACATAATAGGCGTTGTAGCCCTTGCTTCCAAATTTGGCCGAGGTGCTTCTGCCTTTTTCTCTATTATAAGTGTTCTTGCAATAAACTGGTTCTTCATTGAGCCACGCCATACCTTCACCATGTATGACAGCTCAAACTGGACAACACTGACCGTGATGCTTTTAACCAGCCTTGTAATATCGGCGCTGGCAGCAAAGTTAAGGTTGCAGGCGACATTTTCCCGCAAAAAAGAGAAGGAAACAGAAGGACTATATGCACTTGCCCGTGAAATGGCTTCCATAAGAGGTTATCAGAATATTGCAGAAGCTGCGGTCAAGCATATAGATAACATATTCAATGTTTCTTCAACTATCTGGCTGGTGGATGAAAAAGGCGAGCTGAACGATATTGCAGGCATAGCGCCAGATTATGAGATAAAAGAAAAAAGTGTGCTTGAATGGTGTAGGAATAACGGCAAACCTGCTGGCCGTTCAACCAATACCATGCCCAGCTCTTCAAGATTATATATGCCGCTGACTTCCATAGATCAGAAAAGTTTTGGTGTGCTTGGTGTTTTATCTGAAAAGGATAAAGAGAATTTTTTACCCGATGATATAGCTTTACTGGAAACTTATACCGCCATTATCTCCGCTGCTTTTGGCAGGGCAAGCTCGGCTGATTATGCCGAGAGATCAAAAGTAGAAACCGAAACCGTTAAGTTAAAGAATGTGCTTTTAAGTTCTGTTTCGCATGATTTGAGAACTCCACTCGCTTCCATAAGCGGTGCGGCAAGCAGCCTTATAACGATGAAAGAGCGTAATTCAAAAGAAGGTGGTGAGCTGCTTAAATCAATCCACACCCAAACAGCAAGGCTTTCAAAACTGGTTACTAACCTGCTGGATGTTACCAGCCTTGAATCAGGAAACATCAATCTCAACAAGCAGCCTTATTTCATTGATGAGCTGATAGGCAGTTGCCTGCTTCGTGTGGAAGAGCTGAAAAGCGACAGGCATATAAATGTGCTGGTTGAGCCTGAGCTTCCACTTATTAATGTTGATGGTATATTGATTGAACAGGTAATTACTAACCTGCTTGAGAATGCTATCAGGTTCGCCCCTGAAACTGATGGGATGATAGAGATAGAGGTTAATAAGTCTGGTGATGAGATATTCTTTTCAATAACAGATAATGGCCCTGGAATTAAAAGAGGTGATGAGAAAAAGATATTTGATAAATTCTATACCAGCGCCAATATAGGCTCACAGAACACAGGGCTTGGCCTGACTATTTGCAGGGGTATTATTCTAACCCACAAAGGCAGGATATGGGCTGAAAGCAGCAAGGAAGGCGGGGCTAAGATCACCTTTACCCTACCTGTGTTGAAGGAAAGCGAGATAAATGAGTAACGATAAATTAATACTGGTTATTGATGATGAATTGGAGATCAGAAGATTTCTCAATTCCACTCTCACTCAGGCTGGATTTAAAGTTGTTGAAGAAGAAACAGGCCGAGGTGGTATCAAGAAACTAAAAGATGAAGAACCTCACATTGTTCTGCTTGATCTGGGCTTGCCAGATATAGATGGCACGGAAGTGATAGATAAGATAAGAAGTTTCAGTAATGTTCCTATCATAGTGCTATCCGCCAGAGGCCAGGAAGCGGATAAAGTAAAAGCGCTGGAAAATGGTGCTGATGATTACCTTACAAAGCCATTCAGCAATGCAGAGCTTATTGCCAGAATTAAAGTTGCTCTCAGACATTCAGAACTCAAAGAAAAATCCCATAAAGTTGAAATTAACGGTGTTAGAATTGACCTAGATGCAGGTATAGCGTTCTTAAATAATGAAGAGCTTGGCCTTACCCCAAAAGAATACAAACTGCTTTCAATATTAATGAAGAATGCTGGCAAGATAATTACCCAAAAACAGTTGCTGAATGAAATATGGGATAGATATACGCCAGAGAATAATAATTATCTCCGTATTCATACTCAACATTTAAGAAAAAAACTTAATGACGATCCTCTTAAACCAAAATATATTATTACTGAAACTGGTATTGGTTTAAGGTTTAAAATTTGAGTTTTTATACGAATGTGAGTCCTGAAATGTCCGACTCTAGTCAGGGTAAAAACG
The DNA here is from genome assembly GCA_964424715.1 of uncultured Rickettsiales bacterium. GTDB lineage: Bacteria > Pseudomonadota > Alphaproteobacteria > Rickettsiales > UBA8987 > JAMHZE01. Next base: position 44,189 of record CAYRJW010000003.1, on the reverse strand, counting down.
GGGAATAGACCTAAATTTTAGGACCTTATTTTCGTTATATTACAAATAGATAGCCCAATCTGGCAAATCCCGTTGGGCCATACGAACGTGTACGAACGCCAGAAGGTTCTTATGAACAGATACGGAAGCTAAAGTAAATACAAAAATATTTTTTAGTTCTGGTCCTTTCTTTTTGGCATAAACAACATAAATTTTGCCAATGGGCGCTTAAATAAAATAATATAAGTGATATGCATACCCACAAAAAGTAACATCAGATTTGCAAAAAGCTCATGGGTTTCTTCTAAAACTTCATCTAAAAAATCTTTGTGTTTCTTTTTATTTTTGTGCTCATTATCATCCGCATAAGCACTTTTAACTAATTCTGCATTACTTATACCAATTGCCTTTCCCTTATCTATAGCTATACCGGTTGATGTTACCGCGATCACACTTATTGCAATGCCAAGCATCAGGCACTTGCTAACTGATGGATGGGTGAAAGCATTATCAAAACGCAGACCTTCAAAGGAAGGATAGAAACGCATAAGCCCAACCTGACGCTCGCCACTTAATGCCCATAGCAAACGGAAACCTATAACTAAGGCAACCCCATAACCAAGCCAAGAGTGAATGATGCCAACTTCTCCCGTAACATATGCGAGTATAGATAAACTAGCGAGGGTTGCGTGATAGAGGCGTATGCGATTCATGATGTTCATATTGTAATTATATTTTATAATATTGTTATTTCATTGATTTTTATCAATTAATCGTATTATGCTTTTTATAATTAAGCTAAACGACCGCACCAAATAATTTACCAATAATCGCTGTAACAGCCATAGCAAATGCTCCCCAGAATGTAACACGAATGGTAGCCTTTAAGATATTTGCCTTTCCTGCTTTTGCACCAACCGCACCGAGTACCGAGAGAAAAAACAGAGATGCTACAGAAACAGTGGTTGTTATCATATCTAATGGAGATATTACCACCATTAGCAAAGGTAGGGCCGCCCCAACAGTAAATGTTATGGCAGAGGTAATGGCCGCTTGTATGGGGTTCGCCTTACTAAAATCTGTTATTCCAAGTTCATCACGTGCATGAGTAAGTAGGGCATCTTTTTTCATTAGCTGCTCAGCCACTTTTCTTGCAAGCTCTTTATCTAATCCGCGTTTTTCATAGATATCCGTAAGCTCATTCATTTCAAACTCATGATTATCTTTTAGTTCCTTTGTCTCTCGGGCTATATCTGCTGTTTCAGTGTCAGACTGCGAGCTGACAGAGACATATTCTCCCGCCGCCATTGAAAGTGCTCCGGCGAATAGTCCCGCAACACCAGCGATAACTATATCACCTTTACTTGCGGATGCTGCAGCAACACCCATTATCAAGCTTGCAGTAGAGATCAGTCCATCATTAGCACCAAGCACAGCTGCTCTTAGCCAGCCAACTCTTGCAACAAGATGCATTTCTTTGTGTAAACCAAGATTTCTCATTATTTGAAATGTTTATTAGTTTTATTAGCAATACCAACCAGCCATAGCATAGCAGGAACCTCAACTAAAACACCAACAACTGTTGCAAGTGCTGCGCCAGAATTAAGACCGAACAGGCTGATAGCTACCGCAACTGCAAGTTCAAAGAAGTTAGAGGCACTAATAAAAGACGCTGGAGCTGCAATGTTATGAGGTATCTTTGCTTTGTACATTAAAAAGTATGCTAGCCCAAACATCAGGAAGCTTTGAAGTACTATAGGAGCACCTATCATTGCTATAACAAGCGGTTTTTGTAATAAAGTTTCCGCCTGAAAACCAAACAGTAAAACAACCGTGGCAAGTAGACCAATAACCGAATAAGGTTTTAAATGGTGTAAAAACGATTTTAGTTTTTGTTCTGGTAGGTTCTTTCGAGTAAAATAGCCTGTAAGCATCGGAATTAAAACATATAAAACTACCGATAGAATAAGGGTATTCCAAGGAATTATTATATCTGCGGCACCAAGAAGAAAGGCAACTATTGGCGCATAAGCAAAAATCATGATAACATTATTAAGCGCAACCTGAACCAATGTATAATTGGCGTTACCATTTACAAGCCTACTCCATACAAATACCATAGCTGTACAAGGTGCGGCACCTAAAAGTATCAGACCTGCAATATATTGTTTTGCATCATCAGCTGGTATCAAGTCCGCAAAAATATGCTGTAGGAATAAAACCCCAAGTGCTGCCATGCTAAACGGCATAATTAACCAAGTAACTATAAAACTTATTAGGAACGCTTTTGGCTTTTTTGTAACTTCTTTCAGGTTAGAAAAGTCGACATTCACCATCATTGGATATATCATCAACCATATAAAAACAGCGATAACGAAATTTACATTTGCATACTCAAGATGTGCAATGGCCTGAAAGACAGAAGGCAGTAAATGTCCTAGAAAAACGCCAGCCAGAATGCATAAACCAACCCAAACTGATAAATATCTCTCAAAAAAACCAAGCGGTGAATTGTTATTGGTCATAAACTATATCTCTTTACCTATTTTATTAAGCCTGGACTTAAGCTCTTCTTTATCTAAGTTTTTAATATCTAAGTTTGTTAGAGTAATTACTCTTTTTTCCAATATCTTAAACACTTTCTGAAATGCCATATCAACTTGAGTTTTACTGCCCTTTATTGCTGATGGGTCTTCAACTCCCCAATGTGCTTTTATAGCAGAACCTAAAAATAATGGACAGCTTTCACCTGCAGCTTGATCACAAACGGTTATAACAATATCCATTTTAATATTTTCGAAATCATCCCAGCTCTGGCTTTTGAAATTGTTATAGTCAGCACATATATTATTTTTTCGTAGGATTTCTAAGGCCTTTGGGTTTATTTTCCCAGATGGGAAACTACCTGCGGAATAAGCTTTAAACTTGCCCTTGCCATAATGTTGCAACAATCCTTCTGCCATGACACTGCGGCAAGAGTTGTGAGTACAAAGTACTAGAATGTTCATCAGCAACATCCGGTTTTAGGTGAACAATTGGTGGCCGCCTTTTTAGGCATTTTTTCTGGGGGGATACCGCAGGCATCTTGAGCTAAACAAGATGTTTGCTTGGATCTCAAAATAAAATCCTTACCATCAAATTCAAGATCAAACTTACCAATAGTGCTTTGCTGGTATTCAACTTCAATATTCAAATCTTCGGCTTCACCCAAAACTTTCTTAGAAATATCCAGTATTTTGAGAAATTTCTGCGGTGCCAGACGGTGGTCATAGTCACCTGCTTCCCATAACTGGAAATTTACAACCGTTTCTTTGCGTTCCACGCCACCACAATCGATAAAATGCTTTGTAACCAGTCCAACCTCTGTAACATGGAAATGTTGCGGAACATGTGATCCATCTGGTAATTTGAAATTCACGGCGGACAATTGTGGTAATGCTTTTTTAACATCTGAAAGTTTCATTTCTTTCTCCTTTTCGTTGTTTTAATTGGTGGGCAGCAATCTTTTGACGGTTCAAGAACGCAGCAGTTTTCCTGTAAGTAGCCAATAAGGTTTTCAATAACCTTATAGTTAGCTTTGTAGATAATAGATCTGCCATCCTTACGGGATGATATTAACCCGGCATGGCTAAGATATGATAAATGGAATGAAAGTGTATTTTGAACTATACCCAAATGCTTACTAAGCACACCAGCGGCAGCCCCAGATTCACCATATTCAACAAGCGCCTTGAATACTCTAAGTCTGGTTTCCTGTGATAATGCCGAAAATGATGTTATTGCTTTATTTATATCCATATATCTAGATATATAGATATATTTTAGTATGTCAATAGTTCATATACTTTTTATAAATTAACGATAAAGTTCATGTGTATTCGTTATAGTCGGCTTGCAACCTATGTTTCAAGTCATTATAACAACGGCTAGGGATTATTTAAAAGCGCTAAAAAGTTAATCTAGTTCAACCGCTTACAGTATATTGATTTACAACGTTGGGTCACCAAAATATCAATCCAACACAGTCCACAAAAACTCCAGAAACATATCTTCATAACAAACTACAATAGATACACCCCAGAGAATAATAACTACCTGCGTATTCACACCCAACATCTTCGTAAAAACTTAATGATGACCCGTTAAAACCAAAATATATCATCACTGAAACTGGTATTGGTTTGAAGTTCAAAATTTAGAATTTTATACTGTTTGGTGAAACAGGGTATCAATTCCTATAGCCCGCAAATATGAAGATTGACCGGTAAGGTTACTGAAATGGTGGGAACGAGATGATTCGAACATCCGACCTAGTGATTAGGAATGGCTGTATTCGGCTTTTAAACTGGCATAGCTCACTTTTAAACCACCATTCAAAACAAGGTTTTTATCCAAAATCTCTCAGTTACCGTTTTAAACTATACACCCCATCTTTTAAACCGCAACCTTACCATTACCTTACTTTTTACCAAGCTTTGCTTTTTTCATTTCCTGAGCTTTAATTTCAAGGTCAGCTTTTATCTGCTTTGCAAAGTCTTTTTGTAAATCTTCAGGACGAATACTAACTGCATCGGCGATATTAAAAACTATAATAAGCTCACTTACTATATTACGTCCTGGCATAATAGTATGAGTATGTGCTCCGCAAGACATTTTGCCGCCTCTAGTTACCCATACAGACATGACTTCAAATGTGCCCATATGTATCCCATAATAAACATCTACATACTCGTTTTGCTTTTTCTGTGTCATAAATCAGTTTAATTGTTGAATAGACTGCTCTTTAAAGCCTTTAACCTATTCCACGGTTTCTTGGAAACTTCTTCGATATTTTGAATAATAAATTTATTATTTTTTATCTTAGCATACTCTAGCGCGTTTAACTTTTTGCCCAGAATAGATACTTTATGTGTAAGGCTCGGGTTATGTTTTAATATTTCTTTAACAGTAGCCAAATTATCTTTATATATTGCTAAAAATAAAGGAGTACCTTCATTCCTAGCTATATCCATTAATTCAGCATTAGATTGTTCATTCGTTGGTACTGTTGAGCCTGTATCAGTAAATTTACAGTCAACATCATTAGCATTATTTATAAAATAGTTTGAAAGTACGCCATTATTCTTGAATATTGAGTAAAATAGATCTTCACATTTTAATTGCTTAGTCGGTTGGTAGTTGCTTTGTTTTATAACTGCAATAATCTCAGGTAAATTACTTTTTGTATCTTTCAAAGCATTTATTATTGTATTCTTTTCTTTCACTTTATTTAAATCAGCACCCGCTTTTATAAGTAATGATAAGCTTTTTGGAGCTCCTGCACTAATAGCAGATATTGCTGGTGTATTACCTGTACTACCAAAAGTATTTGGTTTTGCTCCAGCATCTAAAAGTTTTTTTACCAATTCATCTTCGTCTTTGTCAGAGATGGCATAAGATAGTATAGATTCGTTTATAAGACCTACAGATTGATTATTAACGTCTGCCCCACGTTCTAGTAATTTGTCTATCATTTCAATTCTACGATGCGCAACAGCTCTGTGAAGAGCTGTGAAACCACTTTGATTTTTTGAATCAATAGATTTTTTATCAACTTTATTTATTAAATAATCAAAAACTTCTTTAGAGTTATAATCAACAGCAATTAATAATGGGGTTGCGTACCAATTAGTTGGGATTGGCATAGATATATCCGCGCCTGCAATTTCGAAAACTTTAAAAACTTTAAGATTATTTTCAGATACACTCTTGCCGAAGTTCTTTGAGGTTAACTTAATATTATTATTTAATAACAATGCTCTGGCAGATTCTTGATTTAGATTTTCTATTGAAACGCCATTAATATTTGGCAGAGGATTTTCATCTTCAATATTTGCTGTAATGTCAAATTTATTAATCCATTTTTTACTTAACTTTTGAGCTACTAAAATTTGTTCAGATGTAAAATTCTTTTCAAAAATTGTAATACGTTTTTTAGCTTCCTCACTAATTTTTTCATTTGTACCTTGTGCCGACAAGTATGCCCACTTTAGGCTTTCTACAGCATCTACTTTATATGTAGGATCATATGTCATGGCTGATAAAAGGTAATAAGCTTGCTGTAGATTATTTTCAGCCCCTTTCAGAGCCCATTTATACGCTTTATTGTAATCAGTATTACCAAAAGCCCCTTTTATGTAATTTCCTGCAAGTATAACAGAAGCTTCTTTATTCCCGTTATCATATGATTTTATAAAATATTCTTCGGATTTCTTAAAATCTTTGACTATATTTTTTGCATCAAGATATATTTCAGCTAATAGCTGTTGAGACTCTGGGTCATTAATTTTATCCCCTTTTTCAAGATATTGAATGGCTTTATTCGTATTTTGTTCTACAACTTCACCAGAATAATATGCGCGAGCAACGTCTTTAATGGCAAGAATATAGCCATTGTCTGCCGATTGCTCCATAAATTCTAAAGCTTTTTTTGAATCTTTTTCAGAACATATACCTTCAAAATATAATAAAGATAAAACATATTGGTCTTCTGCATTGCCCTCGTTAGCACTCTGGTATAGTTTTTCATATTCTGCACAACTACTTTTAATTTCATTGTATTTGCTGCTAACAGTCATCGTTGCTTGCAGACTGTCTATCTGATTTAATGTTTTTGAAATAGAATTAAAACTATCTTGTACTTGTGCGTTATATTTTTGTATTTCTAACTTTTCGTCTGCATTATCAAATAAATTTGCTGCCTTACAATTAGTAGAAGTAATTAAATAGACTAAAATAATTAATGTAATCTTTTTCATAATTTTCCCTCACCCTATTCGCTTGATAATACCCTCCCAAGTTGCAAATTCCAATAGAATATAACAAAAGTCAGAAGTACTTTGAGCATACAAGCCCTAATAATGAAAAAGTACCTTCTTATAAACATAAGTTAACTAAAAAAATCCGCTTCTAAAGTTTAACTGTGTCAAAGTCGCCGAATTTTAAAACCATTCTATAACAATATCTTACCCTTCCATTTGTCACTAATTCTTAAATCCTGATGAACAAAAAACATGTTGATTGGGTTAAAAACATGTATATTAAAAAGTTTTGGCTGAAGGAAGTTGTGAACTCTCCGGTTTTCATTGCTTTCCTCGACCTCTGAACAATAATTTTGTTCAGAAAAGGAGAAATACATGCCGCTGCTGAAACTTACAAAAAAGAACATAGATAGCATTTCTTTGGGCAATGCTAGATACCTTTTGTATTGGGATACTGAGCTCAAAGGCTTTGGGTTGAAGGCTGGCAAAGATTCTAAAACTTTTATTGTGCAACGCGATATTAACGGCAAAACAATCAGAAATAAAATTGGCCGTTATGGTGTATGGACAGTTGACGAAGCAAAAAGAGAAGCAAGAGAAAGGCTGCTGTTTTTAGACAAAGGCATAGACATAGCAGCTAAGAAAAAAGAGAAAGAAATTGAAGTTAAGCAAATTACATTTGATGAAGCTTGGGAAATGCACAAGGAAGCGATGAAGCGCAAGAATGCATCTGCCAGAACAATTTTCGGTTACGAAAAACTTATAAAAGATTATTTGCAGAAAATAAAAAACAGAAGTCTAGCAAGTTTAACCAGAGCAGAAATTAGACAACTGCATAGTTATATTGGCACTAATCACGGGCATTATGTTGCCAACCATGCAATGAGGTTATTTCGTGCCGTGTACAACACCGCCATGAAAGAAGATGAACTGCTGCCACCAAATCCATCTATAGCGGTTCAGTGGTACAAAGAATATCGCAAGCAAGAACCAATAGAAGCTGATAAATTACAAGAATGGTACACAAAAGTGATGAAGATGCCTAACATCCTTAGAAGGGATTTTCAGTTTTTCCTTATCTTCACTGGGCTTAGAAGAACGGATACCTGCACAATAAACTGGAAGGATGTAAATATTGAAGCAGGTACGCTACACCGCCCAAATCCTAAGGGCGGCAAGGAGCGCGCTTTTACAATACCATTACCAGATATATGCATTGAGATATTAAAACGCAGAAGAGTAGAAAACGAAATATTGTTTGGCAAAGATTGTGAGTGGCTATTTCCTACGCGCGATATTAACGGTAATATAACGCATCTTCGAGAGCCAAAAGAAAATAAGCGTGGCTTGCCATCACCGCACAGGCTGCGCGATACATACACCACTGCTGCTAACAGCGCAGGACTGTCACCATATGACATAGAAGTGCTAACGAATCACCGCCCTGCAAAGAGCACCGTTACCGCTGGCTACATCAAGCAAGACATTCAGCACCTTGCCGTGCAACAGCAAAAAGTGGCGGATTATTTGAAGCAGAAGATGGGCATAATACAGTTTACAACAGTATAAGATGCATTTCTGATTCGTCAGAAAAATAAAATTCAAATGATTAAAAAACTTCTTTACACGATAGTGATGGTATTCTAAATGCCGATGTACATAGGCTAATAACCCGAGCTGCATGGCAGGCACTGCATGTATCGGCAACTTCATGTCATAAGAAGAGAGGAATCCTGACCCTTTGTTACTGAAAAAGCGTAACGAGATAGTTCACTATGTGAATAGCATACTATCTACCTCTGCTACTAACAGACCCGCGACAATGGTCTAATAAAGTTAGTAGGAGTAGTGTATGCAAAGTATCGATTATTCAATAATTGAAAAGTTCATTCAAAGATCAATTGAGGAAGCAGTAAAGAGGATACAAGATAATTCTTTTTCTCAAACTGAATATCTCAATACAGAACAAGCTGCAAAGTATCTTAATTTAAGCAAACAGCGCCTTGAAAGCTGGCGCATTACAGGACAAGGACCGCAATTTATAAAAATTAATTGTGGTCAGGCGGTTCGTTACAAGCGCGAGCACCTCGATGAATTCATGCTTAAAAATTCAAAAACCAACACAATTAATCAAAAAATAAAAGGTAACTAATATGAATAATTCTTTAAAACCAGATAATAAACAAGTTATAGATTTCTTAAAAATATTTCACCCCAATGGCCCTTGGGTTTTAAGTGCTATACAGTTAGATAAAAAGAAAATTACAACCGAAACTTTTTATCCAAAAGATTATGATAAATGTAATAGTTGGTTAGATAGGCATAATGGTAAAGATAATCTATATTATCATGTTAATACTGTTCTCAGGAATTTATACAGTAAAGCAAGCCGTGAAGACATTAAACAAGTTGACTATTTACATGTTGATATTGATGCCAAAGCGGGCGCTGATCTTGAATCAGAAATTAAAAGGATATATTCACTCTTAACTGATAAAAGGCCTCAAGGAATTCCTGAGCCAACTTATATTATTTTTTCAGGGGGTGGATATCAGGCTTTCTGGGAGTTAAAGGAACCAATACCAATTAACGGTAATATAAAGTTGGCTGAAGAGACAAAACTTTATAACAAGTACATAGAAAAAGTGTTCAATGCTGATAACTGCCACAATGTAGACCGCCTTATGCGGTTACCTGGAACTTTAAATATACCCGACGCAAAGAAAATTAAAAGAGGCAGATTACCTCGCGTTGCTTCATTGGTTCACTTTAATGAAAATAATGTTTATGGCCTAGAACAATTTTCAAAGGCTACAGAAAACAAGTCTTCAGAGGAAAAAATATCTATCTCAAGCGATCTTGAAATTCACATATTAAATTCTATTGATGATCTAAATAAATGGAATATAGATGATAGAATAAAAGTCATAATAGTACAGGGACATGATCCTGATAATCCAAAAGAAAACGACAGTTCAAGATCGGCTTGGTTATTTGATGTGGTTTGCAACTTGGTTAGGGGCAATGTACCTGATAATGTTGTATATTCGATTATTACAGATAAAAGATATGCTATATCAGAGAGTGTGTTAGAAAATAAAAACCATGAAAAATACGCAATCAGGCAGATACAGCGAGCTAAAGAAAAAATCTTAATAGATACCCAATCTTTCATTGTTGATAGAGGTGGTAAGATAGTTAAAAATCAGGAAAATGTTTTAATAGCTCTTAGAAAACTAGGTATTAAGCTTAGCTATGATAAATTTTCTAATAGGCAGCTAATTGAAGGATTAGAGGGATTTGGTAATTATCTGGATGATGCAGCAGTTGCTAGAATATATTTAAAAATTGAAAAAGAGTTTGGTTTTAAATTAGATAAAAACTTTTTTTGGATGATTATTGAAGATCAGGCTAGGGCAAACAGTTTTCACCCTGTAGAAGACTATTTCCAAACTTTGAATTGGGATGGAGTAAATAGAACTGATAATTGGTTGGTTAAATATGCTGGAGCGGAAGACACAGAGCTTAATAGAAAGATAGGACAAATTCTTTTGGTAGCTGCTGTAAGGCGCATAAAACGACCTGGGTGTAAGTTTGATGAAATGGTGATTTTGGAAAGTAAGCAGGGTCAATTAAAATCTACAGCTCTTAGAATTTTAGCAGTAAACCCAGAATGGTTTAGTGATGATCTTCCCTTTAATATGGATACAAAACGCTTAATGGAGTCTATGGCAGGGCACTGGATTATCGAGGCGGGCGAACTACAGGGCCTAAGAAAAGCTGATACTGAAAGCTTAAAATCATTTTTATCCAGAAGTGTAGATAAATCTCGGCTTGCATATGCCAGATTAACAACTGAGATGCCAAGGCAGTGTATAATAGTAGGTACAACAAATAGTGATAAATACCTGACTGATAATACAGGTAATAGGAGGTTTTGGCCAGTTAAAGTTGGTAAATTTGATATTGAAATGTTAAAGCAAGACAGGGATCAACTATGGGCTGAAGCAGTTCATCTAGAAGCCCAAGGGTATTCTATTAGGCTTGATCCATCATTATATTCAATGGCCGCTGAAGAACAGGCAGCAAGAAGAATTGAAGATCCATATCTACAAATATTATCTGATAAATTAGGTGATAGAACTGGTAAAATCAGAACTCAAAATATTTGGGATATCCTTGAAATACCAATATCACACAGGAATTACGAACATAATAAACGTATCGGCGATATTATGAGAGAATTAGGTTGGACCAGAGAGAAGAAAAGATTTGGGGGTAAGCCTGAATGGGCATATGTTAAAGGTAACAAAGAAGAACAAAATCAGGAACTGCGTGACCCTGAAGTTTTTTAAGTACCCCCTAATTTTAGTGCCCCTCAATATTAAATTAATTTTAATTCTTAATCTTTAAAAAATTTTTAAGAAATTGAGGGGCACTAGGTGTATCAACCAGATAAACTAACTTTATATACTTAGGGGTTTTTACTATACGCGCGCGTGAGAGTTGGATAAAGTTAATGGCAGGCTTTTCTCCTCGCTGGCTAACTTTATCTATCTTCCAGTAGGGTGGGTTGTAAAAAGCAAAAACCATAGCTGTAGCGCCGTTAAAATAAGAATGTGCTAGTTAATATCTATACCACATTCGTTTAACGCCTTAACGAATTCCGGACCAGTGGTTATAGTACCAGTGGTCGATAGCGCGGAATTGAACCCCACGGTTCTATATTTTATTTCCCCTTGGGTATTTGCCATATCCCGTAACAGGTTTATCGCTTTCTGTCCGGTCAAGGCTCTATAGGGTGATCCTAATTTTTGGATGCTATCGGTCATTTGTTTCATGCTGGTATTAAAACCAGCACCCAAGGTTTTCTCAACCTCTTTACTCATTTTGTATTGAGGTATATGAGGTGCTACATCTATCGGCGTATCATCTGATGTCAGTGTTACCAGCTTACTGCCAATTTTTATCTGCACATCGCCAGCTATCGGTATTTGCGGCTCGGATCTTATACCAGCCCGCACCTGATCGTTATATTTTTCAGCAAAAAAGTAGGAAGAAAAAAATGTCCTAGTCCAATTTCTTGCAAACTCGCGCATTTCAGGACTATTCCGCTCTACCCTACAAATATTATCATTGGTAAATTCGTCATGGAGATGCGAAACATTCCAGCCTTTGCTCACGCAACCAGAAAGGGCAACTGTTAATATAATTGTAGGAACTAATTTTTTTGTAATGATCATCTCGAACTCCCTTATTGTTTATAACAATCAGCACCAGTGCTTTTTCGCAATGGTGCCGGGGTGTTAAGAAGTCACTTAGTCATGACCGTGACGCTTTCAGCGCGAGCCTATTATATAACGCCACCACCCCAACCAAGGTTGAGATGGCAGTTTGATAACGGCAGATGCTACTGCCGAACTAAGTGAGGTTCTTACGCCCCAAAGCGCATAATACGCTTCGGTTTCAACCATAGTTTGAAATTTTTGAAAGTTAAAGGGGTTTGTTCTTATAGATGATTTTATAAGAAATATCGCTAAAAACTGCCATAAATGCAGGTATAAAAGAAAAAATTACTAAGTTTAAAATTGCATTTTATAATATTTGGTATAGCTTCGCGAAACTAAGTCTCTGGGGACGTAGCTCAGCTGGATAGAGCAAGTGATTCCTAATCACTAGGTCGGATGTTCGAATCATCTCGTTCCCACCATTTCAATAATATATTATTTATTATTACTTCGTAATTAAGGTTAATATTATGCTTGGTCAGAAATTAATGATTAAAATGTGGCGCTCTTGTGTTGATAATGGCATTGGTGGCTGGTTAGAGCCTAGACAAATACGTCGAGTAGGCGAAGCTATAACTGATGTCCAGGTAGAGAATACACTTAGAATAGCTCAGGCTGAAAAAATTGCTGAAGATATAAGGCAAGGTAAAGCTGTTTTAGAAAATGATTTAAGTATTAGACTATTATCTGATAAATCAAAAAAAGTTTTACCATCAGATAAAATACCAGAACAAATTATGGAAAGAGATTTTTTGACTAAAGCTATAAATTCTCAAAATATTATTAATGAAATACGAAAAGAAGTTAATGTTGCTAAGGCTATATTAGTAGCTGAGGCAGAGCTTGAGAATGACCAAGAGGAGCCCTCAGAAATGCCGATTAATGATGATTGGATTCATCGTTGGCGGGATTGTGCAAGCAAGGTATCTTCCGAAGACCTTCAAAGTCTTTGGGGTAAAGTGTTGGCGGGAGAAACAAAAGTCCCTGGCAGTTTTTCACTGAGAACTCTAGAATTTTTAAAAAATGCATCACAAAAAGATGCCGAAGATGTTGCCCGACTTGCCCCTTTTGCTGTGTCTGGAATAGTTTATCGAGATGATAAATGGTTAGCTTCAAATGGAATCCCCTATAGTTTATTATTAAAAATGCAAGAAATAGGAGTTTTAGTTGGGGTAGAGTCTATAGCATTGAACAATGAATTTATCTCTTTGGCTAGTGATAGGTTTCTAAGCTCTTTAACAAGTAAAGACAGAGTTTTAATTATTGAAGATGATGATCCTTCTAAAAAATTAGAGATACAATCTTTTAATTTAACAGGCGTTGGAAAAGAGCTCATTAACTTGTGTAAAGCCAAATCTAATGATAATTATTTAAGGGAATTTGGTAAGTATATATTGCGACATGGCTTTAAGGTTAAGTTAGCATCTATCAAGAAAGTTTTTGATGATGGTAGAATACAATATACAAATTCTGAGGAACTAAATTTGCCAGTAGGAGAACCTCCTGAAATTGTTATATAACCTCATCGTTACTGGTAAGATTAACATTCTGGTGTAGTATTTTTAATACTGCAAACCTTCCGACAATAAACCTTACCATTACCTTACTTTTACATCTTGGGCTTATAACTGCATCTAAATTCTTATATAAAAACAACTAGATACAAGTTTTAGACCCGCCCATTAGGAATCACTTGCTCTATCCAGCTGAGCTACGTCCCCGGAAGTTAGTTTGTTATAAGGATAAAGAGCGGAATTTGGAAGCCTAAAGTTAGACTATTTATTTTTTATCGTTTTGAACATCAATTAGTTCGCTAAGGCTTAAAGCGGGTGCCTAATGCGCGTACCATGAGGGTTATGGGGAGATAGGATTTCTATGATCTTGGGTTGTAATTCTTTCTCATTTCCTTTCTTTGTACCTTGGAACCCATTTTAGAGATCTTATCGACAAATACAATATCATCGATAGCGGCGAATAAGGCATTATTGACCTTTATGGCATCCTTGAATTCTCTGGTGATTATGTCCTTCGGGTTTTCAGTTCCGGGGGTTTTATTGATCATTACATAGAATATTACCTTATTTCCAAATGCAGGCTCGGTCTGGAAAACGGCGAGATCTGCGATCATGGATTCGGAAGATTTTCCTTTTATACCTGTTCTTATCCAGCCTTCCAGAATATCCGCCCCAACTTTATTGCCGTTTATATTTATTATGTCATCGGCTCTGCCGGAGGAGGTGAATCTCAGATCATTTATATCTTCAATATCGCCGGAGAAAATTTTGCCGGTGAAATTTACTGTATCGCCGTGCTTTCTCAGCGCTTCGCCATTACTGTTTGTTTCACCGGTGAAATATTCTTTTTCATGGTCTTTGTTCAGCAGAATCCTTGAAAGGCCCATTGGCGGAGTATATCCACCCTTATTGGAAACAACTATGAACAGGTCGGCAAGGTTATTATTTTCTGCATGCGGGATAAAATGTAGTTTTGTACCGAAGGCGGGAGTGTTGAATTCTGAAGCGCCGACCGGAGAGTAAGGCAGGCATGTATTCAGAGCGCCTGCAATTTCTGTGCCGCCGGAATATTCGCATGGATGCGCATTGTTAAGAAGTTTTTGTATATATCTGTAATTTTCCGGGTTCGATGCGGCTGAGGTCGACATGAATATCTTTACTGTAGTGATATCACGTTTTCTGAACAGGCCGGTTCTTTCCCACGCTTCGGCGAAGGCGGGTATGATGCCGAATTTCGTGATCTCGTTCTTTTCGATGAAGGCAGCAAAATTCCTGCTTACCGGGTTGCCCTCAAACACTGCAAGGGTTGCATCATTAATAAATGCCGAAGCGATATCAAAAGAACCCATCATCCAGCCGAAATTGCTTGGCCAGCAGAGAATATCATTGTCGTTCATCAGATGGTGCAGCCTGCCATCATTGGCGCTTTTTATATAACAATCGGCAAACCACGGGATGGCTTTGGGTGTTCCGGTTGTTCCAGAGGAGAATAGTACCGCCACATGATGTTCCGGTGATAAGGAAGCAGATTCAAATTTTTCCGAAGCAGCATTAATGAATTCATTGAAGGTCTTATCATTTTCACGAATGGTCACTGGTTTTAGAGAATTATCATTTATCACGATAGAGGGAATTCCGAGTTCACGGATATTCTCATATAAAGGGTGCAGCCGGTTGTTATTTTTATTACCGTAATCCTGCGTTACCATGAGTTTTGGTTTTGCAGGCAACTGGTCTATGCGCAACTGCAATTCACTTTTCTGGGAGGTTGGCAGAAGGCATACTATGGTTGCACCGAACTTCATTGCACCCAGATATGCGGCGATTGATTCCACATTCATACCTGCAGTGCATAGCCCGATGTGATCGCCTTTCTTAATGCCGCTATCTTGCAGTGCATTGGCGAATTTATTGCTTAATTCATCAAGTTCGCGGTAGGTTATATTTTTTTTCTTAGTGGATTCATCTTCGTAAATTATAGCTATCTTATCAGGATTTGTTTTTGCTTTTTTAAGAAAGCTATCGGCGATATTGAGTGCTGCTCCGGTGAACCATTTTGGGTGTTTTGGGTTAGTGGCATCTACTATATTTTCGTTGGTCAGTTTAAAATCGTTTTTAAATACTATTCCTAATGCCTCGCAGGAACTGCGCCAGAAATCACGGCTTTTGGTGATGGAGTATAAATAGAATTCTGCCTCGTTCTGTGGTGTAAGTAGCATGATATTACAGCCAGCCTTTTTTCTTGAAATATTTAAACGGCAGATAAGCGCTGAGTATCATAAGTAGCAGGGCAAGATAATAACCATGCTTAACATGGAGTTCAGGCATGAACTCGAAATTCATGCCGTAAACGCTGGCAATGAGGGTAGGTGGCAGGAACATCATGGTGGCAACGGTAAATATTTTTATGATGCTGTTCTGCTGTATACTTATCATGCCC
Source organism: uncultured Rickettsiales bacterium (assembly GCA_964424715.1). Lineage (GTDB taxonomy): Bacteria > Pseudomonadota > Alphaproteobacteria > Rickettsiales > UBA8987 > JAMHZE01. The sequence continues at coordinate 28,168 of CAYRJW010000003.1, read as the reverse complement.
AGAGTGGCTTCCAGCAGGAAATTTATTTTACTGGCGACGAATTTTGCATGGTCTATCAGCGATTTTATATCGGATTCAATTATATCAAGGCTTATCTTTTCCTCTTCATCCTGCTTGAATTTGCTGTTCTGTTTCAGGTAGGAAACAAGCCTTGAGATACTTGCCAGACTCTCGCGCGATTTTGCTATGACATCACCATAATGGCCGATATCCTTTAATATCTTTTCATAATTAGTGCCGCTTTTTCCCCTGTTGGTAAGTTTATACGGCTTGAAAACCTTCTTGGAAAGACTGTCTACCTCGTGTCCGTGTTTTTCTAAAATATCTGCAACCCTTTCGGATACATTCTCAAGCAGGCTGAACATTATATCCTTGCCATCTAGGTTAAGCGTAGTGATCTTTTCCTTGCGCGAGATAAAACTTCTGAACGGTTGTGGGTCAACATAGCGCAGGGTCAGTAACTTATCACCCATTATGATAAAGGTTACAGGTTCTATTGCCGGATCCTTGGTATCAGCACCGACCAGTACAAAGCTGGTCATAAAGTAACTGTCTTTTTCCTGATAGAGGCGGTTTGATATTTCCAGGCCGTACATCTCATCTTTTGTTGGCAGCAGGAGATTAAAGATCTTCTGGATATTTGCGATCTCGGTGATCTCAGGGTTATGCAGATCTATCCAGATAATGCTTTCAAGCAGCGGTAATATTTCCTCAATATCCTTGAGTTCTATGAATTCCTTATTCTTTAGATAAACGCGGATCATAAATGAATCTATTAACGGAGTTTCAGGGTGCTTAAACCAATAAGCGCGAAGATCACTGATATTATCCAGAACCTTATCACTATTTTCGGCTCGCTCCAGCCTTTCTTTTCAAAATGATGATGGATCGGCGACATCAGGAATACTCGTTTGCCGGTGCGCTTGAAGTAGCTTACCTGTATCATCACCGATAATGTTTCCATAACGAACAGCCCGCCTATTATTGCCAGCACCAGTTCATGTTTGGTTATAACTGCCATTGTGCCGAGGGTCGCGCCAAGGCTTAACGAGCCGGTATCGCCCATGAAAACCTGTGCCGGTGGTGCATTGAACCACAGGAACCCAAGCCCCGCTCCGAGTATCGCACCGCAGATAACGGCTATCTCGCCGCTTCCCGGTACATGGTGAAGCTGCAGATAATCGCTGTATCTTATATTTCCCACTAAATATGAGATCAGCCCAAAACAGCATATGGCAATTATCACCGGTACTATCGCAAGTCCATCCAGCCCATCGGTCAGGTTAACGGAATTGGAGGCACCAACTATAACCAATGCCGCAAAAATATAATAAATAACGAACAGATTTATCAGTAGGTTCTTGAAGAACGGCAAGGCGAGGTAAGTTGAACGATCTCCGGGTGTATGAACGGTTATCCAGTAAACTGCGACGATGCCGATGAATATCTCAAGCAATAGCTTAACCTTCCCGCGTACGCCGATATGGCTTTTTTTGGTGAGTTTAGCATAATCATCAAGGAAGCCGATAACGCCAAATCCGCAGGTCACGAATAATATCACCCACACGAACGGGTTGCTGATATCTGCCCAGAGCAGAGAGGAGATAACGATGGAAAGCAATATCATTATACCACCCATTGTAGGGGTTCCCTTTTTTGTGAGCAGGTGGCTTTCAGGGCCGCATTCGCGGATAGGCTGACCGCTGGCCTGTTTGGATTTCAGCCAGTTTATTATCCTGCCGCCAAAGATAAAACAGAAGAAGAGCGAGGTGAATATAGCCCCGCCAGTACGGAATGTGATGTATCTGAAAAGATTCAGGAAAGGATATTGATCAACCAGCTGTAAGAAAAAATAATGAAGCATTTTTGAAACAAATAAGATTATTGATATCAATTAGCTATCATTTACCGGAAATCATATCAACAATTTTATACATGTTGCTGCCGTGGGAGCCCTTGATTAAGGCCACATCGTCCTTTTTCAGCTCTTTGATGATGAATTTCCGGACATCCTCAATATTATCAAAATGCTTTGCATCCAGCTCTTTTCTGGCCTTGTTGTACAGGAATCTCATATCCTTGCCGCAGGTGATAAGCAGGTCTATATCAGTGATATCATCAAATATCTCCTCATGATATTTTCTGCTGAAACGGCCAAGCTCCTTCATATCGCCAAGGATGGCTATCTTTCTGGTGGCCTGTTCCCGGTTAAGGTTCTTAAGCGCAAGCTTCATGCTGGTTGGGCTGGCATTGTAGCTGTCATCTATTATTATCGCGCCGTTCTTCAAAACTATCTTTTTACCGCGGCCTTTAAGCGCTTTCATACGGGTAAGGGCGCTGACCGCTTTCTTGATATCTATCTTGCAGATGGTCGCAACCGTGAGGGCAAGCAGAACATTATTAAGCACCTGATTATCAAGAATTGAATTAGGTATGATGGTTTTTTTGCTGAGAATGGTCGCCTTTACCCCACCAGTGGTTTTTGTAACTGAATTTATTTTGCGGCCGAAAGAATATATATTTGAAACGCCATTCTTCACCGCGATGCCGTTCAGTAATTCGTGAAATGCACTATCAGCGGGGATAATGGCTGTAGAGTTGGTCGTCATCCATTCAAATATCTCCGCCTTGGCGCGTGCGATATTATTTTCAGAACCGAGATTCTCAATATGTGCCTCACCAACCCATGTGATGGCGGCAATATCCGGCTGGCATATTTTCACCAGCCCGGAAATTTCGCCGCTATGGTTCATGCCCAGTTCTATTACGGCATATTCAATATCATCCGGCATATTGGCAAGGGTAAGCGGCAGGCCGATATGATTGTTGAGATTGCCTTCGGTCTTGTAGGTTATATATTTTGTATTAAGCGTATTATATATCATCTCCTTAGTGCCGGTCTTCCCGACGCTGCCGGTGATGGCGATGAATTTCGCCTTGCTATGCTTGCGGCGGTAACGGCCTATTTTCTGTAAGGATTTTAAAGTATCATCAACATAAATGAATTTATCGTTCTTTAGTTTTTTATTACGGACTATCGCGGCGACCGCGCCTTTTTTTATAGCATCGGCGGCGAATTTATTACCATCGAAATTGTCGCCTTTAAGGGCTACGAATATATCACCTTTGGTAATGGTCCTTGAGTCGGTATTTACCCGTTTTGCCTTGAAGGTAGTATCTATTTCCAGCCCCAGCGCTTTGCTGAGTTTTTTATTGTCCCAAATATATTCGCCGTTTTTTTTCATTATATTTTCTCTAGGATATCTGTGACTATTTTGAATTCATCGAATGGTGATTTTTCCTTGCCTATGATCTGGTAATCCTCATGTCCCTTGCCGGCGAGCAGTAAACTATCGCCGCTTTTAAGTAAAGAGATAGCATGTGCTATAGCCTCTTTTCTACCAGCTATTTCTTGAGCGTTGCCGGTTGCCGCCATAATTTCCTTTCTTATCTGTGCAGCGTTTTCGGTGCGTGGGTTATCATCGGTAACTATTACAACATCACTTTTGTCGCTGGCGATCTTACCCATTAGCGGGCGTTTGCTTTTATCCCTGTCACCGCCGCAACCTAGTAATGTAATTAATTTCCCTTGCGTATGGACGCGTAAACTATCTATCGCTTTTTCCAGCGCATCTGGCGTGTGGGCATAATCGATAACTATCTTCGCATTCTGTTTCGGAGAAAGGATAATATCCATTCTGCCTTTTACCGGTTTCAGGTTGGCCGCAACCGCACAAACCTCATCAACCGTAAAACCAAGGCTTAGCACATTGGCGATGGCGCAGATAACATTATATGCCTGGAATCCGCCTATCAGACTTGTACTTATGGTTTTATTTTTTCCGAATATCTCTGCTTCGATATCAAGCCCTTTATCATGCGGGCGGATATTCTTTATTTTTAGGTGATGGCCGTTCTCGCCATATGAAATTACTTTCAGGCCTATCTCGTGGCAGAGATGTTTTATTTTTTCAAACTCAGCTGTATCGGCATTCAGAACTGCATTACCCTCCTTTTCTATATGCCAGCGGAACAATACCATTTTAGCATCGAAATATTTTTCCATCGTCTCATGGTAATCAAGGTGGTCCTGCGTAAAATTGGTGAAGGAACCAGTCCGGAATTTTAAATTCCCTATCCGGTTCTGGTGCAGGCCATGGCTGGAAGTTTCCATGGCGACATCTTCAATGCCCTGTTTTTGCAAGTCGTTCAGGTCTTTCATTAAGGATATTATATCTGGTGATGTAAGACCGGAATATGAAAATTGTTTTTCAAAATCACCATTAAGCAAAGTTCCAAGTGTTCCGATCGAAGCGGATCTTTTACCTAACATACTAAGCAGGTTTGCGGTAAAATTCGCCACTGAGGTTTTGCCGTTCGTGCCAGTTACCGCTATCAGGTCCTGCGGTACAGGATAATAAAAATTCTGCGCTATTACATTTAATTCTTTCTTTGATTTTGAAAGGTGAAAAATATTTATATCTATATTATCCGATTTTATCGGACTTTCGGTAAATACTGCTTTTGCACCGTTTTTCACGGCAGTTTCAATGTGGTCAGCGCCATCGGTCTTTTCGCCTTTCAGTGCGAAGAAAATATAATTCTCTTTCACCTCGCGTGAATCAAGTGTGAGGCCTGCAACTTCAAAATCCTTTTTGACGTGTACTTCCAGATTTTCTGTGAGCTCTGAGAATTTCATTCCGGGGTTTCTTTTAATTCTTCTATTTTTGCGGCATCTTCGGCAAAGCGGGTGGCGAAAAGGTCATCGCGCCCTTCTACCATACAGCCGATATGTTTGCTTATTATATCCACCAGTTCACCGACGATAGGCCTTTCCGGGTTGGTGAATTTTGAAAGTACATAACTGCTTACCAGATTCTTATCGCCGGGATGGCCGATGCCGACGCGTATCCTTTTATATTCCGTTCCGAGCATTGAATCTATGGAGCGCAGGCCATTATGCCCGCCATCGCCGCCGCCGGTCTTAAGGCGCAGTTTACCAAGGGGGAGATCAAGCTCGTCATGGATAACTATTACATGGTTCAGTTTTTCTTTATAGAAATTCACCGTTTCAATTACTGATTGCCCGGAGAGATTCATGAAGGTCTGCGGCATAAGCACGCGAACTTTATTATGCATTATCTCACCTTCTGAATACAGGCCCTGAAATTTTGAGAGAGGGGAAGAAAAATTATAGTCGCTCATTATCTTATTGATGACATCAAAGCCGATATTGTGGCGGGTGCCTTCGTGTTTTTTCCCCGGATTTCCTAGACCCACCAGTAACATAAATTTATCTCAATGAGATGATTCCAAATATCTTGCAGCCTCAAGCGCTGCCATACAGCCGGTCCCGGCGGCAGTTACTGCCTGACGGAAAATTTTGTCCTGCACATCTCCTGCGGCAAAAACGCCATCAATATTGGTTTTTGTGGAGTCAGGTGCGGTGATTATATAACCATCGGAATCAAGTTCTATCTGACCTTTGAAAATATCTGTGTTCGGTTTGTGGCCGATGGCAACGAATATTCCTTCAAGGTCGATGGTCTGGGATTTACCTGTTTTTAGGTTCTTGATTTTTGCGCCTGTTACGGAAAGCGGGCCTTCAGTGCCGATGACCTCTTCAAGCTCACTATCCCAGATAACTTCAACCTTCGGATGTTTGAATAATCTTTCCTGTGCTATTTTTTCAGCGCGCAGGGTATCGCGGCGGTGCATAAGTGTAACTTTGCTGGCATGGTTAGTGAGGTATAAAGCCTCTTCAACCGCAGTATTTCCGCCGCCTATTACCATTACCGGTTTATTGCGGAAGAAGAATCCATCGCAGGTAGCACAGCCGGAAACACCATAGCCCTGGAATTTTTTCTCGCTCGGAAGGCCCAGCCATTTTGCCGAAGCACCTGTTGCAAGAACCAGAGTATCTGCGGTGTAGGTGTCGCCGCTTTCGCCGGTAAGGGTAAAAGGTTTTTTGGAGAAATCGATTTTAGCAATATGGTCGCTGATTATATCAGTGCCGACATGGGCTGCCTGTTTTTCCATCTGTTCCATAAGCCATGGGCCTTGTATCACTTCAGCAAAGCCGGGGTAATTCTCAACATCGGTGGTGATGGTCATCTGGCCGCCGGGCTGCATGCCGCGGATCATTACTGGTTTCAAACCAGCGCGGGCCGTGTAAATTGCTGCTGTTGCGCCTGCGGCGCCGGAACCTATTATTATAACTTTACTGTGTTTTGACATCTTGCTTTTTAAAAATTAAAATTTTACTAACGGGAATCAATATAAGTTTGATTTAAAAATTTTAAACCCTTATTTTGCGCCGGAATGGGAAAATTCATAAACATATACCAGAACTCTGATAAATTGCCGAAACCAAAGGCGATATTGCTGGACTGGGACAATACGCTGGCAGACTCATGGAAGATAATCCATAAATGCCTGAATGTCGCCTTCCGCGAGATGGGCCGTGAGGAATGGAGCATGGAAGAGGTGATAAAGGGCAGGGAAGGGATACACCAGTCTCTACGCGAATCATTCCCGAAAATATTCGGTGCCGACTGGCAAAAGGCTAAAAATCTGTATTTCAGCGCCTTCCTTGATTGCCATTTGCAGGAAATATGCCTGCTACCCGGTGCGCTTGAGACCATAAAAGGTTTGCGGAAGCTGGATGTGCATATAGCAGTGGTGAGCAACAAGACCGGCATACATTTGCGTAACGAATTGAAACATCTGGGCATCGACCAGTATTTTGATGTAGTGGTAGGTGCAACGGATGCCGCAAAAGATAAGCCTTTTAAGGAGCCGTTGCTGTTTTCTCTGGAAAAAACTTTGATAAAGGAAAAAGATTTCGGAGAGGTATGGATGATAGGCGATTCTGCGACCGATATCGAGGCCGCCTTCAATACTGGCGTTATACCGGTATTATTCGGCCATGCCGATGTAAGTAAATATCTTGAAAAAGGCGATATATATACTATAAATTCTCATCCGGAGTGGCACTTGCTAATCAAAAAACTGGCGGAATAATATGACAGATATCATATCAGGAAATGTGAAAAAAATGATATCGGTACATATACTGATAATAGAGGATCATCATAAAAAAGCGGAATATGAGGAAATCGCAGAATATATTCACAATAATAAATTCGAGTCAAAACTTTATGAAAGCCATGAGGAAGTTAAGAAAGCCATTACAAAGAAAGAATTAATGCTGGATAAGTTCGATATAATAATATCCGATAATAATACAAGTAAGGATCCCTATTCAGAAGACGGCATATGGTGGGCGCGGGATCTGAGACAGAACGGGATAAAGCATCCGCCTATAATACTTTATTCAAGATCAGATCTGGGAGAGCATATCAAAACCCTGCAGAATGTTTATTTTGTAGAAAAGCCAAATGGCAGGGCCTTGGTGAAGATAATGAAAGAGATTTTATCAGGCCATGTTCCTGAGATTAAACATTAACCATTTAACAAAAAGAAATTTATGAAAAAGATATTTATATTTCCAGGACAAGGCTCACAAACGGTTGGAATGGGGAAGGAACTGTTTGATTCTTTCGCTGAGGCAAAAGAAGTATTTCAGGAGGTTGATAATGCATTGGGCCAGAATCTTTCAAAGATAATATTTGAAGGCCCGCAGGAGGAACTTACCCTTACTGAGAACGCGCAGCCTGCTTTAATGGCTACATCTATGGCGGTGTTAAAGGTTCTGCTGAAACAATCAGGAAAAGATATTTCTTTCTTTGCGGATTATGTAGCTGGTCACTCTCTGGGTGAATATTCGGCGCTTTGCGCGGCGGGCAGTTTCAATATATCACAAACAGCGAAGCTGTTAAAACTCCGCGGGCTTTCCATGCAGGATGCGGTGCCTAAAGGTAAAGGCGGCATGGCGGCTGTTATTGGTTTAAGTTTTGCTCAGGTGGAAGAATTATGCACCAAAGCCCATAGCGAAAGCGAGCCATGCGAACTTGCCAACGATAATTCGGATGGGCAGGTAGTGATCTCCGGTTCAGCTGCTGGTATCGATAAGGCTGAAAGTATCGCAAAGGAAATGGGAGCAAAGCGTTACCTGAAACTACCGGTATCGGCACCGTTCCATTCATCTCTGATGAAACCGGCGCAGGAAAAGATGCGTGCGGCGCTGGAAGCTGAGACTATAAAGATCCCGGTAATTCCGGTCATTGCGAATATTTCTGCGGCCGCTACTTCCGGCCCGGATGAAATTCGGGAATTATTGGTAGAACAGGTAACCGGCAGGGTACGCTGGAGGGAATCTGTTATTAATATGTCTGAAAGATATGATATTACCTCTGCAACCGAAATTGGCGCAGGGAAGGTACTTTCAGGTTTAGTGAAACGAATTGTTGCTAATATTGAAACATCGAATATAGAAAAGCCTGCCGATATTGAACAGTTCCTAAAAAATAAAGGACTGTGATCGATTTTTAGATATTTTATGAAAGACGGTAGTTTGTAGACGATAGACGGTAGGATATTTTACTATCGTCTACCGTCTGAGTTCTACCGCCTAACGGATGGGCTGGAGATGAGCGAAGCACCTAAAACAGATTATTACTCGCAGGAAGATATTCTGCTGCCGCTACTTGTTGCGCTTAAGGAAGAGGATTTCAAAACGCTCGGCCAGCTGCTTACAAAACAGCATCCGTCTGATGTCGCCGAACTTCTGAATCTTTGCGATTATGATGATCGCGAAAAGATCATTGCATTGCTGGGCGATGTGGATTCTGATATTTTAAATTATCTTGATCACGAGGTTAAGGAGCAGGTAACATCATTGCTTGGTATCGCAGTTTCCGCAGAAGCTATCGGCAAGCTGGAATCCAACGATGCGGTGCAGTTCGTCGAGGATCTGCCGGAGGAAAAGCGCGAAGAGATACTTGAGCAGCTTTCCACTGAGAAAAGGCTTGAGGTTGAGGATGCGCTCGCTTATCCGGAAGATTCTGCTGCGCGCCTCGCTAACAAGGATTTCGTGTCAGTGCAGATGAAATCTGATGTTGGTGACGTGATAGATTTTCTGCGCGGTACCGAGAATCTGCCGCATGATTTTTATACTATATTCGTTATCGATGACGAAGGCCGCCCGACCCATTCCGTGCCGCTCAGCCGCATAATGCGCAGTAAGCGCGAGATAAAAGTGGCTGATCTTATGCGTCCGGTGGAATATCCGATCCCTGCTGTTACGGATCAGGAAGAAGTAGCAAATATATTCAAAAAATATAACCTAATATCAACTCCGGTGGTTGATGGCGAAGGTAAAATGATCGGTGAGATAACCGTGGATGATATAACCTATGTTATCGAGGAAGAGGCGGGCGAGGATATGCTAGCACTTGCCGGTATGGGCCGTAGTGCTGATATATTCTCCAGTTCTCTGAAAAGATTCACCAGCCGCTCGCCGTGGCTGATGATAAATCTGTTTACCTCCATTCTCTCCACTTTCATCGTTGCGCATTTCAACGAGGTCATCGCAAAAGTTATCGCGCTTGCGGCACTGATGCCAGTTGTATCGGCTCTAAGCGGCAATGTAGGAACTCAAGCCTTAACGGTCACTGTAAGGGCGCTGGCATCGCAGGAGCTTACATTCTTTAATTATGTGGGAGTGCTGCGTAAGGAAATATTTGCGGCGGCTTTAAGTGGTATATTCGTTGGTGCAGCAGCATTCGTGGTATCATTCGTTATTTTCCAGAACAGCCAGATCAGCTTTATAATGTTTATTTCCATGATAGTAACATTCATGGTTGGTGTGATACTCGGTTCACTCATCCCAATGCTGATGCAGAAATTCGGCTATGACCCGGCAGTTACTTCACCGGTATTTGTTACAGCTATTACAGATGTGGTGTCGTTCTTTTTCTTCCTCGGTACCGCAACAATTTTATTGCTGTAAAATAAAATCCTATTATCGTATCACTATTATCTAGCATCATTAAAAATGGAATCAGCAGAAGTACTTGAAATATCCCGGCAGGCCATTTTCGTTCTACTGAAAGCGGCGGTACCGCTTATGCTGGTGGCGTTGGTCATTGGTGTTATAATATCGCTGTTCCAGGCACTAACTCAAATTCAGGAGATGACGCTTTCCTTTGTGCCGAAGATAGTATGTATATTTCTGGTGCTGATACTTGCGATGCCTTTCATGCTCGATACGCTGCGGGATTTTACCATTGAATTATTCAAAAAAATAGCCGGTGGCTGATAAACTATGAAAAAAGCCTGTGTCATAGGATATCCCATTTCCCACTCACTTTCCCCGGTGATCCATAATTACTGGCTGAAGAAATATGATATAGAAGGCGAATATTCCGCTATTGAAGTTAAGCCGGAAGATCTGGAAATATTCATTACGAATTTAGGCAAAAGTGGCTTTAAAGGCTGTAACATTACTGTTCCCCATAAAGAAAAAGCATGGGAGATAATCTCAAAATTCAACCAGACCCCACAGGACACACTTCCATCCCATGTGGCAAATTTCATGCAGGCGATAAACACGATAGTTATTGATGAGAATAATAATTATATCGCCACCAATACTGATTTCCTCGGCTTTGCCCGCAACCTGCTGGAAGCACAGCCGGATTATGATTATAAGAATTCCATCGCTTATATAATAGGTGCGGGAGGTGCAGCGAAAGCGGTGGCGTTCGCTCTGGCATCTCTGAATGTTTCACATATCATAATCACCAACCGTACCATTTCTAAAGCGTTTGAAGTGAAGGACATGATGGTGAATAATTTCAACTTCCCGGAAAATAAATTCGATGTGGTGGCATGGGAAAACCGCAATGATGTTTTCAGGAACTGTAATATAGTGGTGAACGCCACTTCACTGGGAATGAAAAATCAGCCGGAGCTGGATGTAAACTTCACCGGCCTGCCTGAAAATTCGCTGGTAACAGATATCGTATATAATCCGCTTGAAACCGACTTCCTGAAAAAAGCCCGCGCCTCCGGTGCTATAATAGTTGATGGTCTTGGTATGTTATTACATCAGGCCGCCCCCGGCTTCGAAGCATGGTTCGGCAAAAAGCCGGAAGTTGATGATAAACTGCGCAGTGAAGTGCTTAATTATTTGAAAACAAAGTAATATATGCGCTTAATCCGCAAATCTTCATGTATATTATAAAATAATATACATTTTCCCTTGTTATTAGTATCAAATATGCTATAAATATGTCACTATTATTTTGGGGTACATATTTTTATGGCAGAAAAAAGCAAAAACTCACTGATCGGATATAAAGGCCAGACCTCTATGCGAATGCGTTGTCGTGGCTAAGTTTAACGGTTCGGATATATCAATAAATAAATTTCATAAACAGGTAAATAAAATGAGTGCAGCAATGGCAAAACCAACAACAAATATAACTTTAGAACAATTCACAAAAAAACTTATCAAGGAATTAAATTTCCCGGATAGTAATGTAAAATTGCTGACCGTAACCACGGCAGTGAACGGCCCACCTCTGGAAGGAAAGGCGCTGGAATATTGGGCAGCCCATATGACCAGTGATAATGTATACGAGCAGAATCCAGTTTATGCACCACAGCTTGAGTCCATACATGAGTTGCTTAGTACTAAAGGGATAAAGGTAACTTATTCAAATATAGAGCAGCTTGTTAATGGAAAGTCATTTCCTCTGATAAAATTCTCGGAAGACGAGCAAAAGCTCCTTCAATCTTTTGAGGAGCTTGGCCAACAGGGGAAAAAAGAATTGCTTTCTATTATCGAAGATAAATATAATTTCTTCTCACGACTGCAAACCAGTGTTATTAAGTCTTATGGCAATAGTAATGGGCCTGAGAAATTATAACAAGGTAAAAGTTGGAATTGAACCTACAAAGCAAGTTTGCGGATTTTGATTCTCAAAATAATTCACTGGAAGGCACAGAGCTAATAAAAGCCACCTATGAGTTCTTTGGAAGCAAGATGGCGTGCTTTTCTTCATTCGGCTCGTATTCCGCGCTGATGCTTAAGATGGTGGCTGATGTAAATAAGGATATCCCTGTATTGTTTTTAGAGACAGGCAAGCATTTTGCCGAGACACTGCAATATGTTGAAGATATTAAAACTGGTCTTGGTTTAAAGAATATAATCGCGCTTAAACCAGATGAAAAAATGCTGAAGCACGCAGATCCTCACGGTAATCTCTGGAGCGCCAATGTCGACCGCTGCTGCTGGCTCCGCAAGGTAGAACCGCTCGACAGGCACCTTGCCGATGCCGGGTATGAGGCCATAATCACGGGCAGGCGCGCCTACCAGACCAAAGAGCGTTCGGGGATGAGCAAGATTGAACTTGATGATCAGGGCAGGATACGTATAAATCCTATAGCATTCTGGAGTAAGGATAAGATAAAGCAGGATTTTGCAGAGCTTCAACTTCCGCAGCATCCTCTGGTAATAAAAGGCTATCCTTCCATCGGCTGCGCGCCATGTACACGCCAGGTCCATCCCGGCGAAGATGAGCGCTCCGGCAGATGGGCGCATATAGTTGATCTGAAACCCGAAGCTGAGCAGAAGACCGAATGCGGTATTCACCTTAACAGGGAAGATATAAAAGATTTTTCGATATAATGGAGATAAAATGGCTGAAAAGAAACATATGGACCATCTGGATAAATTAGAAGCACAAAGCATCTATATTTTCCGTGAGGCATTCAATAAAATAAATAACATGGCAATGTTATGGAGTTTCGGGAAGGATTCTAACGTGATGATACATCTGGCGCGTAAGGCCTTTTTTGGAAAGGTTCCGTTCCCACTTATTCATTGTGATACTGAACTGGAATTTGATGAAGTATATGCCTTCCGTGATAAATATGTAAAAGAATGGGGCATAGATTTTATCTCAGAGGTCTGCCCGGCCATTGAAACTACCGATGCTTCATTGCCGCATTCTGCCCGTGTTGCAGCGCGTAAGACCGGTGGCTTGAAAAATGTTATCCGTAAGAATGGTTTCAATGCGATAGTTGCAGGTATCCGCCGCGATGAGGAAGGTACTCGTGCCAAGGAACGTTATTTTTCGCCACGCGATTCCGAAGGTGCGTGGGATGTGAAAGACCAGCCACCTGAATTCTGGGACCAGTTCATGACCGATTTTCCGCCTAACACCCATGTTCGCATCCACCCGCTTCTGCACTGGACGGAGCTTGATGTATGGCTTTACATACAGCGCGAGAATATCCCTATCGTGCCGTTATATCTGGCAAGAAAATATGAGGTGCTTGAAGGCCGTGATTTCGGCGGCAAGATAATGCGCTTCCGCTCACTTGGTGAAAAAGGAATAACATGGCCGCTTGAAAGTCCAGCCTCAACCATTGAAGAGATAATCGCTGAGCTTCGCGTTACAAAAGTTTCAGAACGTTCAGGACGCCCTATGGGTGCTGATGAGGATGAATCATCCTTCGAGCGTTTAAGGGCAGATGGATACATGTAATGAAAAAAATATTATTCATAGTTACATCAGCAAAAAAGCTGGGAAAGAAAAAGACCGGAGTATGGTTTGAAGAACTTTCCACGCCTTATTATCTGCTGAGTGAAAAAAAGATTCAGGTGGATATAGCATCGCCAAAGGGCGGTAAGATGCCAATAGAGCCACTTTCTCTGGATAATGAAAAATTGCCGGAGTCAGTGAGGAAATTCCAGAAGGACCTGCTTGCCATGAAAAAGATCGGGCGCACAAAGATATTATCGCGTATGGAATTCAGCAAGTATGATGCAATATTCTTCCCCGGCGGCCACGGCGCAATGGTAGATCTGCCAGAAGATGAATATTTAAAAGAGAATCTTGGCCGCTTCTTTGAAAGCGGAAAGATAATTGCCGCCGTATGCCATGGTCCTGCGGCCCTTGTTCCTGCCATAAAAGCTGATGGAACCTCAATTATAAGCGGCAGGAAAATAACCGGTTTCACCGATAGCGAAGAAGTGAAGGCCGGAGGAGATAAGAAAGTTCCCTTCCTGCTTGAAACAAAATTAAAACAGCTCGGCGGGAAATTTTCCTGCGGCGCGGATTTTTCAGAATTTGCAATCAGGGATGCTAATTTAATAACCGGCCAGAACCCGCAATCCTCAAAAAAATGCGCGGAGCTTATACTGGAAGCTTTAAAGTAATTTGAATTAATAGGAAATAAAATGCCTGCAAATAAAAAACTCAACTCTCAACTCTCATCACTCAACTCCGATTCTAAAGAGCAGATGAAAATAGTGATAGTAGGACATGTTGACCACGGTAAATCAACCCTTATCGGGCGCCTGTTCTATGATACGGATTCCCTGCCGGATGGCAAGGTGGAGCAGATAAAACAAAGCTGTATAAAGCGCGGAATGCCTTTTGAATATTCATTCCTGCTTGATGCATTACAGGCAGAGCGCGATCAGGGCATTACAATTGATACAACGCAGTTATGGTTCAAAACTGATAAAAGAAATTATGTAATAATAGATGCTCCGGGCCATAAGGAATTTCTGAAGAACATGATATCCGGCGCGGCGCAGAGTGAAGCCGCGGTTCTGGTGATAGATGCAAAAGAAGGTGTGAAAGAGCAGTCCAAGCGTCACGGATATTTACTTTCCCTGCTCGGCGTTCCGCAGATAACGGTAGCAGTCAACAAGATGGACCTTGTCGGTTATTCCGAAGAGGAATTCAATAAAATTGAAAAAGAATATCGTGCATATCTGAAAGAGATAGGTGTTGAGCCTACATTCATAATCCCTATTTCCGGTCGTGATGGTGATAACGTGACTGCTAGATCTGAGAATATGAAATGGTATAAAGGGCCTACCATACTTGCAGCACTTGATGAATTCAAGGTCCGCCAAACGCTTGAGAAACTGCCGCTGCGCATGCCGGTGCAGGATGTTTACAAATTCGATGAGCGCAGGATAATCGCAGGCCGTATAGAATCTGGAACGATAAAAGTTGGTGATGATATCGTGTTCTCGCCATCTAACCGTGTAGTAAAAGTTTCATCGATCGAAACATGGCCGGAATCTAAGAGATCGCAGGCGGTCTCCGGTGAATCTGTCGGGATAACATTGTCGGAACAGATATTTGCCGAGCGCGGGCAGGTGGTCTCTCATATCAAGGATGCGCCAGTACTCACCAATATTTTCCGCGGCAAGATATTCTGGCTGGGTGATGAGCCTATCCGTGAGGGTAATAAATATCTTATCAAGCTCAACACCTCCGAATATCAGGCGGAAGTTAAGAAGATCGAAAAAGTTGTCGATACCAGCGATCTGAAAATTTCCGGTGATGTTAAGGAAGTTGCTAAAAATTCCGTTGCGGAGGTTGTATTCAGGATACGCGGTATCGCAACTCTGGACGCATATTCCTCCAATGTGCAGACCGGCCGTTTTGTGATAGTTGAGAATTACCGCACTTTATGCGGTGGCATAATTTACCTAAAATGTTTTTCTGACCAGCGCACAAAAACACATCCGAAAGGAACCAATCTTCACCCGTTTGAATCTAAGATAGATGTAAACCGCCGCGCACTTGCGAATGGTCATAAGGGTGGCGTAATGTGGTTCTCCGGGCTTTCTGGCTCCGGCAAGACCACTATTGCTTACGCGCTGCAGACCAAGCTTTTTGAAAAAGGTTATCAGGTATATGTGCTGGATGGCGATAATATCCGCACCGGCCTGAATTCCGATCTCGGCTTTGAGCAAAAGGACAGAAGCGAGAATATCCGCCGCGTTGGTGAGGTGGCATCATTATTTGCGCATGCCGGTGTCATAGTCATCACCGCATTTATCTCGCCTTATAAGCAGGACAGGGACCGTGCGCGCGTTGCCGCCGGCGATGCCTATCACAGTATTTTCATCAAGGCTGATGTGGAGGTCTGCAAAAAACGCGACCCGAAAGGTCTGTACAAAAAAGCGATATCCGGTGAGATCAAGGATTTTACAGGTATCTCTGCACCGTTTGAGGAACCGAAGAACGCCGATCTGGTCATAGATACCGGCAAGCTTTCGGTTGATGATGCGGTTGCCCAACTAGTAAGATATATAGAAAAGAACCTCGTTGAGCCGGTGAAAGAGATCAGTGATGAGATAGGCCATCCGGGTTTTGGGATATAATTATTGCTCTGCTTTCAAAAACATATTGTACTTAAAATAAATATCTATAGGACTTGATAAGGCAGTATTTGATAATAGATGCTGTCTATTAACAATAAGGAGAGGATATGAATAAATTATTAGCATCAGCGGCGGTAATAAGCATTTTAGCGGCAACTTCTGCAATTGCACAGGATGCAGCGGCACCTGCAGCAGCAGAGGCGAAAGTAAAATGCCTTGGTATAGCAAAGGCCGGCAAGAATGATTGCAAATCTGCGAATGGCTCTCACTCATGTGCCGGGCAGTCTAAAGCTGATAACGATGCCAATGAGTGGGCTTTCGCTGAATCTGCTGAAGTCTGCACCAAAGAAGGTGGCAAGGTTGTAGAAGCTGAAGTAAAAATGTAATTTTAAATAATTATTATATTTTTAAAAAGCCTGGCTATTATCAAATGGTCAGGCTTTTTTTATGAATAAATTCGGATATAAAAATTTAGGTTTCGGGCTGGGGCTGCGTTCGCCCCACTATGATTATATACTTGATAACACCCCGGCCGTGGACTGGTTCGAGATAATCACCGAAAATTATATAGATACCCATCAGGGCTACTGGGAATTCCTCGCCGAGCTGAGGAAGACCTACCCGATAGTGATGCACGGCGTTTCTCTTTCCATAGGTTCTACCGATGAACTAAATACAAACTACCTGCAAAAAGTAAAAAAGCTTGCTGAACATATAAATACGCCATGGATATCGGATCATCTGTGCTATACAGGCGTTGGTGGGGCTAATACACATGATCTGCTGCCGGTTCCCTATACGGGCAAAATGCTTGAACATATTGTTACACGGATAAAAAAAGTTCAGGATATTTTAGGGCGAAATATAATACTGGAGAATCCCTCATCATATTTAGAGTTTGAAAGCTCGCATATGAGTGAGAATGAATTCATGGTGCAAATGGCCGAAAAAGCCAATTGTGGTATATTGCTGGATATAAATAATATTTATGTGAGCGCCTTCAACCATAATTTCGATGCAAAGAAATATATAGATTCCATTCCGGCTGAAAGGATAGTCCAGATACATCTGGCCGGACATACTAACAAGGGCGATATAATAATAGATACCCATTCCGACCATGTGATAGATGAAGTGTGGCAGCTATATAAATACGCCATTTCTACCAAGGGTAAAATTTCCACCATGGTGGAATGGGACGATAACATCCCAGATTTCAGCGTATTACAGGCTGAAATAGAAAAAGCCCGGAGTTTTGTATGAAAGAAACCATGAAAAGACTTAACGATTCCATAATAAAAAATAAGCCCAAAGAAATGCTGCCGCTGCTTAAAAATAACCCGCGAATATCACGGGAGAAGCAGCTTGCAGTTTATATAGATGGTTACCGTATCAGGCTTTCGGGTGCTGTCCGCATCGATTACCCGGCATTATGCAATTATCTGGGTGCTAAAAAGTCTGAAAAGATAATTGCTGATTTCGTTGAAAATAATAATTCAGAATTTTACAGTCTGGATTTCTACCCGTTCAAATTCGAAAAATATCTGCAGGCAAAAAACATCGATAAGGAGGCAAAAGAACTAGCCGTCCTTGAATCCAATATCGCAGAGATATTTCTGAAGCCAGACAGCACAAGCCTTGAAGCGCAAGCCCTTACAACCTTTGGCGAAGCTGAGTTAGACAAATTCCGTTTTAAACCAAGGATAGCATCCAACATGCTGGCATTTGAGTATGATGTAGAAAAATATCTGCAGGAATTCCGTAAAGAGCAAAACCCTAAAAAGATAGCAAAGAAAAAAAATTATATTTTCATAGTCCGCCATAATAACGAAGTTAAAAGGCATTATCTGATAGAAGAAGAGTTCATGTTGCTTAAAAAGCTGTTTGAAGGTAGATCAGTTGATGAAGCTGTTGAGGAATTAAATTCCGCTCTCGCAAGTGAAATGCTGCCGCAGTTCCTGCAAAAATGGCTATTGAACGGGTTCTTTGCCGGTATATGAATGATGCTGTGCTGTCAGGCACTGATCCAATTCTTTACCGAAATCCGCTACATCAATAATATTGGTGCGGATATCTCCAGAAGAATAATTAGTGCCGGGGAGTTTCCATTGCAGGTAAAGTTTTTGGGAATTTCTCAGGCTATTTATGATATCATCAATGTCTCCGTTACTGAAATATCTTGAGGAAGTATAATATACCCTATCAGCCGTGCGGGCGCTTAAGACGCTGCCAAATCCATCCTGTCGGTTATTTTTTATCAGTATATTATCTTTATCGACGATTATTGAAATGCCGTTATGGCCGTAATTTATCTCACAGGAGGTCTTGCGGTCATAGGCGAACTGGTTGCCGCCAGCGCAGGCTGAAATTAAAAATAAAATGGAAATGATAAAAATATTTTTCATTACATTCCGTTGAACAGATTTTTCATTGCGGCCATATTGCCGAGTTTTGCGGGGTTCAGGCCTTTCATCTTGCCCATCATCTTGCTCATCTGCATGTGCTGTTTGATGAGCTGGTTTATTTCCTGAACGGTGGTGCCGGAACCTTTTGCTATCCTGCGCTTGCGGGAGCCACTCAAAACCTTGGGGAAGCGGCGCTCCTGCGTGGTCATGGATTCTATTATGGCAAGCTGTTTCTTTAAAACATTTTTGTCGATATTGGCATCTTCGATCTGGCTTTTTACTTTTGCGAGGCCGGGGATAAAACTCGCCATGCCTGAAACGCCGCCCATTTTCTGGATCATTTTAATTTGTTTATAGAGATCGTTAAGGTCAAAACCGCCTTTTTGCAGTTTCTTCATCATTTTTTCCGCTTCGTCCTGATCAAAATTTTCCTGCGCTTTTTCAACCAAGGCGACCACATCGCCCATATCCAGTATCCTGCCTGCTATACGCTTGGCGTGGAACGGTTCGAACTCGGATATTTTTTCGCCTAGCCCCACGAATTTTATCGGGCAGCCGGTGATGGACCTCATGCTGAGTGCCGCCCCACCCCTTGCATCACCATCCATACGGGTAAGTATTATCCCGGTGAGTTTTATCTGCGCGGCAAATTCGCGGGCGATGTTCACCGCATCCTGCCCGGTCATCGCATCGCCAACTAAAAATGTTTCAGTCGGATTAGAGATTTTTTCAATTTCCTTCAGTTCATCCATCAGCTCACTATCGATGTGGAGCCTGCCGGCGGTATCGAGTATAACAACATCAAAACCCTCAGTGCGGGCCTTTTTGAGGGCGCGCTCGGTTATATCTTTAGGTTTCTGCCCGGCGATTATCTCTGCGCTTTCAACGCCTATCTGCTTGCCGAGAATTTCCAGCTGCTGCTGTGCGGCCGGGCGGTAAATATCCAGCGATGCAAGCAAGACCTTTTTATGTTTCTTACTTTTGAGATAATGCGCAAGCTTGCCGCAGCTTGTGGTTTTGCCGGAGCCCTGAAGGCCAGCCACCAATATCACAACTGGTGGGTTGGTGTTCAAGTTAACATCATTTATTTCCTCGCCGCCCAGAATTTCTGTGAGTTCATCGTGAACTATCTTCACTATCATCTGCGCCGGGGAAATGGACCTTACGATCTCCTCACCCAGTGATTTTGCCTTTACCTTTTCAATGAATTCCTTTGCCACCGGCAGTGCCACATCGGCCTCCAGCAGGGCGATGCGTATCTCGCGCATGGCTTCGCTGATGTCCTCTTCCTTCAATAACCCTTTGCCCCGGAGTTTGGAGAAAGAGTTGGAAATTGATTGTGTAAGCCTATCGAACATTAATTCTTAACTTTTATTTTTGCATCAGGTTGCCTTATATATATAGGGCTTTTTCTGGAAAAATCAGCTATATTATTTTTTATCATGAGGTTAGCCGCAATACCGATATCCCTTGCATCAGGAAGAGTTTGAACGGCGCAGAACGCCAGATTACCTATATCGGCGGAAGTAAGTGAATCAAGCCTCAGCAGTTCCGCTTTTGAGATATTTTTTATTATACTGTTATTGATCTCGAATTCCTGCGAATATAATTCATTCCTGCCGGCATTAAGAACTGTATGAACTTTATTTTTACCACTTTTATATGCGAGCGCCTCAAGGCTGCTGATGCCCAGCATTTCCTTGCCCTGTGCCAGACATATCCCAAGTATGGCGCTCAGGCCTATCCTGATACCGGTGAAACTTCCCGGGCCGATATCGACCGCGAAATGGTCTATATTCTCATATCCCATTTTCGTCTTGGCAAAAACATTGCTGATATGTTCAAAAAGCCGTTCAGCCTGAAGGGAGTTTTCGGTGCCTTGCGAGAATGCGATCACCTCGCCATCGCGCAGGATAGCGACGCTTTCCTGGCCAAGTGCGGTATCAACTGCAAGAATTATCATAAATATATTTTACTGGCAGGCAGCAACCATTTTGCTGTATGCCGCTGAAATTCCTGAAAGGGAATAAGTATCCTGCGCAACAGTTCCGCGGGTGGAAGTGCCTTTGGTGTTAACCCTGCCGCCACGCTTCATTGCTTCAATTATTGTTCTGTCAGCCTGTTCATCTTTGGCCCATGCCATTTGCGGAGTCTGGGCAGAGGTGAAGAACTTGAAGGATTTCCTGCCATCTATCACAAAATCGACCTCGCTGCCGCTCTTGTAAGGGAAGCCGGTATCGATGCTGACCTCAGGCGTAGAGCCAGCGCCGCGATAGGTGATTATCATATAGACATCGCCGCGGATCCTGTAAGTGCCGGTTTTCCTGATCGGGTTAGAGGTTATATAACAGACCTTCCGGCCATCTTCCGTAGAGGTGAAGAACGCCCAGTTCTTGAAGGTTCCGCCTAATGTTTGTGCGAATGTGGCCGGGGCCAGCAGTAATATGGCAAGTGTCAGAATTAAAGGTCGTAACATGTCTAAAACTCATGATTTATTTAATAACTAAAAGTGAAAATAGTATCTCACGCCGGAATGTAAATACAAAATATTGAAAAAATTTATTTACATCTGCGGCTTTGCTTGCAATATAAGGGCCTAGAAAATAAAGGATAAAACCAATGAAATATATATTCGCCCTTATCGCCTATCTGCTCCCTGTAATAAGTATTGCTCAGGATACCGCCGCTATCGGCACAAGCCCGGCTGCTGCCGGTGCGCCTGCTGCACCGGGTGGTGTTGAAGGGCTGGTGGTTCAGCTTGGCATAATATTCGTGATATTCTATTTCCTGCTTATCCGCCCGCAGCAAAAAAAGTTCAAGGACCATGCAAAACTGGTATCCGCTCTTAAAAAAGGCGATAAGGTAATAACCGGAGCAGGTTTCGTTGGTACGGTGACCAAAGCGCCTGAAGGTGAGAAGATCATCGAGGTTGAAATAGCCAGCGGCGTTGAGGTCAAAGTTCTGCGCTCATCAGTTACTGAACTTGTGTCCGACAAAAAAGCTGACAAAAAAGAAGAGAAAAAATAATCATGATGAATTTCCCAAAATGGAAGATATTTGTAGCGATCGGCGTTTGTATCTGGGCTGTGCTGCAATCTGCGCCGAATTTCCTGAGCGAGCAGCAGCGCGCTGAATATAGTTTTCTGCCATCTGGCACGGTAAAGCTGGGGCTTGATCTGCAGGGCGGTTCACATCTTCTGCTAAAGGTGGATTTCAATCATTATCTGAAGGAGCATTTCGCTTCGGTGTTGGATGATATACGTAAAAATTTCCGCAAGGAAAAGATAGGCTATATAAATCTCGGCATTAAGCAGGATGAAAATAAGAACCCGTATATCACGCTGACCCTGCGTGATAGCAAAGCCAGAGACGCTGCTATTGAGAAGCTTAAATCTATCTCCCGCGATCTTTCGGTGGATACTGATGATAATAATAATTTTAAAATATCCTATTCTGATGATGTGCTTGCCTCAATGCAGCGCGATGTCATTGAAAAATCCATCGAGATAGTCCGCCGCCGTGTTGATGAAACAGGCACGCGTGAGCCGATAATCCAGATGCAGGGCAAAGAACGTATCTTATTACAAGTTCCCGGATTACAGAATCCTGATGAACTGAAAAAACTCCTCGGCAAGACCGCGAAAATGACATTCCACTTAATGAATAATGATGATCCTTTTGCCATCACCACCAAATTTCCGCAGGCTGATGAGATGATAGTTCCTGACATGGATCCGGCATCACAGCAGAAATATCTGGTGAAGAAGAATGTCGAGATAAGCGGTGATATGCTTATCGATGCCCGCGCTACCTTCGATCAGGCGCAGCCGGTGGTGAGTTTCAAATTCAATAATCTCGGCGGCAAGAAATTCGCCCAGACCACTTCAGAAAATATCGGTAAACCATTCGCTGTAGTTCTGGATGGCAAGTTGATAACCGCGCCGCGCATCAATTCCGCGATACTTGGCGGATCCGGTATAATCACCGGTAATTTCACCGTTCCTGAAGCCAATGAATTAGGTCTGCTTCTGCGCTCCGGCGCGCTGCCTGCGCCACTTACCATTGTAGAAGAACGCACAGTCGGCCCTTCACTCGGTCAGGATTCCATTGATGCTGGCAAGCGTGCGACGCTGGTCGGGTTCCTGTTCATCACTATATTAATGATCGCCGTCTATGGCCTGTTCGGCCTGTTTGCCGACCTTGCACTTATAATGCACATGATAATAATCCTTGCGATACTTTCGGTGTTCGGTGCAACGCTCACCATGCCTGGTATAGCCGGTCTGGTGCTTACAATGGGCATGGGTGTTGATGCGAACGTTCTGGTGTTCGAGCGTATCAAGGAAGAATACCGCAACGGCAAAAGCCCGATATCCGGTATTGATAGCGGTTTCACCATGGCCTTCCGTACAGTGGTAGATTCTAACATAACAACGCTGATAGCGGCCTTCCTGCTATATACTTATGGTGCAGGGCCGGTGAAAGGATTTGCTGTAACGCTTACAGTCGGTATATTAAGTTCAATGTTCGCGGCGATAACGCTTACGAAATTATTCATCATGATCTGGATGAGAAAGACCAAACCTAAAACATTGAAGCTGTAACCAAAAATTAATATCATGGCAATTGAAGTTGTAGATTTCGCCCTTGAATTAATAGCCCGGAAAAGTATCTCCGGTGAGGCTGATAATGGCGCTATAGCGCTGGTCTCGGAAACTCTCGGAAAACTCGACTTTGAATGTCACACGCATAATTTCTCCGGTGATGAATCCTATGAAGTGGGTAATCTTTATGCCAGTTTCGGCACATCAGGAAAGAATCTATGCTTTGCCGGCCATACTGATGTTGTACCGGGCGGGGATGATAAATTATGGTCAGTGCCGCCTTTTTCCCCGAAGATAGTTAACGGAAATCTTATCGGCCGCGGCGCGGTCGATATGAAAGGCTCCATTGCCGCATGGGTTGCCGCTACTTCCGAATTTCTGGAAGAGAACCCCGGTTTCAATAAAGGTAAATTATCATTTCTGATCACTGGCGATGAGGAAGCGGATTCCATAAACGGCACCGTGAAAATGTTAAAATTCATTTCTGAAAAAGGCATAAAAATAGATTCCTGTATAGTCGGTGAACCTACCAATGCCGAAATTCTTGGCGATATGATGAAGATAGGCCGCCGTGGCAGTATCAGTTTCACGCTTACAGTTCACGGCCTTCAGGGCCATGTGGCATATCCGGAAAAAGTAAAAAATCCGAACAAGATAATAATAAAAATATTAAGCGAACTGATCTCCGAAAGGATAGATAAAGGCAATAAATTCTTCCAGCCTTCCAACCTTGAAGTTACTTCGATAGATGTCGCCAACACCACCGCAAACCTTGTTCCTGAGAAGGCATCGGCGCGTTTCAATATCCGTTTCAATAATCTTCATTCATCAAAATCCGTTCGTAAGCATGTAATGCATATCTGCAATAAACATTCTGAAAAATTCGAGCTTGAAGCCCGTAAAGGCGAATGTGAAGCCTTCCTTAGCAAACCAGGAATACTGGCTGATGTGGTTGAGAGTTCGGTCAAGGAAGTTATAGGCAGGAAGCCCGTGCGCAGCACCACCGGTGGCACTTCTGATGCAAGGTTCATCAAGGATTATGCCGAGGTAGTAGAGTTCGGACTTATCAATACCACCGCCCACAAAATTGATGAAAAAACTTCAGTTGAAGATCTGGTGAATCTGAAAAATATTTATAAAAAGATCATCGAAAATTACTTCGCATAATTTATGCTGCCAATCATACTAGCGCCGCAATATCTTAAAACCCTTGTAATAGGCAAGGGGCCTGCCACGACGCGCCGTCTGGAAATGATTGCGGCGGCTAGAGTTCAAAATGTGAGATATATAGAAAGTTTTCCTGTCGAATCGGATTTTGAAAATATAAATATAGTTTATGTCGCCGATTTTGATGATGAGGTCTCTGAAAAAATATTCCATATGGCCGAGGCAAGGAAATTACTGATAAATACCGAAGATAAGATCCAGTTCTGCAATTTCCATGCTCCGGCCATAGTCCGCCGTGGCGATCTGCTACTGACCGTTTCCACCGCTGGCAAAGGTCCGCGTCTTGCACGGCGTATAAAAAGGATACTGGAAAATCTTTTCGGTGCGGAATGGAAGGAAAATCTTGAGCATCTTTCCAATGCCCGCTGCGAATTAAAGAAACAAGGTTTCAAATTCGATTCAATGGCCGAAAAGATAGATAAGGAAATAGAGGAGAAACAAATGTTCTCCAGTATTCCCGAAAAATATCTGAAGTGATTACTTGCAATCCGTATATTCAATAAGACTTTTCACAAGGTTCTTGACCTGCACCGCGGTTTTTTCTTCCTTGAACTTTCCGCTATCATCAAACGCATTATGTGCCTGTGGTATAGCAACCTGATCAGGCAGAACTATAACGCCGATATTTCCAAGCATCATGCGAAGTGGAACAAGCCCGCGTAAACCGCCATAACCACCGGGAGATGCGGCAGAAAGCGCAGCAACCTTGCCTTTGAAAGCGCTAAGATCGCCGCCTGTGCCATCTTCTTTTCGGCTTATCCAGTCCAGCGAATTTTTGAGCAGGGATGAGAACGAGCTGTTATATTCCGGCGATGCGATAAGAAAACCATCGGCATTTAAAAATTCCTGTTTCAGTTTTTTACCATTTTCCGGCATGCCCTTTTCAGCTTCAAGGTCGCCATTATATATTGGCATATCATAATCTTTCAGATCAATGAATTTTGCCTCGGCGCCAAGTTCCTTCGCAAATTCATAAGCCTGCTTCGCAAGTTTTTTATTTACTGATTCCTTGCGCGCCGAACCTGATAAAAATATTAATTTGGACATTTTATTCTCCTTATTTACCCATTGAAAAAATCACGAATTCACTTTTACCACTCAAAGCTTTTATAGTCACTGTCTTTTCATCCTCCACCGCCAGACCATCGCCCTGCTTTAGTTTTTGGCCGTTCACTTCAACTTCTCCGGTTGCTACCTGCAGCCAGATATAGCGATTATTAAGTTCGTATGAAACGGTTTTATCTTTCTCCAGCACGCTTGCATAAATTTCAATATCCTGATGAATATCCAGCGAGCCATCCCTGCCGCCGCTTGAGACCACCAGTTTTAGCCGGTTCATTTTATCTTCCGCCGAGAAATATTTTTGTTCATATGATGGTTTATCATTATTATTTTTCGGCAGGAACCATATTTGCAGTAACCTGCATGCATTGGTTTTGGAAGCATTGAACTCACTGTGCCTTATGCCGGAACCGGCGCTCATACGCTGCACCTCGCCGGATCTTATAGTTGCGACATTGCCAATACTATCCTTGTGCGCAAGTTCGCCATCTATAACATAAGTTACAATCTCCATATCCTTATGGCCATGTTCGCCAAAGCCGCCAGCGGGGGCAATGATATCATCATTTATCACCACAAGGTTACCGAACCCCACATGCTCCGGATCATAATAATGGCCGAAGGAAAAGCTATGGTAGCTTTCCAGCCAGTCTATATGGTTATGGCCACGTTCTTCGGATTTTCTTAGGTACATCATAACAAACCTTTTGCTCGATTCAGATTATTGATATAATAGTTAATCATCGCATTTACAACTGAGGGAAAATGGCAACAAAAAAATTCACCAAAAATTCATCTTCTAAAGGCTCCAACAAAATGTGGGGAGGGCACTTTGAGTACGGTCCTGCCGAGATAATGCAGAAGATAAACGCCTCGATAGATTTCGATAAAAAACTATATAAGCAGGATATCCGCGCCTCTATCGCCCATGCCAGAATGCTTGGTAAAACAAAAATATTAAAAAATGCGGAAGTTGAAAAGATAATATCCGGCCTGCAAAAGATATTGATCGAGATAGATTCCGGCAAATTCAGATTCAAAACCGAGCTTGAAGATATCCACATGAATGTTGAATCCCGCCTGCGTGAGATGATCGGTGATGTCGCCGGTAAACTGCACACGGCCCGTTCCCGCAACGATCAGGTGGCCACCGATTTTAAACTTTACTGCCGTGACGCTACTGATCTGATAATTACAGAACTTAACAAATTAAAAACCGCATTCTCCAAAAAAGCTACGGCGAATAAAAACACTATAATGCCAGGCTTCACTCACTTACAGGTGGCGCAGCCGATAACTCTTGCGCACCACTTAAAGGCGTATGTTGAAATGATAAGCCGCGATATCAGCCGCCTGCAGGATTGTCGTGATCGTGCCAATGAATTGCCGCTCGGTTCCGCCGCGCTTGCCGGAACCAGCTTCCCGATAGATCGCCATATGGTCGCAAGGGAACTAGGCTTCCGTGCCCCTACAAAAAATTCCCTCGATTCCGTTTCCGATCGTGATTTTGCTCTGGAGCTTGTTTCAGACCTCAATATCCTCGCCATCCATCTTTCCCGTTTTGCTGAGGAAATAGTTATCTGGTGCTCCCAGCCATTCAAATTTATCACCCTTTCTGATAAATTCACCACCGGTTCCTCCATCATGCCGCAGAAGCGCAACCCGGATGCCGCAGAATTAGTGCGCGCCAAGGTCGGAAGGATATTCGGCTCCCTCACCACACTCACCATAATATTAAAAGGCCTACCGCTGGCTTACAGCAAAGATATGCAGGAAGATAAGGAACCGACCTTTGATGCTATTGAAAATATTATCCTGTGCATCCGCGCTACTGCCGGAATGGTGGATGATATGAAAGTACATAAGGAAAATATGCACACCCTTGCAAAATCCGGCTACTCCACCGCAACCGACATCGCCGACTGGCTGGTAAAGAATCTCGGCACCCCATTCCGCGATGCCCACCACATCACCGGCAGAATAGTAAAGATCGCCGAGGCAAAAAAATGCCGCCTCGATCAGTTATCACTGAAAGAACTGCAAAGCGTCGAAAAGAAAATAACCAAAAATATTTTCGATGTCCTCTCGGTTGAGAATTCCGTAAAATCCCGCAAAAGCCATGGCGGAACAAGTCCGGATGCGCGTTAACCCTTCACCCACCCATGTCATTCTGGCGAAGGCCAGAATCCATCCTGACAGTAAAACTTGCTGCTTCTGGTATAATTTGTAGCGCCTGCGGGCAGGCAAAGCCGATTGGATTCTGGCCTTCGCCAGAATGACGGAGGAAATAATGATTAAAATCAATAGATTAAATAATTGGACCCATTAACCTTTTCTTAACCTTTTTCTGTTATAATACATATAGATATGGTATAAATAATTATGACAGAAACAGATAAATTCGAAGAGATATTAAAAGACTTCCTCACGATGAACAGGTTGAACCAGTTCACTGAGGCTGGGTCCGTTAATATCAGAACAGCCTTAGAAACTTCTCTGGTCCCTGCTGGTGAGATAATTGCTGATGTAAATAATTCTCTGGGTGCAGAGGAAATTATAGAAAAACTATCGGATGATTCCCCTCAGTTAAAAAATGATAGTAATAAAAAATTTCCTCAGGATATTTTAGATGCCGCAGAAAGATATAAGAAAAAACCCGAGGAGGTTACTCAGGAAGATGTTAACGAGCACCTGAAGAAAAAAGAAGAAGAGGCAAAAGAGGTTCAGGCAAATATTGGTATCGCATTATCTGCCATGTTTGGTGG
>CAYRJW010000002.1:56969-68219 GCA_964424715.1 uncultured Rickettsiales bacterium | reverse complement strand
TAAACTCTAATCCCGCTTTCTTTAATTCCTTAAATGCCAATATACTTTCTGGCTTTGTTATCGCCGCTATCGCCTTAACTATATTCTGGCCTGAACCACATAATATACTCGATATATTATCTGCAGTGCAGCCTAAATCTTTATCTTTTAGTGAATTCTTAATTGCATCTTTGCTTCTTAGTAACGCGCTCAGACTTGCTTCTATATGCCATCTAGACTTAGTTAAAATGCTCGATATATTTTTGGGCGCTAAACCAGTTTCATCACAAAAACTTTTTATTTCATCTGAGCTTTCACATAATATACGTTTTATAAGTCTTACCATCTCTGAGCTATTAGCCTTACCTCTACCACCAATACTTGAAACCATAGTTTCGGTAAAACCCACTTGCTCTAGAACATGGTTGTAAATACCATCTATCTGTATATTGGTTAGCTGAATAGTCTCATCTGTTATTGTTTTCTTCGGCAATCTATAACCCCTTTTTCCAAAGCAGTATTTTTTCCAGTTCTTTCTGATGCATGCCTGTTTCGGCCATAGCTTACCGCATCCAATTTTCTCGGCTGCTCAATTATACCACAAAAAGGTTAATAAAAGGTTAACGGAGCGAAAGTTCTTACTAATTTCTTGGGACACTCCTGGGACATTTGCCCATAACTAATGGCAATAACTGGAAATACTCAATAACAAAACTTTTGGAATAATATATTGATTTGATTGCCATATTCTGTTGTAGCCTTTTATAGCTTGTTGATTTGTTCGGTCTCATAACCTGAAGGTCGTTGGTTCAAATCCAGCCCCCGCAACCAAACTTAGCAGAAACGAATAGGATAAGGTACCATACCGAGAAATTCTGTAGGGGTATTATCTCTATGGATCAGTCAATCTGTTTTGTCAGCCCCAGAACAAGCCGTTTTATTTCCATCTCATTTATTCTTCGGACGCTGGGGAAATTTCCTTCAAAACTTTTTTTAAATTCAGTATCCATTCCTTCGTTTATGATCTTTGCCGGGTCTTTCCTTATCATGCATTCTTCGAGTGAGCCTTGTTTGCCTTCCAGGAAATTCTTTAGTGCGTTCTCAAAAATTGAAACTGGTACATTATTCCCCTCTTTTTTATTGGAAATATATGATGTGATCGAGTGAAAGGTACCGTCCCTGTAACCCAGCATTTTATCTTTCGTGTAGAAATAGAATCTATCAGGATTTATCGTTATCAATCTGATCATCGAGTCAGATTCCTTTATTAACCGGCATTTCCCAGTTTTTTCCCGTGGTAAGTTTGAATGATGAGAATGATAGCTATCCATAACGATATCATTTTCATCCTCTATACTTATACCGCTAAATAACAGACTATCATTTTTCTGAGTTTGTATGGTAGCACCGGTAAATATGAATTTTACATTGGATAATATTTTCTTTGTTTCTTCTGCGCTATAACCTATCTCAGACATTTTATCTTTTAGGAAATTACAGGTTATACACACTTTTATCGTACCGGCACTATGTGCCCATATAACGACCTTTGAGATATTCCTGCCCGCATCTTCAGTGGATATTCTGTTGCCATCCTTACCAACTACCAGCTTAATAAATAATGATTCCGCCAGATCAAGATGCGGCTCTTTTTCGCTGACATCGGCTTTTTGCGCTTCAGTATCAGGGAATCCATAACTTTCTATGGAATCTTCAAACTTTCTTATAAGACTGCCAACAGGCGCACGCTCAGGATTATTGACCAGGTATTTATGCTGATCCACAAATTTTGAGAATTCAGGGATCAGAATACTGCTGACATTAGTATCCTCATGGTATTTTTCTGTCAGAAGCCTTGTGTAATCAAAATATTTAGTGTCTGTATGACCGATACCCAATATCCTTGTGTTATCTAGCTCCTCATTAGTTCCATCCGCCTCTATATATTTTTTCACTATCACCATATAGGATGACATATTATCCATGAATTCGCTGGCACCATAGCTGGTTTTTTCATTGGAAATAAAAGTTTTCAGCTCGGTTTCCAGTCCGGATTGGGGAGGAAAGAACAGAAGTATCTTCTCTTCTGAGTTCAGAATGTTTCCGATATCAACCTTCCTCACCTGAGAATCTTCATGTAATTCGTACAAATTTACCATAAAAGGGGCTTTTGCAGTAATGATTATAGCGGTATGATAATAGCACAAAAAAGTTAATAAAAGGTTAACAAAATCAGTTTTTTGCGGAATTATATTATAATTACAGATCAATAAGTTATACTTGGTGCCGTTAAGGCATTTATCTAAAAGTAAGCTTTTAGGTTTATACATCCTTTATTTCCCTTCCCCTTATCATAATAGAAAAAATACCCGTGACCAGATAGCTTCGTTGTTGAGCAATATTGCTTTAACTAACGGAGAATAAAGATGGTAGAAACTAGAAAAGAGAAATTTGATCGTGATGCTAATGTTGATCCTTTAAGTGGTGAGATCGGCGCTCATCCGGTTGGTACGGGGCTTGGTACTTTGACCGGTGGTGCAGCTGGTGCTGTTATAGGTCTGGCGGCTGGCCCGGTAGGCTCTGCGGCGGGTGCTGTTGCAGGTACTATAATAGGCGGCATAGTTGGCGCTTATGCAGGCAAGGATGTTGCCGAATCTGTTAACCCTACTGAGATAGATCTGTTCTGGAGTGAGAATTATTCTACTCGCCCTTATGTAGGTGCTGATGATGATTACGAAACCTATAAATCGGCTTATCTCTATGGCTATGATGCCCGCACAAAATACGCGGACAAAAAGTTCGAGGATGTCGAAAGCAACCTGAGCAAAGACTGGGAAGGTAGGAAAGAGGCATCCACACTTTCATGGAGCAAAGCGAAAGACGCGGTGCGCGATTCTTATGACCATACTGACAGACTGTATCGCGAAAGACTGAATAAGAAAAAATAGTTTTTTCTATGAGTGTCGGGCCAGCTAGCCCGACACTCAGTTAAGAACAGCTTATGCATTATTTATTATTTTCTATATCATAAGTAATAGGAAATTTATCAGGCGGTAGTTAAGATAAAATATAATTAACAAAAAGGTATGATGTATGAAAAAAATTTCCCTAATTGCCGTTGTTCTTGCTTTAGTAGTTTCTTCCTGTGCACAGAATGGGCAGCCCGGTGGCGGAAGCTCCGGTATCAACAAAGCACAGATGGGCACCGTACTTGGTGGCGTTGGCGGCGGAATATTAGGCAGTAACATGGGTAAAGGGAAAGGGAAAACAGCAGCCACCATTGGTGGCGCGTTATTAGGTGGTATGCTTGGAAATTCGATGGGGCAATCTATGGACAGGGCAGATCTGCAATATTCTAACGCATCGGCAACCAACGCGCTGGAATCCTCACGCACCGGCACAACTTCACGCTGGATAAACCCGGATAGCGGTAACAGCGGAACTATAACACCTACAGGCACTTATCAGAACCCTTATGGGCAATATTGCCGCGAGTTCTCGCAAACCATAGTTGTCGGCGGCAAGCAGCAAAGCTCCTTCGGCAATGCATGCAGGCAGCAGGATGGTACATGGAGAATAGTTGATTAATTAGTACTTAGATGGTAGACGGTAGTTGGAAAGAATAAAAAACTTAAAACTACCATCCACTAACTTCCAACTTAAACAGAGGGTCTATATGGAATTTGCAGAAAATGCAGCTTTGACAGAATATGAATCGGAAAGCGTTTCAATAACGGAGCCTTCAGATGATATATCCGGCACGGATGTATATGTTGGCGATAGTTTTAATAGTATCGCGAATTTCGTTATACTTATAATAGTGTTCCTGCTGGCGAAGGTGGTATTCAAGAGATTCCTTCTGGCCTCACGCAAGGACATTAACCCTGAATCCGAGAATTTTGCCTATTCCATTTCGGTATTTTCCCTGTTCATTTCCCTTTCGATAATTTTAACATCAGTGATATATGGGAATCTGCCTACCACATTGTCGGAAAGTATTTTAAAACTGCTGACATATTCCGGACTTGGAATAATATTGCTGATCGCTTCCGGGTTCATATTCGATAAGATAGCGCTTACAAGAATTACCCTGAACAAGGAAATAGCCAGCGGTAATATCGCGGCAGCTTTGGTAGATGCAGGAAATTTCATCGCA
Source organism: uncultured Rickettsiales bacterium (assembly GCA_964424715.1). Classification (GTDB taxonomy): domain Bacteria; phylum Pseudomonadota; class Alphaproteobacteria; order Rickettsiales; family UBA8987; genus JAMHZE01. The sequence continues at coordinate 64,084 of CAYRJW010000002.1, read as the reverse complement.
TCGGCACTGGTTATAGCAGCGGCGCTGAAATGGTATGAGTTCAAGCACTCCGAGGGGATACTCGCCATTCTTATAATGTATGTGGCCTCGCAGGTGATACTAACCCTTGCAACAATAATCAGGAAGGTTCTGTTCAACTATTCTGATGAGAGCATTAATTTTGAACAGCAGATAGCCGGGCGCAATAATGCCGCCGCGATAGATTTCGCCGGCAGAAGGATAGCAACAGCACTGGCGATAACGGCCGCCACTAACCTTATACCATATCAGGAAGGATACAGCCTGACCGATATAATGACAAAATGGGTAGTGATATCCATTATAACAGTGGCAGGGCTGAATGTACTTTCATGGTGCGCCTCTAAAATAATATTCTGGGACAGGGATATCCAGATGGATATAATCAACCGCAACAGCAGCACTGCACTCGGCGATGCGGCTGTGTTTGTGAGTTTTGGTATCATTCTGGCGGGAACCCTGATGTAAGTATTTGTGAATTGTGGTTTGCAAGAGGTGTGAATTGGATATAAATTGTAATTCACACCTCACAAACTACAAGCCACATAACTTTATATATGAACAAAAAAACTAAAGAGCCTGAAAAGCTTAAGGCCACGAATGGCCGGAAGATCTCGGATGTGCTGGCAGAATTCCCAGATAATTTTTCAAAACCCATAATAACGATCGGCGAGCTGCGGGATGCGCTTTCGGGCAGGACCTATGGGCTGCTTATACTTATTCTGGCGCTGCCAACTCTTATACCGATGCCTACGCCGGGCCTTTCAGCCATTGTGGGAATGCCGCTGATATTCGTTACATTCCAGATGATGATAGGGATAGAAACGCCATGGTTCCCCGGCTGGATCGAGAAAAGATCATTCAGCAGGAGTCAGATGGAACGGGTGCTGAAGCGCATCATCCCAATCATGAAAAAGCTGGAGATAGTCATAAAACCGCGCCTGAACTGTTTAGTAGAAAGCCCGGCCGAACATTTCATCGCCGCTATATGCCTTGGCCTTTCATGGATGATAATACTCCCCATCCCTTTCGGCAACGCCCTCCCCGCTTTCTGCATCTGCCTTTTCGCGCTGGCGATATTACAGCATGATGGCCTGCTTGCGCTGCTTGGGATAATCGCGGCAGCGATAAGCTGCACGGTTATATATTTATTTATGGATACGGTGATCTCGTTCGGGGCGGGATTATTTTAGGCGTGTGAATAGCTTTCTTTGCAAATCACAACCTGCCTAATCCAGCTCAAACACTTTGAAATCCCTTGGCTTCAAATAGACCATATCCTGCTTCGAGATGTTTAGTGCATTATAGGCGCTGCGGGTGAGTTCGGCTTCTATGGTTTCGCCGTTCTTGCGCTCCAGTTCCATTTTTACTAATGAGCCGGCAGCGTTTACATGGGATACTTTTGCTTTGATGAACTGACCGTGGTCAGGGTGTTTTGTTATGTATATCTCGTGTGGGCGGGCGAATATCTTTACTTTTTTGCGACCGGTGATGATGGTACGGTTTATCTTTGGCTCCTTATCACCATCAGATTCCTTGCTGGATAAAGGCAGGAACGGCAGGAAGCGTTTGGTGAGGTCGTATATCTTGGTGTGTTTTTCGAGCCAGTTGACCGTTTCTTCCGGAAGTTTTGGTTCGGTGGTGTAATCATAATCGGCGAATTTAACTTCACCGTTATCATCTATATAGCCATCGAAGCTGTTATAATTACCGAGGAAATCGTACACGAAAGAGTTTTGCGGATTGTTGTATACTTCTTCCGGGGTGCCTACCTGTTCTATGCGGCCGTTGCTCATTACTACGATACGATCAGCAACTTCCATCGCTTCTTCCTGATCGTGGGTGACGAAGATGCTGGTGACATTTATCTCATCGTGCAGTTTACGCATCCAGCGGCGGAGTTCCTTGCGAACTTTTGCATCAAGCGCGCCGAATGGTTCATCGAGCAGTAATACTTTTGGTTCGACCGCGAGTGCTCTTGCGAGGGCAACGCGCTGCCTTTGGCCGCCGGAAAGTTGTGACGGGTAGCGATCATAGAACTGGTCCAGGTGGACGAGTTGTAATAGTTCGAAGACCTTGCTGCGTATCTTTTCATCCGATGGACGGGTTTCCTTCGGACGCACCTTTAAGCCGAAGGCGACATTTTCATAGACGGTCATGTGCTTGAAAAGGGCATAGTGCTGGAATACGAAACCTACATTGCGTTCCTTGGCCTCTTTGTTCAGGGCATCCTGACCTTCAAAAAGGACGGTGCCGGTTTCAGGATAATCAAGGCCGGCGATTATGCGCAGCAGCGTTGTTTTGCCGGAGCCTGACGGCCCAAGGAGCGCGATAAGTTCGCCCGATCTTATCTCAAGATTGATGTCCTCCAGCGCGGTGAAGTTCTTAAAATATTTTGAAACATTTTTTACGTTTATGGACATTATATTTTTCTCTCAATGGTTCTTTTCACCACAAGGGTTATTAAAGCAAGTATCGTTAATATCGACGCAACCGCGAATGCCGCAACGAAATTATATTCGTTATAGAGTATTTCCACATGTAATGGAATGGTGTTGGTCTTGCCCCTGATATGGCCGGACACTACGGAAACCGCACCAAATTCACCCATCGCGCGGGCATTGCAGAGCAGGACGCCGTATAAAAGTGCCCATTTTATGTTGGGAAGGGTTACTTTATAGAATGTTTTGAAACCGGATGCGCCGAGGAGTATGGCGGCCTCTTCCTGGTCGGTGCCCTGCTCCTGCATCAGCGGGATAAGTTCGCGGGCGACGAATGGGAAGGTCACGAATATAGTGGCGATGACAAGGCCGGGAATGGCGAATATAACCTGTATATCATGCTCAATAAGCCAGTGGCCAAGCATTGAATGGGCACCAAATATGATAACATAGATAACGCCGGAGATCACCGGGGAAACGGAAAATGGCAGGTCTATGAATGTAATAAGGAGCTGCTTGCCGTGGAATTCAAACTTGGCAATGGCCCAGCTTGCGACTATCCCGAATAATGTATTTATGGGAACTGCGATTGCGGCGACTATCAAGGTGAGTTTTATGGCGGCGATGGCGTTTGGTTCCATTACGCCTTCAGCATAGGCGGAAAAACCTTTAGCAAATGCCTCAGCAAAAACAGCAGCTATCGGCAGGCCGATGAGCACGAACAGGAATGATATCGAGATCGCGGTGAGAAGTATTCTTACCGGGAGTGATTCTGTAGTGGTGTTGCGGATGGTTCTCATGTTATCTCTCTATCCTCACCTGACTCCACTTCTGGAGATAGTTGATAAATAATAGCATGATGAAAGATACGACCAGCATCACGATGGCGATTGAAGTGGCACCTGCATAATCATATTGTTCAAGTTTTATAACTATCATGAGCGGAACTATTTCGGAGATATATGGCATATTACCGGCAATGAATATCACCGAGCCATATTCCCCCACCGCGCGGGCAAAGGCCATTGCAAAGCCGGTGAGCAATGCGGGCGAGATATAAGGTATTATTATTCTGGTGAATATCTGGAACCGGCTGGCACCAAGGCTGGATGCAGCTTCCTCTATTTCTTTTTCGAGGTCTTCAAGAACGGGTTGAAGGGTTCTCACCACAAACGGCAGGCCGACGAAAGTAAGCGCGACTATTATGCCAAGCGGTGTATAGGCAACTTTTATGCCGAGTGGTTCAAGGTGTACGCCTATCCAGCCATTCGGGCCATATAGCGCAGCAAGGGCAATACCCGCAACAGCAGTGGGAAGCGCGAAGGGCAGATCTACCATGGCATCGAGTATCTTTTTGCCGGGAAATTCATAGCGGACAAGTACCCAGCATAATATCGTGCCGAATAATACATTTAAGAGTGCTGCGGCAAAAGAACAGAAAAAGCTGATCTTATAGGAATGGAGCAATCTTTCATCTGTGATGACATTGAAAAACTGGGTGGCACTTAAATCATGCGCGATAAAGAACAGGCCGGACAGCGGGATTATCACTATCAGACTTAAGTAGAAAATAGTAAAGCCAAGTGTGATACCGAATCCGGGGATCACACTTGGTCTTTTCAGGCTTTTTAAGAATTCTATCATTATTATATATTATTGTGGCTTGCTTATTTCATCAAATATTCCGCCATCGTCAAAGTGTTTTTTCTGCGTTTCCTTCCAGCCGCCGAAATCTTTTATGGTGATAAGTTCCAGCTTAGGGAATTTACTTTCATATTTCCCTGCTACTTCGGCATCTGTAGCACGATAGAAATTCTTAGCAATTATTTCCTGAGCGGGTTTGCTGTATAGCTGCTCAAGGTAAGCCTTGGCAACTTCATAATTGCCATGCCTTACCGCAACTTTATCAACTACGGCAACAGGAGGTTCCGCCATTACGCTGATGGAAGGAGTTACAATCTCGAACTTATCGCTGCCGAATTCCTTCAGCGTAAGGAAGGCTTCATTCTCCCAGGCTATAAGAACATCACCGATGCCGCGCTGTACGAAAGTTACGGTAGAGCCTCTTGCGCCAGTGTCATATATTGCAACATTGCCGAAGAGTTTACGCAGAAAGTCTTTTATCTGCACTTCATCGCCACCGAATTTCTTATCGGCATAGCCCCATGCCGCCAGATAATTCCAGCGTGCACCACCGGAGGTTTTCGGGTTCGGAGTTATTACCTGCACACCTTCACGGGCAAGATCATCCCAGTCTTTTATATTCTTCGGATTGCCTTTCTTAACAAGGAACACAATGGTTGAAGTATAAGGCGCACTGTTATTGGCGAATTTATCCTGCCATGCCGGGGTAAGAAGCTTTGATTTCTCGGCGATGGAATCTATATCATATGCCAGAGCCAGCGTTACAACATCAGCCTCCAGACCATCGATAACAGAACGCGCCTGCTTGCCGGAACCGCCGTGGGACTGGCTTACCTTAACCTTCTGGCCGGTCTTTTCAAACCAGTATGCACCGAAATATTTATTATATTCATCATATAATTCGCGGGTAGGATCGTAGGAAACATTAAGCAGTTCCACCTTATCAGCCGCGTGAGCATTGCCGAATGAAAGTGTAGAAGCTGCAATTATTGCAGCGCTTATTAAAGTTTTTATTTTCATTTTTATTCTCCATTACTTGTCATTCTTAGCGTTAGTGAAGAATCTCCCTGGATCCTTCGCTTCGCTCAGGATGACATTATTATTAATTAAAATTTAAACTGCACTCTTGCCAACACAACCTTTTCATCCGGTCTGTCCAAACCGCCGGCAGCACCGCCTTCAAAGCTGTTATGAGCATAATCAAGCTGGATCTTCAGGTTCTGGCTCAGATACCAGTTCAGGCCGAACACCTTCTCATCAACCGAGGTTGCGGAGGTTGCTATGCTTGCAAAAGTACCGAAGGCGGCATCATCGATATCAAGCGCGCCTATCCTGCCGGCAAGTTCGAATGCGCCCCAGGTGCCTTTATCAAGGCTGAAATCGGCTGATGGTTTTACTCCATCAAAAGCGGCATCCTCACCGGTGAGTACATAAGTAAGTACGGTTGAGTATGCATCATGCTTAAGGCTACCGTTAGTGGCGCCGTTACGCACATCCACCTCGGAAGAAAGATATTCAGCCAGCACACTTAACGGGCCGTTATAATACCATGCCTGCGGGTTTATTTTTGTAGCTTTACCGTTGCCGAAAGTTCCGGTGGAATAAGTGAAGAAGTTATTCTGGCCGGTGGTTTTATAGCCAGTGGTAAGCTCAGTATTGGTAGTTGTACCATCCCTCTGCCCTACTGAACCTGCAAAACCAATGCCTACGCCTTGTAGCGCAGGAATGTCGGAATTCTTGAATGGCTGAGCGAAGATACGGCCGGTGAAGTCTTTGCCACCGCTTGTATCACCAGTTATATCAGCACCTTCAGCACCGCCATCTGTAAGGGCAAGCTGGTATTCCAGTACTGCAGGGACAAGTTCTCCGTATGCACCAAAGCCTATATCACGTGAAGTGGTAAAGTTAGCAGGCAGACCACGCTCTATAAACAGGCCTTCAGTATCGGATTGCCATTTTTCAAGTCCAAGCGGAGCCTTGAATTTACCGGCACGGAGTGTAAGTTCATCGCGGGCCTTCCAGTCAGTATAGGCATCAACCAGCTTAACGGAAGTTCCACCAAAATCAGTAGTTAACCTTGCGGAAAAACCATTTGGCAGTTTCAGATCGAATGTAGGGCGGGCACCGCGGATAAGGGATGTGTCACCATTATTGGAGGCATCATCTATATATTTGCGGGTATCGGCCTGGACATAGCCTTTTATTTTTAGGGCATATTGCTTATCAGGCGACTGGATGTTCAGTCCCTTATTGCTGAATTCCACCGTGGCGAATTTCTGGTTGTTACCGGCGGTTATCTCTTCGGCCACTTCCTGCTTGCGCTGCAGAAGGTTGAGCTGTTCCTGCAGTTGCTTTATCTGCTGCTGTAATGCGGCCAGCTGCTTTTGCGTGGCAATATCATCAGCAAATGCGGATGTGCTTGTGAGTAACAGCGCCAGAGCTGCTATCGTTAGTTTTTTTGGTATCATGGCAATTTCCTTAATTTATTTTATAAGTTTTAAAAGTTGCCTCCGGTGGTCCGGTAGGTGTTAGTATCCATTCCTTAAGTGAGGAAACGGAATTTCTCGGTCTTCTTGATCTCAACGACCTTTTCATCGTGAATGACCAGCTGAATCTCACCATATTTCATTTCTTTTATCGTAAAATCTATAAAATTGATGAGGGATAGCTTCTGACCGCCATCTTTTGCTTGTATCTCTGTGTTTATATTTACCATTTTATCTCCTAAATCATATCTTTTATTGTCTTGTTATCGAGAACATCCGCCATAGCGTTACGCACATCCACCATAACATGATGGAGCATGCATTTTTTCTCGTTCGGACAGTCATCGCATTTTTTATAGGCGGTAACGCTTGCACATCTAATTGGCGCCAGCGGGCCATCTATATACCTGATTATATTCCCCACACTTATCTGCTTCGCAGGCTTGCTCAGAAAATATCCACCGAAGATACCGCGCTTGCTATCAACAAGCCCGTGATGCTTCAGCTCAAGCAAAATACTTTCCAG
>CAYRJW010000002.1:45394-56959 GCA_964424715.1 uncultured Rickettsiales bacterium | reverse complement strand
AGGAATTTCTGAGGCACTTCTGCTTCCTCAGCGATATCTTTTATCGAAAGCGTTTTCTTCTCGTTCCGGGCAAGAACGCTTAATGCCCTGATCGCGTATTTGGCTTTCATTGATAACATAATAATCCTTCCTGTTTTTAGGTCAGTTTCATTAATTCCTAGTGAGTTTATAGAGATTAATCTCTAGTATGTCAATAGGAATTATATTGTTAAGGACCAGCAGTTCACATAAATATAAAATAAGCACCTATTATCAAAAAGATAAATCCAACAAAATAATTCCATTTAAGCGGTTCATTCAGATAGAAAATGGAAAATAATGAAAAAACTATCAGGGTTATTATCTCCTGTATGGTCTTTAACTGGGCGGCGGTGAAATAGCCGTGGCCCATCCTGTTGGCGGGAACCTGCAGGCAATACTCAAAGAAGGCTATCCCCCAGCTTATAAATATCACCAGAAGAAGAGGTGAGGATTTATATTTCAGATGCCCGTACCAAGCAAAGGTCATGAATATATTTGATAGCGTTAAAAGCCCTATGGTGGTGAATGGGATTAAGATGGGTTGCATAAGGTCCTTATTTTGTGTAGTATCAGACTTATGGAAATTTTGACCTATGAAAAATAAAACTGCAAGTCTTTTGGTTATCGGGAACGAGATACTCTCCGGAAAAACCAGTGATAAGAATCTCAATTACATCGCCAAGAAACTGGCTGGCATGGGTATAACTTTTGTTGAGGCCCGCGTTGTAAGAGATATTCAGGACGAGATCGTTTCTGCGCTTAATGAATTGCGTAAAAAACATGACTATGTATTCACCACCGGCGGTATCGGTCCCACCCACGATGATATAACGGTTGAGGCTGTCGCAAAAGCGTTCGGCGTTCCGGTGGAAGAACACCCCCTCGCCCGCGCCAAGCTGGAAGAATATTACAGGGAACGCGGTTCTGATCTGAATGATGCAAGACTTCGCATGGCTAAATTCCCGGCAGGCGCGGAACTGGTAGAAAACCCCCTCACCGCCGCCCCCGGCTGCAAGATCGAAAATGTTTTCGTGCTGGCAGGAATACCAAGCATAATGCAGGTGATGTTCGATTACGCCAGCCAGTCATTACAAAAGGGCCGGAAGATACATTCAAAGACCATCTATTGCGACCTTGTGGAAGGTAACCTTGCCGCAAAACTCACTGAGATACAGAATGATAATATGGACACTGATATTGGAAGCTATCCATATGTGTATAAGGGGAAATATGCAGTAAGCCTGGTGGTGCGCTCCACTGACAAGGACGCCGTTAACAGTACAGCGAAGAAGATAGAAGCAATGGTCGTTGAACTGGGCGGAAAATTTCTCGAAGAATAAATTATAACAGATATTACGGCTACTCTGCGGAATAAACCTCTATCTCCATGCCAGCTTGCGGAGCGAGGGAATCAAGATCATTTTTAGTGTTATCATCATATGGGCTGGTCACCGGTGGAGAGGTCTCTTCCGGAAGGGATATTTCAGGCACAGAGGTGTCAACAGCAGGCGCAATGTATTTTCCTTCTATTATCCTTAGTTCGCTGAGAATGAATGACTGGTTATTCTTCAGTTTGAACTGCACCAAACCTTTAGTGGTAGAAAGTTTAATGTTGCCATCGTCAGAAACACGGCTCCAACCTTCATCTAGATCAGATTTTTTTATCTGTTTTACATCTCCATAGTCTTTAATGTACTGATCTATATTTTCAGAGCTGAACAGAAATGTTCCTGCATTTCTATTGATCTCGATAACTTCAACCTCAGACTGGTTGCTCTCTTTCCTTAGCCTCTGTCCATTCATCCAGATGGTCCAGTCATTATTGTCAGAAAATAATATTGAACCGAGATAAAAGGATTTATATACGAATGGCTTTTCCATTACCCCCGGCTTACCTGATGCATCCTGCGTGAGCTTATAGCCCGGCTGCTGGATAATACCGGTCTGGCGGAATTTTTTCAGCTTATTATAGAACATATCGGTCTGCTCTGAGGTAAAGAAAAGCGAGCGGAAATCAAGGTTCAGGGTATCGTAATTATTGCCATCAAACGGCTCCCTTCCACCGGTAAGTGGTGGTTGCACAGGAGCTACGGCCAGCGGAGCCACTTGTGCCGGCTGCATCGGAGGTATCTCTGGCTTTATTTCATTTTTCGGTTCAGGCATCTCTGTCTTTACTTCCTGAGGCGGTAATTGTGGCTGCGGCACCATTTGAGGCTGTACCTGCGGAGGTGATACAGGTGCAGGATAATCTTCGTCAAAACCTATAAAACCCTCATCTTCCGTTACAGAAGGAATAGTCTCCTGCGCCATGGAAGCCAGTGAGAAGAAGAATAAGATCAATGTAAGAAAATATTTCATCTGGTCATCTATTTTTTATATACCGTTAGGTTTTACCGCAGCAGGAACGGCAGGAATACCTGGAGCAATTACGGCATCCCTCATGCCAAGGGTCGTCCATTCCAGCTCAACAGAACCAGTTACAATGGCGGAGCCGTTCTCCGGAAGGTAACCATTTGTAGTTTCCTGGTTTATATCCAACTCCCTTACTAGGGTTAATGCGCTAACATTAAGATAGCCGGGAAGTAATATCTTCAGATCGTTTATCATGGATAATACGAATTCATCCGTTGCACCGGCGAAATCGATGGAGATAGTGTTCTGGTACATATCAAACTTCACCACCCCAGGCGCGATACCTTTTTTTATTTCCGAGAGAGAGAAATTGAGTTTTTTAAAGAAATAACGACCCTTCATTTCCTGTATCACAGGCAATAGTACTTTTAAACGGTCACGGCCTACGGCATAGCCACTCGGGGTTGGCATCTTGTCTTTTTTTATCATCAGATATTCGCTCAAAAGTTTTTCTGACTGACCATAATCAGACCTGCTCTGCTCTATCTGCGCATTAAGGCCCCTTATTTTATTTTCATTGGCGGTTATCTTTTCCTTATTGGATGAGGCGTAATTATATGAGACCATAAAAATAACGAACAGCACCACGACCACCGGCAGGAACTTTAGGGCCTTTAACTGTAACTGTTTTTTTATAAGCTCTATTTTCACCTTTGATCCTTATCGCTTATCGAGACCATGATCTCTTTTATACTTTCCTTGTTGCTATCTGTATTTTCAAGATCGACCTTTATACCGCTTTCGCTAGGAAGGCCATTGAATGATACGGTGTATCCAATAAATGCACCTATGATAGTGACCTTATATTGCTCAAACTTACCGAGTATATCGCTATAACTGAGCTCTTCGCTCAGGTCGAACACTACGGCGATGTTGATGTTAGCTTTGCCTTTGTCAGTCAGCATGAAACTGACGGACTTTATATTTTTGGAGAAAACATCGACCTCCTTATATTTTTTTATTATATCAAAATATTTTTTATCCTTATTAGAAAAAAGTTCCTTGAATTTTACTGCATCCTTAAGATTTTCAGGCTTGATCCCATATTCTTTCTCAAAGCTTTTCAGGCCCTCAAACTCTATAAGCTTAACCTTTATTTTTGCATCGGAATCTTTTATATCATCGGTTTTTATATAGCCGCTTATCAACATATAAAGCGAACCTATGGCAAATAACGCCATGAGCCCGGCACTGATGGCCGTAAGGAGTTTTGATGCAGAAACAAGGCTCTGCGCCTGCTTCATGTAAGGTGTGGCTACTTTTAATATTTTCTTGTCGCCGCTTATAAAGCTGGTGGCAAAGACAACATCGCCGAATTTATCACTTTCCTGAGCGGATTGCTCTATGCCGAGTTTCTGCGACAGTTCATATGGGGAATAATGGTAGATATCCTTGGTCTTAACTCCCGGAATATCGATGAAGTTAGATGATTCTTTGGAAGATACTATATATATAGAAATATTCTGATCATAAAAACCTATACGGCGGATATATTCAAGCGTATTGGCAGATTCCTGGCTGGCGCTTTTACCGACCGCATCAGGTGTTTGCAGGCTTACCGCCTGCGAGATACGGGTGAATATCAACCGCCCGTTCTTAAGAACCACCTGACGCAGCCCGCCAACACGGTTATATGATACAAGTATCTCCCATTCATCAGGCGTAGTCTTCTTATCGCCGTGGGTCGCTTGCCTTAATTTGTTGATGAACACTTCAGATTCCAGCGGGACAAGATAGATGCCCCCAAAATCATTCGGCAGGTTGCTTACTGCTTCCACCCACACTTTAAATGGGTTTGAATTCCTTATGGAAATGAAAAGATAGCGCAGCATTATCTTGGTAGGGGTTTTTTCCTTGCCCAGGAAAATATAGGAATTCAGATCATGCTGGTCGAACTCGCTTTCAAGCTTTCTTTTTATTATTTTATTGACGCTGCCCTTGCCAACGCTTGGGATGTTAGAAAATATATAGTTCTGGTCGATAGTATCGAGAAGGATGTAGATGGTGGCCTTACCGAACTGTTTAAGGGCATCAACAAAATCAGACGAGGTCGGGCTGGTTACGAACATACGGCGCAGTAGCTTGTTGCCGCTGTAATAGCCGATGATCGCGCCATCATCACCCAGAGAGATAATTATAGATTTTTTTTCCTGCTTTAACATTCTTTACTAATTAAAATTTCATTTTACCAAAACTACCATAGATAGGCCCGAATACCGCCGCGATTATCCATGTTAATATACCACCCATTACACCAAGCAACAATGGCTGCACCGCACCAACCAGAGTTTCTATCGCATCATCTATCTCGCGCTCAAAAAAGAAATTCACATTCGCAAGAGCCCTTTCCATGTTAGCACTTTCTTCGCCGACACGGAACATTCTTACCACGAGACTAGGAAATCTTTTCTGGGTGGAAATGGCTTCCGTAATGGTAGAGCCATTGCTTATAGCCAGTATTATCTCATCGACGGAATCTTTTATCACCAGATTGGATACCACCCGCTTAGCTATTTCCAGCGATTCCAGAACACCGAGGCCGCTGGTGAATGTAAGTGAGAAGAATTTACAGAACCGCGCAAGGTTTATTTTTAATATCAACTGACCCATAAAAGGCATTTTAAGGAATACCCTATCCATGTGACGCTTGAACGTGATAGAGCGTTTATAGGCCATGATGAAGATTATCGGCGCGGCGAACACAAAGATAAATACCGCCCACCAGTAACTTACAAAGAACTTTGAACAGGCGATAAGAAGTTTTGTAGAGAAAGGCAATGCAAAACCCTGAGCCTGAAGGAAGCCGACCAGTTTTGGTACCACACCCAACATCATGAAGGTGACCATGAGAAGCATCACCAGTATCAGGACTATCGGGTATGAAATGGCTTTTTTTATCTTGCGGCGGAATTCGCTCTGCCATTTTATGTGCTTTGAAAGATGGCCGAAAGCATCACCGACATTACCAGTTTCCTCACCTACCGAAATAAGGCTTGAGAAAAGATCATCGAATGCATCTTTCCTTTTAGTAAGGGCAGACGAAAGTTGATCTCCTCCCTTGATGAATTCTACAAGGTCGGTCAGGAGGTCGCGTATCTTGCCGCTCTCGGTGGTATCGCGCAGATCCACCAGAGAATCCAGTATGGGCACACCGGCCCTGTCCAGCTCCTCCATGTGAACGCAAAACATTACCATATCCTTTGGCTTGATAGACCTGCGGAGTGTAGATTTTTTGGCAACGGTTATTTTATAATCGATAAGGTCATAGCGAAGTTCTTTCACCTTTGATTCAAGATCATTCGGGTTGGCAGCATTTATTTTGCCTTTTGTTTTCTTGCCCTCGTTATCTAAAGCAATGTAACTGTATAGAACCATTATCTCTCACGAAATATTTATAAATATTTTGTCATATCGACAGAATCCATAACCTCATTTATATCAGTGACACCTTTGAGGAATTTATCAATGGCATCAACCGTCATCGGCCTGAAGTCAGTTTTTTTAGCGGCGTTCAGCAGCTCCATCTTGCTGGCACCTTTGAATATAAGATCATCTATATCCTCATTTACCATGATTATCTCTGATATCGCAAGACGGCCTTTATAACCGATATTATTACATTTCTCACATCCGCCTTTTTCGTAAACGGTAGGACGGTTATTTGTATCAAGCCCCGCCACTTTACATTCAAAATCATTCGCCTCATGCGGTTTTTTGCAGTGCGGGCATAATTTACGGATAAGCCTTTGTGCGATGATGCCTATTATATTACCAGAAAGCATCCGCGGACTTACACCAATATCCACCAGACGCGCTATCGCGCCGATGGCATCGTTAGTGTGCAGCGATGTATATACCTGGTGACCTGTCATGGCAGCACGCACGGCCATAGTAGCCGTTTCTTCGTCACGCACCTCGCCTACGAAGATGATGTCCGGATCCTGACGCAACATGGATTTAACACCGGATGCAAAATCCATCCCTGAATTTTCCTTCACATTGGACTGGCGGATTATCGGCAGGGAATATTCCACCGGGTCTTCCAGTGTCATGATGTTGACATCCATGGTGTTGATGAAATTCAGGATGGAATAAAGCGTGGTGGATTTACCCGAACCCGTAGGACCGGTAACAATTATTATACCTTCCGGACGTTTCAGCATCTTCTGAAGTAATTTAACGTTAAAGTCGCTAAACCCGAGCTGTTCCATAGGCAACAATGCCTTCTGCTTATCAAGGATACGCAGAACTATGTTCTCACCGTGAATGATAGGCTGCGCAGCTACCCTGAAGGATACCTCACGGCCAAGCACATTCATTACGATACGGCCATCCTGCGGATTGCGGGATTCGGCAATGTTCATGTCGGAGATGATTTTTATACGCACAACGATTGCTGGCCAGTAGCTTTTGTGGAATGAACGGATAAGGCGCAATACACCATCCAAACGATAGCGCAGGCGGATGAATTGTTCTTCCGGCTCGAAGTGGATATCGGAAGCGCCCGCCTGAATGGCATCTATCAGGATAGCATCGATAAGCCTTACTGTCGGGTTAACGTAGCTATCTTTCTGGTTTGCGCTGATGGCAAGACCCTTGGTGTCTTCCTGACTTAAAGCCTCCATCTCGCGCAGGATACCTTCAATGGAAAGTTCAAATTCATAATTGTTGGTGATTATATCGCTGAGATCTTTTTCGCTGGCGTGGACCGGGCGCACATCGTAGCGCTTGGGGAAATAACGGCGGATACGATCAAGCGCGAGGACGTTGTAGACATCTGTCATGGCAACGTAGATAACGCTGTTCTCAAGCAATACCGGCATTGCCTTGTATCTGGTGACGACCTCTTTCGGGACCTGTTTGGTAAGGTTAGGGTCGATTATATTTTTCTTGAGATCGAACTTCCTCAAACCGGAATTCTCGGAGAGGATATCGGCGATGGTATGTTCAGTGACCAGCCCCATTTCGATAAGTATCTGGCCTATCATTGTATTCGGGTTGGTCTCGCGCTGTATCTTCAGCGCTATTTCCAGCTGATCTTTAGTGATAAGATTTTTTTCTATGAGCTTCTGACCGAGCGGAACGCGAACCTTAGATTTTTCGCCAGCATCAAGCTCCCCCTCCGGCGCCTGAGGAACAAGTGCTTCAGAGGATGAAAGCGGCGAACCATCAGTAGCGATCACTTCACGCGAGCCACCTTTATCGCTGATACCATCAATATCATTTTCGGTTGATCTTACCATAATACCTTAAAGCTATATAGTAGCATATTTAGGGATATTAAAGTATCGGGGGGCCATTAAAAATAAAAAAAGGCTTATTATCACCAGATAGTTGCGGGTGATAAGCGGGGAATGGCATAAAGAGCACGGTTATTCCCACTCAATAGTAGCCGGCGGCTTGCTGGTGATGTCGTAGACCACGCGGTTTACGCCTTTTACCTTGTTTACGATCATGTTGGAAACGCGGCCCAAGAACTCATGGTCGAACTGGTAGAAATCGGCGGTCATTCCGTCGGTGGAGGTTACGGCGCGTAAGGCGCATACATATTCGTAGGTACGGCCATCGCCCATTACGCCTACGGTGCGAACGGGGAGTAGTACGGCGAAGGCTTGCCATATTTTGTTATAGAGGCCGGCTTTTCTTATTTCTTCGATATAGATTGCATCGGCTTCCTGTAGTATCTTTACGCGTTCCTTGGTTATTTCGCCGGGGATACGGATAGCAAGGCCGGGGCCGGGGAATGGGTGGCGGTTTATCATTTCGGCTTTGATACCAATTTTCAGGCCGAGCGCCCTCACCTCATCCTTGAATAATTCACGGAGTGGTTCGATGAGTTTTAATTTCATTTTATCAGGCAGGCCACCGACATTATGGTGGGTTTTTATTGTTACCGCAGCATTGCCGTGGACGGAAACGGATTCGATGACATCAGGGTATAGCGTACCTTGCGCGAGGAAATCTGCGCCTTTTATCTTTTTGGCCTCGGCATCGAAAACTTCGATGAAAGTATTGCCGATTATCTTGCGTTTTTTCTCAGGGTCGGAAACGCCTTTTAGTTTGTTGAGGAACATTTCGGAGGCATCAATGGCTTTTAAATTTATTCCAAAACCTTTGAACATCTGTTTTACCTGTGCGGCCTCGTTCTTGCGGAGCATGCCGTGATCGACGAATATGCAGGTTAACTGCTTGCCGATGGCTTTGTTGATTATGGCCGCAACAACGGTGGAATCAACACCGCCGGAAACGCCAGCGATAACTTTTTTCTTGCCTACAAGCTTGCGGATTTTGGCAACTTCAACATCAAGGAAGTTGGCCATATTCCAGCCAGTTTTGCATTTACAGATATTAACGCAGAAGCTTTTCAGCAATTCCTTGCCTTCCGGGGTGTGTACAACTTCGGGGTGGAACTGGACGCCGTAGAATTTTTTGGTGTCGTCACCGACTATTGCATATGGTGCGGTATCGGTGTTGGCGATAAGTTTGAATTTCGACGGGAGTTTTGTAACTTTATCGCCGTGGCTCATCCAGACCTGGTGTTTACTGCCAGTTTTCCATATTTTGCCTGTCAGTAGAGATGTTTGCTTTATCTTTATGAAAGAACGACCAAATTCCCTTTCTTTAGAGGGCTTTACCTGACCACCGAGAAGCTTGCACATAAGCTGCTGGCCGTAGCAAATGCCGAGTACCGGAATCCCTAAATTGAACAGTTCTTTTGATATGGTCGGGCTTTTCTCGAATGCCACTGAGGATGGGCCACCGCCCAGAATTATGCCTTTTGGCGAAAATGCTTTAATTTCGGCAAGTTTTGTATTATATGGCCTTATCTCACAATATATCCCTATCTCCCGCACCCTGCGGGCGATAAGCTGGGTAAGTTGCGAGCCGAAATCGAGAATGAGAATTTTGTCCATAGTTTTTGATTTTTATCAATTCGTTTGGAGTTTGTTATACTAATTTAAGTCTACAAGTCTACAAGTTTACGAGTCTACAAGAAAAAACTCGCTCACTTGTAAACTTGTAGACTCGCAAACTCGTAAACTTGTAAACCATGCAAAACAACTACCACATACGCGCCTTTTACCGCTTTGTTGATGTGCCGGATTATATTCAGCTTAAGCAGCCGTTCCTTGATGTTTGCAAGGGGCTGAATATGAAAGGGACCATCCTGCTGGCACGGGAAGGGATAAATGCCACGGTCTCGGCCACCGGCGAGGATATGGAAAAATTCTGGAAATTCCTGAATGACGATAAAAGATTTGCGGGCATGGAATTCAAGGAATCTTACGCCTCAGCACAACCTTTTGAGAAAATGAAAGTACGGCTGAAAAAGGAGATCGTGAGGATGGGGATTGAGGATATCAACCTTGATAACCGAGGTACTTATGTAAAAGGCGAGGACTGGGATAAATTGATCTCCGATCCGGAAGTTCTGCTGGTGGATACGCGCAATGATTATGAATATCTGCTCGGCACCTTTGAGAATGCGGTGAACCCAAAGACCGAGGATTTCAGGAGTTTCCCGAAATGGGTGGATGATAACCTTGACCCCGCGAAACATAAAAAAGTGGCGATGTTCTGCACCGGCGGCATACGCTGCGAAAAATCCACCGCCCTACTTAAGAATAAAGGCTTTGAAAATGTGTATCACCTTGATGGCGGGATATTACAGTATTTCGAGGACACAAAAAATAAAAATAATAAATGGCAAGGCAGCTGCTATGTTTTCGATGACCGCTTAGCCGTTGATGCAGAGCTGAAGCCGGTTGATGTGGTATTATGCAAACACTGCACAAGACCACTGAAGATAGAGCCGGTAAAACTGAACAATAACCAAAAAGGCATCAGCTGCGCTGAATTGGGCCTGCATTGTAGCAAGGGCGAGATACGGGAGCAGAAGATACGCGATTAAGACCAGCCATGGTTATTATGTATCTTCAGCTTTTTAGAGAAGTTGGGAATAACCTTCAGATCAGGCTCAGGTTTTTCTATCTCTGGCTTTGATTTAGCCAGACCATCAAAATATTCTTTTACCAAGAATATCCTTTCATACTTGCCGCCAAAATCCAGTATTAGTTGGATTTATGATTAACTTACTGATATAGTAGCATATAATTTTAGGGGTATGGAGTGGGAAGAAACTATAACAGAGAAGAGATACTCGATCTCAAAAAACTGAAAGCGATACCGGATGTATACAGATTACTTGATCAGTATCTGATAAATCTCAACCTTAATCGAGGTGAAGCCGCATTTGATCTTGATACGAATGCCCCGGCTTTGTCTAAAACCACGGCCGGGCTTTTTAATGAGCCTTTGCTTCAAAAAGCGATCGTATATTTTTCTACCGATGAAGATTCACTGAAGAAGATGCCTTTTGACCCCTATGTAAAGCTATTCATTGACAAATATAATGAGGAGAAAAAATATAGAGAAGAAACAAAGAAAAAATCAAGCTATATAGCTGACAAAGAAGATCCAAAAAAGACCTATTCGAAAAAAGCCCTTGAGGATTCCAGCTTCAAGCAGTGCTACCGATTATTAAGAACTCTGGCCGGCTTCATGACAGCAAAGGCGCTTGCCACCGAGATAGTCTTAAACGACCCGGAAAATGCAGACATGGTTTTAACTGACCCAGAAAATAGCGGACTAAAAAAAATACCGTCAGAAGGCAAAACTAAAAAAATATTAGAAGGTATAATCCTCACCACTACAACTGCTGTACTTAATGCAGAGGGAAACCATAGCTGCACCAAAGCCTTTCTTGATAAAACGATAAATATAATCTCCTCCAGAGAACCAATTGAGGCTTATCACACAGAATTACTTCAACGCAAATTCGAAGAACAGAAAATTGAGAAACCTGCCACACCGGATCTTAGTATGGATGAACTCAGAGAATTGGGGTTTTTTAATCTACAGAAACATTTGATTTTAATATCGGGGCTTTCTTCTTCAAAATTATCGGAATTATCCGGAATACCTGAAAGAACCATGATCAACTACCAGCGGACCAGCAGGACCCATCCCAAAAACGTGTTCCTGAAATTGGTTGAGGCTCTTGCTACCTCAGAAAATATCACGCAAGACCACATAGATATATATAAAACCGCTTACGAAAAAATATTAAAA
>CAYRJW010000002.1:31343-45384 GCA_964424715.1 uncultured Rickettsiales bacterium | reverse complement strand
ACAGACCGATTTCTAACGTTTTTAAACTGAATCCCTAGCCTAGGCATATCCCGCTTATCTGCCTGCCAGTTTCCTTCTCTCCCACTATAGTGCCGCGGCGGAAGCTGAAGAATTTGTCGGGCTGGGTAAGGGTATCTTCATCTATTACTTCCAGCTTTTCGATGCCGTTCTGTTTTAGTTTATTTTCTATATAGCCGGGCAGATCGAACATGGAATATTTGTTGCCGCTACTATCGGTACGACCGGGGGCAAAGAATTTTTTGTTGTTCTGCGATTCGCCAGTGAAGGCAACAATGAATTCCGCACCGACCTCGTATGAACGCTGGTGGATACAGGGGCCGACGCTCGCGATTATATCTTTTGCACCCATTTCCTTCATTAAATTTATAGTGGATTCGATGATACCATATCTGGCGCCGCGCCAGCCGGCATGAGTTGCGGCAACAAGGCCTGCGGCTTTATCATGGAATAATATCGGGGCGCAATCGGCGGTGAATACGGCAACGGCGATACCAGGTTTATCGGTGACGAGGGCATCGGCCTCATACTGGCCTTCATCCTTTACATGCAGGGCGATATTACTGTGAACCTGCTTTGCGGTGATCATTTTTTTTGCACCAAGGATATTGCGGACATGATCAATCTTTCGCTCATCACCGATGCGGGTGAAGAAACCGTGATTTACTGATAACAAACTGGATCTGAGGCTCATTTGATAACTATATTATATCTTATTCTCCCGCTCCATGCGTTCTATCACATACATGATAAGACTATCGGAAATGAAATCGGTCTTTAGTTTGTTGGCATAGGATATTACTTCCTGAGAAACGAATGTGACCGTGCTTGGCGCGGCCCCCCTGCCTTTGCCGAGCAATCTTTTTACGGATTCATAGGTGGCGAATTTGGTGGCGTCATCTATTTCAGGATTTTCGTGGGGGGCATCCTCAAGCTGGTGGGTCTCTACCAGATAATCCTCATAGGAATCAAAACCGGCAGCCTTGGCAAGCCTGTCTAAAGTTGCAGTGCTGAGGCGCTGGAACTCTTTTTTGGCAAGGAACCTTGTAAGGGTGGAATCTGCCAGACCAGCGGATTTGGCCAGCGCCGAAAGGGACATGCCCGTTTTTTGCTTAAGATATTCTATATATTCTACATGTTTCTTGCGCGCGAGCATATTTCTCCTGTTTGAATAAATTATTATATGTGCATTTTTGCATTGACATTATGCAGAATTGCATATATAAGTAATACTAGGCATATCATAACATAGTTATTGGAAAATAGCAATTATGCATATGTGCAACAGCAACAAAATATGCAATGGGGAGCAGATTTTATGCAAATTATACGAAAAAACAGGATAAACGGCCATATCAACCGCAAAAATATCAATAAAGTAAGGTATCTGGAAGAAGAAATATGCGAAAAAAGCCTCTGGAAGGCCGTACTTTGCCAGGCCATCGAGGACGCCACCACGCGATCCGCCAAAAGCCGCCGCCTACTTGCCAAACGAAGGGCAATAAAGTGGATAATGGAAGATAATGACGATTTCAAGGCCGTATGCGACCTGGCCGGATATAGCCACCGGGTGGTGAAACAGAATATAATGGATATAGTGCAGGATCCAGAGAGGTAGGCCTCATTTAGAAATTTCTGCTATCTCTGCGCGTTTATCTCGAATCTTGAGATTCTCAATTATCGGATTGAAGTAGGTATCTATAAGCGGCTTTATACTGAATTTTTTATCCCCACTCACACTTTCCAGCCAGCATTCCGGGTTTGTTCTTTCAGAAAATTTCTCCGCGATCGCAACGGCCATTTCCCTGAAAATGCCGTTCTTGCCGTAAAGCTGCCTTCCTTCCGGGCAAAGTGCGGAAAGGGCTTGTTTTATGCCAACCACTATGCCGGAATAATCGACCACATAATCTTTTTTGCCGGTCTGTTTATTTTCTATCGTGATTATGCCGGATATCTCGGTGAGGTCGGTCGACCTTTTTCTAGCAGAGCCTTTCAGGGCTTTGTAAGTTTCCATAGGGCCTGGACCGGATGGAGATTCTCCTGCAAAATTTGGCCTTATCATATCATCCGTAACCTGAACACCACTAAGGGGCAGTGAACTACCCTCTACCAGCCCCATTGGGGTACCGGTACCGGCAACAAATTGGCCCAGCGTTACATCTGTATCAAAGGAGAATATAACTGTTTTACCGGCATCTTCCTGTTTTTGTATCTCAGCCAGTACCGTATCCGAAAAAGGGTAATCCAGATGGCTTTTCCCATAACCGGTAAGTGAGTATTCCGCATAATTCACACCGGCGCCGTTGAGCGCCATTATTTCATTCTCATCAAGATCACGCGTACCAAAAACATAAACATTCTTTGGATCAGCCCTTACAAAACTTCCATACAGACTACTGAAAGGCCCTACCGCCTTGCCGCGAACGCCAGCCTGCAATGATTGCCCGTGAAGATTGCAACTATCGGATATTTCCGGATTGTTAAAATCAGCGTGGGAATCAGCCCAGTTTATTGTTACTTTATCGAGTATACCATCTATTGATTCTTTAAACTCACCATTACCATGTTTATTATATTCTATTTCTATAAGCTTTGCGGCTCCGGCAAAATTATCCCCGTCAGCCTCATCAAGTATCTGTTTGCGAATATCGAAGGGCAATAGCCTGTTATTATTTTTTATTTCTTTTAGCATATCAACCAGCAGGGTGGCTTTTATGGTAGCGCAGCCTTGAGAGTGATCGCCGCCTAGTATCAGTGGAATCCGGCCAGCCCATAGCGTATGGGCTATTGCATCGGCAAGATTCTTTACGGCGGAAAAAACCTCGGCCTCATTCCTAATCTTTCTGCTGCCTTTTATGAATTTCTCACGGTTCACTGTGGTGGGAACTTCAGTTTCCAGCCAATTATTTATCACACCTTTTTCCTGCAATATATCACCCATCACCTGCTGGATGAATCTTGGAGTGAAGCCTGCGGATTCTTTTTCGGCACCATACCCGAAGCTGTAACCGATTATATCGGTGGCTATTTGAGGCTTTGAATTTTCTGTGGAATCTATATTATTTTCAGACATTTAATCTCCCCTTTTCAGAATATCAAGCTTAACACAAAAATGCCCCTAAAACAACCCAATTAACCAATTGAATTATAATATTTATCTGGCAAGGTCCCTATCGGTATTGATATTATTATACCGCTTGCCGGAGATTGCGATGCGGTAGATCTGTACGTTCTCTATCACGCGCTGGACGTAATTGTTGGTTTCGGGAAATGGCATCATCTCTATCCAGTCTATGGCGCCTTCAAGGTTCATGCGGCGTGGGTCGCCATATTTCTTCAGCCATTTTTTGACGTTGCCTTCACCGGCATTGTAAGATGCAGTGGCAAGGATATATGAACCATCGAACAGGTTGAGGCGGCTGGCGAGATAGGAACTGCCGAGGGTTATGTTATAGCGCGGATCGGAAGAAAGTCGGTTCTTGTTGAACGGTACGCCGTTCTTGCGGGCGACCATCTGGGCAGTGGCTGGCATAAGCTGCATAAGGCCACGCGCGCCTGCGGGCGAAAGAGCATCAGTATCGAATTCAGATTCCTGACGGATGATAGCAAGTATATATTCAGCAGGCGGATTGGTTATCTGTTTTCCGGTTATCGAAAGAAGGTTGAACACCGGGTAAAGCGAATTCATAACTACCTCACCGCTGACACGATAGATATCTTTTGCAACATTGAGAGAAAGGCCGTAATTGCCGCGATCTATGCCCATTTGCGCCACAAGCACCCTTTCACCGGGAGTTTTCGCGGCAGAGGCGGCGGCCTTTAAGAATTCCCGCGCAAGTTTATTTTCGCGTATCTGCAACATTATATAGGCCGCTTTAGCAAGTTCGTTGGAGCGGTAATTTATAAGATCCTTCTTGCTGATGGTGGAAGGGGATGGAAATGAAGGCGCCCTCTTCCCGGCTTTTAGTGCGCCGAGCTGGCCATAGAATACCGCAGGATATTTCGCGGCAACATTATACCATTTTGACTTGCCGGAATTATCATTCATCTTTTCCGCCGCACGGCCTAGCCAGTATGAGGCACGGGCAATGGTTATCGGGGTTTGTGCTACGGCGTAGACATTGCGGAAATGGTCAACGGAAGTATTCGCATCATGCAGGAAGCGCAACGACAGCCAGCCTGCGAGCCACTCATATTCGGCAACGCGTTCGTTATTTTCTTTGAAGGAGTGGAATTTAGCGAGCAGATATGCTTCACGGTATTTGCGCATATCCATCAATTTTTTTATAGCCTCACGGCGGACACGGTGAAGTTTTTCGGGGTAATCTATGTGTTTCGGCAACGCCTGCACGAGTTGGGAGATACCTTCATCTATGCCGCGATCGACGCGCCATTTTATCCTGTCATACAGCAGGCCGGAATTATTCATCAGTCGTGGGGGAACCTGTTTCATCAGCGCATCAACATTCTTCTTGTCGGTAATGAATGCGATGCGGGCATTGACCAGTTTTTTGTAATCGGCATCCACAAGGCGGGTGAGCCTGCTGGCATCGGAGATACGACCATCGGTAAGTAGTCTGTCGATGCGGCGTTCGATAACTTCTTTATCTAGGATGGTGCGGTAAGTATTATGGAATTCCTTCTCCTGCGCCTGGGTGAAATTACTCTCTATCCAGGATTCTTTTATGAGGGTTGGAATCAGGTTGCGGTCAAAATTATATTTTTTGTAGGTCTTGACCAAGGCTTCGGCCAGACGGCGTTTGCCGTTAGAAGTATAGGGGCGGCGGAAACGCATCTGCTGGATAGATAATGGCGAATCAAGGGCGAACCATTTTATCACCTCATCCGGACTGGTGTTATCGTTTATGACACCTTCGGCGTTCGTTTCTAATATCTGGCGCTGTGGCCAGTATGGGTTCTGATTTATGAATTCCGTAACATCGCGGAAGTTCAGCGCCGGAGAGCCGGAAGCAAACTGGTTCCAGTATAATATCTTTTTGATGGTAGGGTCTTTCGGGTTAAACGAGCGAAGTATATTAGACTGCCACCTGCGCGCCCGCGAATCCTGTATCACCTTGTTCAGGTGGTTCATCTCATTACGGGAAACAGGCCATACATGAACGCTGGAGCTTACCTTGGCATCCGCCGCAGGCGATAACAAAGTTATTGTAATCAGGGCAATAAAAATATATAAAATGTTTCTCATTAATATATGTTTTCAGGTTTTCGAGTTTTCAGGTTTTCAAGATTAAGCCTAAAGCTTGTAAACTTGACAACTGGCAAACTTGAAAACTGTTTCAAAATGTTAAAAGGTTCATATACAGCACTAATAACTCCTTTCAAAGCAGAAAATGTTTACGAGGTTGATTACAAAGCTTTCGAAAAACTTATCGAAAGACAAATTGCTGCTGGCATACATGGTTTGGTGCCGTGCGGAACAACAGGTGAATCGCCAACGCTCACAAATGATGAGCATGATAAAGTTATAGAATATTGTATTAAAGTTACAAAAGGCCGCGCAAAGATTTTAGCTGGCACCGGAAGCAATTCCACACTGGAAGCGATAGAGCGCACCCAGCACGCGCAGAAAGCCGGGGCTGATGCGGCGCTTATCATGACGCCATATTATAATAAGCCTACACAGGAAGGAATCTTCCAGCATTTTAAAGCGATACATGATGCAACTAATATCCCGATAGTTATTTATAATATCCCGGGAAGAAGTGTTGTGGATATCAAAGATGAAACTACTGCGCGCATTGCTGCATTACCAAGAATAATCGGGATAAAAGATGCAACAGGCGACCTGAAACGCCCGACCTCACTGGCAAAATTATTACCAAAAGGAAAACCATTCCACCAGCTTTCCGGCGATGATGAAACGGCAGTTGAGTTCAATAAACTTGGTGGCGTTGGTTGTATCTCCGTTACCAGTAATATAGACCCGGAAACATGTGCTAAAGTTCAGGACGCCTGTTTGAAAGGTGATTTTGCGACTGCAGAAAAACTTGATAAAAAAGTAGCAGAGTTCCACAAAATATTATTCATAGAAACCTCCCCTTCTCCGGCGAAATATATCGCTGAATTACTAGGGTTGTGCAGTGGTAGTTTAAGATTGCCGCTAGTTCAGCCGATGGATGAGAATAAAGTAAAATTAAAAGACGCGCTGGAAAGGTGGAAGAGATTCTAAAATTTATACCCGACACTCATACCTACCATTGGGGAGGCATCTATTGGGTTGCTCTCGGTCTCGATGCGGTTAGTCTGGGTGGGTTCGCTCCGGTAGCCGGTGGAAAGGTTATATTCAGGTGAGCGGTTGAACCTTGCTCCTACTCCCATTTTGAATGTTGTATCTTCATCCAGTTGGCGTTTGGCGCCGAATGCGTATTTTTCCCTGTCCATCTCGAAGCCGGTATCGGCGTTGATCTCTTTTTCAAGCTGGCTCATATCTATCTCATCTATGTTCAGGGATGAGAAAATATCATCAATGCTCTGCGCAGCCGCAGCGGTTGATGAGAACCACATGAAAAATATAAATATCCTTACAAATATTTTTAACACACTCATTTTAATTTAGTTGGATTACCAGTATATGCTAAAGGTCGGGTACGAACCAAACGAAATGAGCCAAATTTATGGGTTTTGGGATTTATGGACGAAATGAGTGGCAGATTTGCTATATTTTCTATAACCCCTCGCTCTTTGAAAAATGGAGAGGGATGCGAAGTCTTAGCGAATGTAATGAGCTTAGACGAAGCTGGGTGAGGGATTATTTGAGATATTAACTCACGACAACCCTCACCCCTCCCTCTCCCTGAAAGCTCAGGGAGAGGGTAAGTTCATTGTTAGCTAAAATCAAACAGCGCGGTTGAAATATAACGCTCAGAAGAAGAAGCACATATAACGACTATCTTTTTCCCGGCATTTTCCGGGCGGGCGGCTACTTCAAGGGCGGCAGCGATGGTTGCGCCGGAGGATATACCGACAGGGATACCTTCCATGCTATTCATTTTTCGGGCAACCTTGAAGGAAGTTTCGTTACCAACGGTAACCACTTCATCAATAAGCTTGGTATCAAGCACGGCAGGAACAAAACCAGCGCCGATGCCTTGTATCTTGTGCGGACCAGGAGCGCCGCCGGAAAGCACCGGGGAATCCTCAGGCTCAACCGCGATTATCTTCACTGATGGTTTTTTTGCCTTCAGAACCTCGGCAACGCCTGTAAGCGTGCCGCCTGTACCTACACCGGCGATAAAAATATCGACCTCGCCTTTAGTATCGTTCCAGATCTCAATGGCAGTGGTATTGCGGTGTATCTGCGGATTTGCAGGATTCTCGAATTGCTGGAGCATTACAGCATCCGGGTTGCCGGCGACTATCTCCTGTGCTTTTGCGATGGCGCCTTTCATGCCTTTTGCGGCTTCAGTGAGCTCAAGCTGCGCGCCGAGTATCTTTAACATATTGCGGCGTTCGATGCTCATGCTTTCCGGCATGGTAAGAATCAATTTATACCCGCGCGATGCCGCGATGAACGCAAGCGCAATACCCGTATTGCCGGAAGTTGGCTCTACAAGAGTGCTGCCGGGCTTTATCCGCCCCTGCTTTTCGGCCTCGTTTATCATACCAAGGGCAAGCCTGTCCTTCACGGAAGAAAGCGGGTTGAAGAATTCTAGCTTGGCATAAATTTCTGCCTTGGCACCGGCCTCTTTGGCTATTTTGTTAAGTTTTACCAGCGGCGTATCACCGATCGTATCAACGATGGAATCATAAACCTTGCCGCGGCCTTGCGTTGTAAAATCTGCTGACATTTCATTACCTTTTAAGTTATTTTAAAGCAGGTTCCCTTTGTAGGGTATATCTGGCTGTTTGGAAGCGATATTCTAATTATAATTGGAGAAATTACAACTGTAAACTTTTCAGCTTACGCACCATGTCATCTGCTTTAGTTTCGTGGGTTAGGTTGGAAATGAACTGGCCGTTTTTATCCATTATGTAGATTATTGAGCTGTGGGATACGTTATATTCGCCCGTTGCTTTGGAATCTGAGATCACCTTTTCGGCATAGACGCGGTAGACCTGCGTGGCTTTTTCAACCTGCTCTTTGGTGCCGGTAAGGCCGGTTATCGGGGAATCTTTGAAGCCGGAGATATAATCTTTCATGGTCTTTACATCATCGCGCTCAGGATCAGCGGTGATGAATATTATCTGGAAATCCTTACCCTTATCGCCAAGCTCTTTCAGCGCAAGCGTCATGCTGGAAAGCGCAAGCGGACATACATCCGGGCAATGAGTGAAACCGAAATATACAAGGGAATATTTACCTTTCAGGTTCGCTTCGGTGAAAGGGCCGCCGTTCTGGTCTGTAAGTGAAAAGGCCCCGCCTATAAGGCTGGTAGTAGTGCTGGTACTGGTAGGCTTTATTATTTCCGCATCACCTTTATTAAGGGATAATTCATTAACGGCAATAAGACCGAGTGTTAGGACTATAAGGATAATGGCGTTTTTTTTATTCATGGGATTACCTTTGTATATAAATCAAAAAAATCCCCCGCGATTGCGAGGGACCTTTTAGCTGTATCTGAAAAAGATCAGATAACAAAACTATTGCTGTTCCGCAGGAGCTTCTGTCGGAGCAGGAGCAGTATCTTCAGCGGAATCGTCAGTGGTAGCTGAATCGACAGCATCTTCAACAGCTTCTTTTGTAGCTTCGGCAGCGCCTTCTACTGCTTCAGCGGCATCAGTTGCACCTTCAGAAACTGCATCAGCTGCATCTGTAGCAGTCTCAGTAACGGCTTCAGAGGCATCAGTTGCTGCATCGGTAACTGTTTCTTTCACATCAGAAGCAGCTTCAGATACATCTGATTTAACTTCTGTAGCTGTTTCAGTAACAGAATTCTGTTCAGGTTTTTTCATTAAGGCGTTAGCCGCAAGTATAGCAATTATCGCAATAACAACGATCATTATAACTTTTTTGTTCATTTTAAGACTCCATCATTTTGTTAAATCCAGGCTTCCCACAACAAACCTATAGGCTAGGATTTAAAAGTATTTTACGATTTCTGCAACAGGAATATTCTCTTTTGTACCGGTTTTTCGGTCCATAAGTTCAACCACGCCCTCCTTTAAGCCACGCGGGCCGACGGCTATGCCAAGCGGGATGCCGATGAGCTCGAAATTGGAGAATTTGCTCCCCGCCCCTTCGTTGCGATCGTCATAAAGTACTTCAACGCCCATTTTCGTGAGCTGGTTGTATATATCCTCACATACTTTGTCTGATTCTGCATCACCCTGTTTAAGGTTCATTATGCAAGCGTTAAATGGGGCAACTTCCTTCGGCCAGATTATGCCTTTAGCATCATGCGAGGCCTCAATTATGGCACCGACAAGGCGAGAAACGCCGATGCCGTAACAGCCCATTTTTACGGTGACGGGCTTGCCTTCATTATCCTGCACGGTTGCGCCGAGTGCTTTGGAATATTTATCGCCGAGATAGAATACATGGCCTACCTCGATACCGCGGGCGGTCTTGAAACCCGCCGGGGCTTCGGCTTCAACGTGCATCTCATCGGCACGGGCGTAAAGTGATTTTGCCTTGTCTATATCAAGCGTTTCAACATCACCTTCAAAAAGCTCCTCAAACCCGGAATCATAATATATCTGGCTTTCGCCGGTATCGGCTATCACCTGGAACTCGTGCGAAAGATCACCGCCGATAGCGCCGGTATCTGCCTTGAAGGGTATAGCCTTTAAGCCAAGGCGTTTGAAAATGCGCAGGTAAGAACGGAACATATTATTATATGAATCCAGCGCATCTTTTTCGTTTATATCAAACGAATAGGCATCTTTCATCAGGAATTCACGGCCGCGCATAACGCCGAAACGCGGGCGGATCTCATCGCGGAACTTCCACTGGATATGGTAAAGATTCACCGGAAGATTCTTATATGAACGCACGTTATTGCGGAACAGATCGGTAACTACTTCCTCGTTGGTCGGGCCGTAGATAAGCTTTCTTTCGTGCCTGTCTATCGCGATAAGGGTTTCTTTGCCGTAATCACCACGGCCGGATTCCGCCCATAATTCGGCAGGCTGCATGGTTGGCATCAATATCTCAAGCGCACCGGCCTTGTCCATTTCCTCACGCACGATGGATTCCACCTTCTGCAAAACCCTCCAGCCAAGCGGCAGCCAGTTATATATGCCACTGGCAAGCTGGCGTATCAACCCGGCACGCAGCATTAATTTGTGAGAGACTATCTGTGCCTCGCGCGGGTCTTCTTTTAAGGTGGGAAGTAGGTATTTTGAGAGTTTCATATTATCAGTTCAACGGTTCAGGTTTAAAGTTAAAAGCAGATTAAGCTTTAACCTTAAACCCTTAACCTTTCAACTAATTCTTATTATTCTAATGCTACTGGCCAAACCAGGCAGATTCTCGGCCACTAGTGAATATGATAGAAATGACCACGATTATCCACGTGCTCTATAGCCTCTAGTAGCAACTTGAGCGTTTTTCATCCGCTCCGTTTCAATGTCGGTATTTATATCAAGCCTTTCAGCAGCCCTGATATAGTTATCAATGATTCTGTGCCCGGTACTGACCAAGGGATTTTTCATATTACTGCCACAACGGTATTTAGCTTCTTTGAGCACTTTTATTATAGCATCCTCAATAGATATATCTTTATTCAAATCCAGTATTCCGCCTAATTCCTCAGCATTTATTTTTGGATGATTGCCAAGCAGTATACCGTCCTCGCGATTATCAAAAGCCAGGTCATATGACACAGTAAGCTGGAATACTCCTAACTCTTCACACTCATCCAGCCCATATTCCATCTCATATTCTTTTGTTCCTTCATCAAATTTTATTTTGAACTCACCATCCTCAAGCCCTACGGGTGAGCTGACCTTTGGTTTCCCCCTGGCTTTAGTAAAATCAAGATACTGACTTACGACTTGCGCAAATAGCTGTTTCTTTCTTTGTTCGATTGTAGACATTAAACCCCCATATGATCTATTAAAAGTGTGATGAATATAACATATTATCCACTTATGCGCAAATTGAAAAAATGGCAAATAAGCGTTTGAATTTATTTGGAATTTCTTAGTTGTTGGCTGGTTTCTCTTAACTGCTCGCTTACATCCCGGAGTTCTTCCTTTGTATCAGCCGACTTCTCAGCAATATCTGCCCTCACCTCGCCAAGCTTTTCACGGGTTATCGAAATCACTTCGCGGTTCTGCTCGCGAAGTTCCTGCGGATCGAACTCCTGCCGAGCAGGTACTTGCCCTGCCGGTCTTTTTACGCCGATTGAACGTATTATTACCTGATTTCTTGGTTGATTCGAACCGGTATCAGGTTTGACCGGCTGAATGATGGCGCGTTTGTTCGTTAAAGACTGATTGAAGCGTTCCCGGCCACGCTGAACAGATTCGATCTGATTTTCCCGGCTCTGCGAGAGCAATTCACGCTTGACCTCCAGTGTCCGGTTCTGTGACTCGCGCGAGGCCTGAACCGCGTTGGTCTGCTTTTCACGGATAGCACCCAGATTCTGACGCGCCCTTTGAGAATTTATAACTTGCCTTTCGCGCGAATCAGAGAGCACACTCTTTTGTCTTTCCCGGGACCTGATCTGGCTCTGCCTGGTTTTATCGAATATTTTTGATTGCCTCTCTCTTGTCCTGATAGAAGCTTCCTGCTGCCTTTCGCGGGCGATCGCCTGGGCGCGGCGCTGTAATTCTATGGAATTGTTGGTCTGCGCAAAACAGTCCAGACTAAAAAACAGGGATATAAAAAATATCAGAAATATCTTTTTCATAATTTCATATACTCCACAAACCTCGGTACCCTGCCCTCATCTATGGCCTTCTGGTGGTATTTGGTGGTTATATGGTCTTTAGGGGCGACAGGGAAATCTTTTTCTTTTGTAACAAGTTTGAATCTATTATCTTTTTCAAACACCGCAAGCATCTGGGTAAAATAGGAATCTATATCCGTTGCAAGCCTTACCGTGGCCTTGGTTTTCATTAGCGGATAAATTATATCAAGCGTCTGCTGGTTCACGATACGGCGTTTGAATTGTTTTTGTTTTGGCCACGGATCGGGGAATAATATAAAGACCTTATCCAGAAACTCTTCAGGGAATTTTTCGAGAAGATAGCGGGAATCATCGAGGAACAGGCGTACATTCTGACGCTTTTCCTTATATAGTTTTTGCAGGCAGACCACGAAGGAATTTTTGAATACTTCGCAACCTATCAGACTTGCATCTTCATCATTCTTTGCGATATGCAGCAGATGTTCGCCATCGCCAAAACCTATTTCGAGGAACTGTTTTTTATTTTTGGTATCGCGAATATATTTTTTGATGGAATCACCTTCAAGAAAAAGACCCACTTGAGGGTGAAAATCCTTCATAAGCTGCTGCTGGTTCTCGTTCAGAGAACGGGATTTCCTGCGACCATATGTAACCGGGTATTTCTTACGCAGCGCGATTTTTTCTGATGAGGTATTTTTTGAGTTCATCTAACGGAAAGGTTTTTAACATTAATATCATGGTCACATATACACCGCCGCCTACAATAACTTCAACAGCTAAATTCATAACGCTCGATGTTAGATTTACGGTGAGTAGCAGTAACAGTATGGACATCACGAAGGTTGAAAAAATAATTTTTATGAATCTTTTACGGAATTCTGCCGTGAGGGTGAAATGGGTGGTCTTAAATAATTTTACCGCAAGGTAACGCGCATTAAACCAGCCTGCGAGGGCCGTTGCAAGGGCAATACCAATATGCGCCGGAGCGGAGAATGCATGGAACACCAGAACAAAAATAAGGTTGAATATTATATTTATTATCATAGCGATGGTTGCGGAAACCACTGGGGTTCTTGTGTCCTTCAGGGCAAAAAAGCAGGAGGAGAATATTTTTATTAATGCGAAAGCAGGCAGACCGAGTGCGAAGGCAGCCATAGCCCAAGCCGACATTCTGGCATCTAGCGCGGTGAATTCGCCTCGAACAAATAAAATATTCATTATATCGAAGGTTAATATCATAAGCGCGAAGGCAGCGGGAATAGTGAGTAGCAGGACAACTTCCAGTGCGCTCTCATGTATCTTGTTTGCTTCTTCTATATTACCGGAACCGAGTTTTCTGGAAAGCATAGGCAACAAAGCGGTTCCCATGGCCGTACCGATTATGGAAAGAGGAAGCTGCGCAACACGGTCGGCGAAATACAGATATGTTACTGCACCGGTGAAGAAGGAGGCTATCATCAGATCTATCCAAAGATTTATCTGCACTACGCCACCACCTATTGCGGCTGGCATTACCTTGCGCAGGAATTCACGGACATCATCAGTAACTTTTAAAAGGCTGAATTTTAATTTGAGCAGATAGCCGTTCTTTTTCAGAAAATATAACATCCAGATTATCTGTAATATCCCGGCGAAGAAAACACCCCACGCCATAGCATGTACAAGGCTTTTGAAATGACTGCCAAACCCGACCAGCGCAACTACGATGGCAACATTGAATAGAACCGGCATGAATGCGACTGCAGAAAATTTGGAGAGAGAATTGAGTATGGCTGAAAATATCGTGGCGATCGAAACGAACATTAAATATGGAAAAGTTATGCGGGTAAGCTCAATGGTCAGGTCTTTTATTTCCCAGTTCTCAGAAAGGCCGGGCGCGATAAGATATATCAAATAGGGCATGAACAGCATGAAAACTGCGGAGAAGATAACAAGCGTCACAAATAAAAATACAAATATCCTTTCGGCAAAAGCTTTGGCCTCATCTTTGCCATTTGCTTCCAGCTTGCGCGAGAACATTGGGATAAATGCAGAGTTGAATGCGCCTTCTGCAAAGAAGCGGCGGAAGAAATTTGGTACTCGTAGCGCAATAAAGAAAGCATCTGATATTGGGCCGGCACCGATATATTTTGCGATGAATATATCCCGTATAAAGCCGGAAATGCGCGAAAGTGCAGTGTAGAATGAAACTGTTGTGAAATGTTTTA
>CAYRJW010000002.1:22050-31243 GCA_964424715.1 uncultured Rickettsiales bacterium | reverse complement strand
AATATCATGATAGAAGCTGAAACTACCGCCGCAGTGGTGGCACGGCCTACGCCTTGCGCGCCGCGGTTGGAGTTGTAGCCGTGGTAGCAGCCCATTAATGTAACGATGAAACCGAAAGCGCTGGCTTTTACAAGGCCGGACCAGACATCTTTGAATTCGAGATAATCATAGGTGGCTTTAAGATATGATGCAGGATTGAAGCCGAGTTTGTGGATAGCAACTACATAACCACCCATTACGCCGATTATATCTGCAACCATTACCAGTAGCGGCAATGTAAGCAGTCCAGCCCACAGGCGCGGCGCGATAAGGTAGCGGTATGGGTTGGTAGAAAGTGTTG
The DNA here is from genome assembly GCA_964424715.1 of uncultured Rickettsiales bacterium. Taxonomy (GTDB): domain Bacteria; phylum Pseudomonadota; class Alphaproteobacteria; order Rickettsiales; family UBA8987; genus JAMHZE01. The sequence goes on along the minus strand of CAYRJW010000002.1, from coordinate 30,903 downwards.
TTAGTGCATCGATCTGCTCGGTGACGCGCATTGTGCCTATCTCGGCGGCCATTGAAGCACCTACCCTGCCCGCGACCATAAGTCCGGCAAGTACTGGGCCAAGTTCGCGCGTGATGGAAAGAACAACAACGGTTGCGATGGAGCTTTCAGCATTGAAGCGGGAAAAGCCGCTGTAGCTTTGCAGCGCAAGCACCATACCGGTAAATATCGCGGTTAAGCCAACAACAGGCAGCGAGTAATAGCCCACCTCAATGAATTGTTTCATTATTTTACGCTTGTGGAATTTCGGTGTTACCATCGCGTAAATGGAATTCAGCATAAAAATGACAACCTTGCCAATACCTTCCAACAGGTTAAGCACGGTTTGACCTATAGTACGGATAGCGTGCATTTTTACATGAACGGTATTTTGGATCATTTCTTTCATATTATGCTTGTTACACAATTAATTCCTAAATGGAAAGGCATTTAGTGCATCGCAACTATTTCATCGATGGAAACCTGATTGCGGCCGGTATTTTTTGCAATATAAAGCCGTGTATCAGCCAGTTTGAACATATCGGCGGCGGTGAGGTTTTCCTTGGCGTGGGTGGTGGCTATGCCGGCGGAGATGCTGCAGGAAATGGCCTTGCGGTCACCGCCGAAGGAGAATTGTGTTTTGTTCACCCATTCACGCACCCTATCAGCAACGTAATAGGCACCTTTTACTTCGGTATCAGGGAGAAGAACGGCGAAGGTTCCACCTTCAATGCGGGCAACAAGGTCGGTCTCGCGCATTGCTACTTTTATTATCTTTGCTACCTCGATTATAAGACTGTTAGCAACATCTTTGCCTATTTCACTGTTGATGCCGGTCATGTTATCTATATCGAATACGACAAGGGAAACTTCCTCGTTGCTGCGTTTTATGCGGCGCAGTTCTTTATCCAGCGCGGAAAAGAAACTGGTTCTGCCGGGTAGTGAAGTCAGCGGGTCGTTGGTGGAAAGAGATGCGATATCGGAAAACATCTTTTGTTCGATCATCACGCGCTCGGTGATATCACGAAGCGAACCTACAGAACCTATCACATGGCCGTTATCATCGAACCACGGGAATGAAACGTCTGAAACCCATATCTTATCGCCGGTTTTGGTGCGAATGAGGTAATCGGCATTCCATTTGCCCACATCACCCTCGATGCGTTTTTTCTCCATCTCATCGAAGGAGGAAACTTTTTTCAGACCATCAGTAACTAATTTCGTTTCTACGATAAGAGAACGGAAATTTATGCGCTTCATTTCCTGTGGAGTGAAACCAAGTAGACGCGATACCGCAGGCGAGATGTAGCTGTATTTCATGGTGCGGTAATCAAGGCGGTAAATTGTATCGGTAGAGTATGATGTCAGAAGGTCTATTTCATTTTGCATATCCTTGATGCGCGAGAGAAAACCTTTCTTGTCCGTACGTATGATCTGCTGGTCATTATTGAATTTTTTCTGTCCGGTTTTTGATGGCTTTCTGAAAGAGACCGGTTTTTTGGAGTTTTTTATTTTGAAATCAGTCATTTACCCTACCTACTATATTTAGTTGGAACTAAAATTATAACACACTAAATATGGTATAAATAACAATTTGTGGAACAAGTCAATAATGTTTCACAGAAAAAATTTTAGGTGTTGAATTTAAGAAACAAAAAGATATTAAAGTAAGTTTTTTGTCGACAAGTCGACAAGTTTACAAGTCGACAAGTTAATATTATACTTGTAGACTTGTTGACTCGTAGACTTGTAGACCAATTTAAAAATATTTTTTGGAGAATAGATTCAAGTGAGTATCGTAGCAGTAATAGGTTCGCAGTGGGGTGATGAAGGAAAAGGTAAGATAGTCGATTGGCTTTCAGCGCAGGCGGAAGTTATCGTGCGCTTTCAGGGCGGGCATAATGCCGGGCATACGCTGGTGATAGATGGGAAGGTGTTTAAATTATCGCTTTTGCCTTCAGGTATTGTACGGAAAAATAAAATTTCGATAATCGGTAACGGCGTTGTAATAGACCCGTTCGCACTGCTTTCGGAAATGGAAAGAGTGCGTAAAGATGGCGTGGAGATAACGCCGGATAATTTAATTATAGCTGAGAATGCAACGCTTATATTACCTATCCACCAGCAGGCTGATCTTAACAGCGAGCTTATGAAAGGTAACAGCAAGATAGGCACTACAGGCCGTGGAATTGGCCCGGCTTATGAGGATAAGATAGCGCGCCGCGGTTTGCGTATGTGCGACCTTTTAGATGAAAAATATCTGCATGAGAAATTAACTGCGCTTGTGGAATATCATAATGTGTTCCGCAAAGGCATGGGCGTTGAGCTGATAGATTTCAACGAAGTATTGAAGCAGATAAATTCTGTTAAGAATGAGATAATACCATTCATAAAACCAGCCTGGAAATTACTGCATGAATTTGAACATGCCGGCAAAAAAATATTATTTGAAGGCGCGCAGGGCGTAATGCTGGATATTGATCATGGCACTTACCCGTTTGTTACATCATCCAATACGGTGGCTTCAACAGCGTTCACTGGCAGCGGGTTAGGTGTGCGTGGAATAAAAGTTCTTGGTATCACAAAGGCATATACCACCAGAGTCGGCAGCGGCCCCTTCCCTGCGGAACAGGATAATGAGACCGGCGAATTACTCGGCCGTCGCGGTCATGAGTTTGGTACTGTCACCGGTAGAAAACGCCGCTGCGGCTGGTTCGATGCCGTTCAGGTGAAACAGGCCTGCATGGTCGGCGGGATAAATGCAATAACGCTTACAAAGCTTGATGTTCTTGATGAGTGTGAAAAAATAAAAATTTGTGTGGGCTATGATATAAACGGCAAATCTTACGATTACCTGCCATCATCCCCGAACCTGCAACTTGCCGCAAAACCAAAATTCATAGAACTGGATGGCTGGAAAGGCGAGACCACAGTAAACGCGAGAACGCTGGATAAATTACCTAAAAATGCCCTGGCTTATATCAAGAAGCTGGAAGAACTTGTTGGAGTTCCGATAGAAAGTATTTCCACCAGCCCGGAAAGGGAAGATACGATACTTATCAAGAGTCCGTTTTAAAGAACTTTGCTTTCTTTTTTTCTTCATTTTTCCCTAGCTTTATCCCAGCGAAAGCTTGGATCCATCACGCCACAAATATTGGTCAGGAATTTGCCTAACAATGGTTCTCAGCCTTCGCCGGGAAGTGGCCTTGAGGATTATTAATAAGATTAATATTAAAATCCAGATAGTTACCCCAAAACTTCAACTATAGGCTATTTTTCGTATAGAAATTAGTATATTATGTAAACACGGTTAACATTATCCTTTAGGGGGGTAGGTTTGAGTATCAGAAGGAAAAAATTATTCTGTTACGGGTTTCTCGGGTGGCCGATGGCGTTTGTCAGTCTTTCCCTTTTTGTTTACATTCCTAAAATATATCATGAGCAATATGGACTTTCGCTGGTATCGATAGTTTCGGTATTCCTTATCACCGCCGTAATATCACTGGCGCTGACACCCTTGCTTGGCGCGCTGGCAGATAGACTGAACCTGAAAAGGATATACCGCAAGAAGGTGATATATGTCTGTCTGCCGTTCATGGCACTTTCGTTCTATTTTCTTGCATTCCCGCCATTCCATTCGCTTATTGCGATAATATTTTTCTATACGGTCACTTTTCTGCTGCATAATATCATTTTCATAAATCATTACGCCATGAGCGTTGAGATAACCCGCGACTACCGCGACCAGAACCGCGTTGCAGGCGCACGGGAGATGTTCATTCTACTGGGGTTCCTCACGGCAACGGTGTTCCCAACCATCCTTGCTGATAAATATACATTCAAAGAGGCATACAACGAACTCATATTCGTTTTTATCGCGCTGCTATTCACAGCGGGGACATTACTGCATTTCGTTAAGGCGAAGCCAAGCTTCATGTTCCACCCGGAACTGACGCTGAAGAAATTATGCGATATCGCGCTTTCACACCGGCAGGGCAGATATCTTATTGTATTGATGCTGAATGGGATATCACAGGGGCTGATAATCACCACGGTACTTTTTTATGTGAAATATGTAATAAATGCCGAGCATCTGGCAGGGTATATGTTGCTAGTATATTATATAAGCGCGATCGTCTCCGTCCCGTTCTGGGCAAAATATTCCAGCAAGACCGGAAAAAAGAATACATGGGTGGTATCGATGATATTCGCAAGCCTCTTCTTTGCAGCATCCCTGTTGCTTGGTGAAGGGGATATATTTGAATTCATGGTTATATGCGTTGCTACCGGCATATGTTTCGGCGCAGATATATTGTTGGCTCCATCGCTATTCTCTGACAATGTGGAAAAACCGGAAAAGGCCGGCAGTTATTACAGCCTGTGGTTCCTGGCGAGTAAATTCTCGCTTAGCGTATGCGTACTGGTATCGTTCATTATGCTCGGTTTTTACGGGTTCGAGGCCAGAAGCATGATATCGGCAGAAGAATATAGTAATAGCGCGGAAGCACTTTCGGTAATATACTGCATGGTGCCATGCCTGTTCAAACTCAGTGCCGCGCTGGTTCTGTTAAGGGCCAAAATCGATATTAAATATAGCAGATGAGAGTTTTTTTATTACTTACTTTAGCTATCACCGCTCTGCCCGCTTTTTCCTCAGCAAAGAATATATGGGAGATGCAGAAACACCCTACCCCCGGCAAGGCTGAAAGTATCGGCACATATTCTAATGGCTGTATCATCGGGGCGGTGATAGTGCCGCTGGGTGGCATCCGTTATTTTGCGCACCCGGCAATGAAGGAATATATGCGGAAGCTTGCCGCGATCTCGAAGGTAAAATTGATGGCAGGCGATATCGGGCTGGCTAAAGGCGGGCCATTCTCATCCGGTCACAGGTCTCACCAGACAGGGCTTGATGTTGATCTTTATTATCCCCCTGCCGATAAAAGAACAGAGTTATTAAAAACCGCAACGGGTTTTAACGAAGTGGACAGGATATTTGTAAATCCCCTAATTAAAAAGCAGCTATGCACAGACCATAAGGGAGAATCATGGCTCGGCAAAATAAGGCCGTGGTATGGGCATGATAAACATTTCCACGTAAGGCTAAAATGCCCCTCCGATGGCCCTGATTGCAAAAAACCGGATGATTATGATGATATTAAGGGGGATGGGTGCGATGAGACACTGGAATGGTGGTTCAAGGAAAGGACCAAAGAGGAGCTGGAAGAGTTAAAACAACTAGAAATTGAACGGAAAAAGCACTTAATGGAGCTACCGGAGAGGTGCAAAGCCTTAGTTAGATAGCTTCCCTCTCCCTAGAGGGGAAGTATATTATAGGCAAAAAAAAGCCCCGTAATTGCTTACGGGGCCCGAGAAATTAATCTCTATTGCTAGTTACTTCTTCACTGTAAGTAACAGTAACAGGAACAGCAATATATCAGTCAATGTGATGGTACCGGTAAATATTGTACCAGGTATAAGCTTAACCATCATAGGTATCACAAAGGTGTGCACCATAGAGATGATCACCGCAAGTACGATACCATAAACTAGATAATCTACGAACGTTTTAAGATTATAGTTTTTGAATGAATCAAGAACAGTCATGTTTTCCTCCTAACTCCCCTGATTTGGCCTACCGAAATGGTAAGTTTATCCAGAAGAATTTTTATATTCTTTATTATACCACGATATGGGGTGATACGCTAGGGGAATGCATAAAAATAATGGGGTGATTATAACGACAAATCAATGGGTTGCTATTTTTAACTGTAAGTTGTGAGATAGGTAAAATTTGAGGTAATTTCGTAAGGATTTAAAGAAGAATAAAACAAGCAACAATAAGCTTATTCCATCTTCTTAAAATCCAGATTAGTCACGAATTTCATGAAGGCCAGTATCGCCGCGAGGTTATGGATATTCTCGAACCATAACGGGATATATTTTGGTTGTTCCAGTATTTCGGTATCGGCCATGCTGTTCATGTCCTCTACGTCGGAGGTGGTCATTTTGCCGGCGAAGAAGATGCGCATGTGTTCGAGGTTGTTCTCCTTCATTGATTTGATGAAGAAGCTGTAGACCTCGAGCATGCCTTTTATATATACGCCGTCTTTCATGAAGATGACGCCACCCTTAGGGGTGCCGCCGCGGAAGATGCGCATGGAGGAGAGATAGCTTTCCTCGTCGGAATCGCCTTGTTTCTTGAAGAATTTGAACAGGTCGATGAAATCGGCACCGTTAAAGGCCATATCCAGCGCTATGATGCGGAGCGCTATGCGCTTAAGGCGCAGCAGGTGGATAGAGCCGGTGATGAGTTCAGAGAACTGGGCAAGGCCTTCCTGCGTGGCGGTAATGCGCGGGGCGTTGAACTGGATGGAGGTCATATAAGGCTGCATGGAACCGTTAATGGAGGTTAGCGCGTGGGTGAATACCTCGTGGTGCAGAAGCTGACGGGCCTCATGCTCTTTAAATATGGCCGATTCACGCAGTTTAACGCGTGAGGAGCTTACCGAGGCCTTAGAGGCAAGGTCCGGCACCAGATCGACTTTTATCTCCTTCTGGCCGAAAACATGCTTCATGCGGACTATAAGATAGTTGCGCAGGGTCTTGGCATCCATCTCGCGGTTATCAGTGAAAGCTTCCATTTCCTCAGAGCGGAAAGTACCGGAAACCTCCAAAAAGTAATTTGCAGCCTGTAGTGATGTATATTTGTAACCAGGTATCACATCATAAGGGCTGCCGTAGAGGTCCTTCGATATCTCAGTTACCGCTGGAGTGCCAAGGTTCTCAAGCATTGTAAGGGCATTAAAATAACTTTCGGCATTACGCTTTATAAGATTGGTGGCGGGGTGGCCCATGTGGCCTACTTCATCTATTATGCCTTGTAAGATCGCTTTCTTTTCAGAGAAATCTCGCTTCTGATACTCGAACTTCGGCGGCAGCAGATCACCGCGGGAAAGATTCGCCATGAACTCGTGCTTGGCGGATTCCGGCCAGTTGGTGGTGCCAAGAATTGTTATATCCTTGATGGCCGCGCAGAAGCGCGTATTGGTATCTACTATTATATCGCGGAACATTTATGTATTTTCCCTAATTTTTAACCGGGCAATCAGCCCTTATCTGTAAGCCTAAATAACATATAAAATAACTATTGACAGCCTAACTTTTGCGGATATATTGCGCATTCCAAAAATTTAACAGGAATGTAGTAAAAATGGCTCGTATAGCAGGTGTAAATTTACCAGTTCAAAAAAGATTAGAGATATCTCTCAGATACTTATTTGGTATTGGACCAACTTTAGCAAAGAAGATCTGTGAGGATACAAAACTATCGCCAGATAAAAGGGTGAAAGACCTTACTGAGCTTGAAACGATAACTCTTCGTGAGTATATCGATGCTAACTTTGTTATCGAAGGTGATCTTCGCCGCGAAGTTTCTGCGAATATTAAACAAAAGATGGATCTTGGCTCATACCAGGGCCTTCGTCACCGTAAAAGGCTTCCGGTTCGCGGCCAGAGAACGCACACAAATGCACGTACCCGTAAAGGTAAAGCAGTTGCTATCGCCGGCAAGAAAAAAGTAACTAAGTAATTTAATTAATAATTAACAGACACACATCATGAACGCTAAAGCTGAAAAGAAAGATAAAACACAGGAAGCCGGAGCTGGCGTTGTCGCTAAGCCGGTAAAAAAGAAAAATAAAAGAACTGTTACCAAAGGTACTGTTCATATCAATGCTTCTTTCAACAATACCATCGTTACAATAACTGACGCAGCAGGAAATGCTATTTCATGGGCAAGCGCAGGTAATTGCGGCTTTAAAGGCTCAAGGAAATCTACACCATACGCGGCACAGGTTGCTACCGAGAAAGCGCTTAAAGGCGTTGCTGATGTTGGCCTTATTTCCGTTGATGTTCTTATTAAAGGCGTTGGCGCTGGCAGGGAATCTGCTCTTCGCGCGCTTCAGTCGGCTGGTTTCAATATAAGCAATATCCGCGATATCACTGGCATGCCTCATAACGGGTGCAGGCCACCGAAGCCGAGAAGAGTATAATATCAGGTCACAGGTAACAGGTGACAGGTGAAGGGTTTAAGAAAAAACCTGTAACCTTAAACCTCTAACCTTTAAGAGATTAAAATATTAATTATTAAGGGAGTATATAATATGTCTGCAATGATAGCGAAAAACTGGAGAGAGTTGATAAAACCTTCTAAAGTTAATTTCAAAGAACATACAAACAAAAAAGCTGAAGTAGTTATCGAACCTCTTGAAAGAGGTTTTGGTCTTACTCTTGGTAACGCTATACGCCGCGTGCTTCTTTCCTCACTTCAGGGCGCTGCTGTTACAGCTATCAAGATCGATGGCGTTCTGCATGAGTTCTCTGCGATCGCAGGCGTTCGTGAAGATGTTACTGATATCGTTCTTAACATCAAAGCGATAAACTTCGTATCTCACAGCCCTGAGAAAAAAATACTTCGCCTTAAAGCGACCGGCCCTAAAGTTGTTACAGCTGCCGATATCGAAGAAACAGCGAATGTTGAAGTTGCCAATAAAGAAGTTGTTATCTGCACACTTGATGCAGGCGCTACTCTTAACGCAGAACTTATCGTTGAGACCGGCAAAGGTTATGTTGCTGCAGCTCAGAATAAACCTGCTGATGCACCTATCGGCCTTATCCCTATCGATGCGCTTTACACTCCTGTTGAGAAAGTTTCTTACAGAGTTGAACAGGCCCGCGTTGGACAAGTTACCGACTACGATAAACTTATCCTTACTGTTGAGACAAACGGCACTATCAAACCTGAAGATGCCGTTGCCTTCTCTGCTAAAATTC
>CAYRJW010000002.1:0-22040 GCA_964424715.1 uncultured Rickettsiales bacterium | reverse complement strand
ATGTATTCATCAACTTCAATGAAGTTGAAGAACACACAGAAGTTAAAGATGAACTTCCGTTCAATAAAAACCTTCTTCGCAAGGTTGATGAGCTTGAACTTTCAGTTCGTTCTGCAAACTGCCTGAAAAACGATAATATCGTTTATATCGGTGACCTTGTACGCAAAACTGAATCTGAGATGCTGCGCACTCCTAACTTCGGCAGAAAATCACTTAACGAGATCAAAGAAGTTCTTTCTGAAATGGGCCTTCGCTTCGGCATGGACATTCCAGGCTGGCCTCCTGAGAATATCGAAGAATTAGCTAAAAAATACGAAGACCCTTTTAATTAATTAAATACCTGTCACCTGTCACCTCTCACCTCTTACCTTTTTTAGGTTACAGGTGACAGGTTACAGGTGACAGGTTAAAAAAGAGAAGATATATGAGACACGGACATAAACAAAGATTACTTAACAAATCAAGCACCCACAGGCTTTCGCTTCTGGCTAACCTTGCTTCTGACCTTATCGTTCATGAGCAGCTTACAACTACGCTTCCTAAAGCAAAAGAGCTTAAGAAGTTCGTTGATAAGGTTATCACACTTGGTAAAAAAGGTGACCTTGCTGCACGCAGGCTTGCACTTTCCCGCATCAGGAACCAGGAAGCTGTTAAAAAACTATTCGATGTTATAGCACCAAGATATAAAGCAAGAAATGGCGGCTATTCACGCGTAATGAAATTCGGCCACCGCTTTGGCGATGCTGCTGATGTTGCTATCATCGAGCTGGTTGACAGAGACACTGCAGCGAAAGGCAAAAAAGATGTAGCAAGAGTTGCGGCTGAAAGAGCAGCAGAATCAGAGCAGGCATAATTATAATATAGTTAGTTTGCGGTTACTGTTGTTTTAAAGTTCGCCGGTCAAGGCTTTTTACATTTTGCTGGACAAAATTTATTGACTTACTATTTTATTGAACTATTCAAGACTAACCACTTAACAATATTAATCTAACGGGTACCTAAAATGAAAAAAATTCTGACTCTTTTGATCCTTTCCGCAGCACTTTCTGTTTCTGCATGTAAAAAGAAGGATGAAACACCTACTGTTGATTCAACAATGATGCAGGATAATGCAGTTGTTGGCCTTGATGAAGTCAATCAGGAAGGCATGCCTTCTGTTAACACAGGCGCACAGGAACAACTGGTTGCTACCGCTGGCGACAGAGTTCTTTTCGGCTTTGACTCTTCCGAAATATCTCCTGAAGCTCAGGCTATCCTAGCTAAACAAGCTGGCTGGCTTGCTACTAACGGTTCTAACGTTACCATTGAAGGTCACTGCGATGAACGCGGCACAAGAGAGTACAACTTAGCTCTTGGCGAAAAACGCGCACAAGCTGTTAAAAACTTCCTGGTTTCTCAGGGTATCGCGGCTAACCGCCTTAACACAATATCATACGGCAAAGAATTCCCAGAATTCCTTGGCGCTAACGAAGCAGCCTGGGGCAAGAACCGCCGCGCTGTAACAGTTGTTAACAACTAATGTTAGATGCTGGTCGTTACGGTCTAAATTCTAAAGAAAAATTCGCACTAGCGATTTCAGGGGGCAGTGATTCAACTGCCCTTTGTTTTTTGTGCCAGCAGGCAAAGCTAAATTTCACCGCTATCATTGTAGATCATAAGTTCCGCAAGGAATCTACAAAAGAAGCCAATGATGTTAAGAAATACCTTATCAGCAAACTAAAGCTAAAAGCTGATAGAGTAGTTATATTAACTAACAAGAAGCCCATCCCCAAAACCAATATTGAAGAATTCCTGCGCGATGTAAGGCAGGAACTTATCTTTGCTTATTGTGAAAAGAATAATATTAAAAAGATACTTACCGCTCATCATCTTGATGACCAGATAGAAACATTTTTAATGCGGCTGGAGCGCGGCTCCGGACTGGATGGATTGGCGGGAATAAAAGAGTTTGCGGTTCATAGCTCACAGTTCGCAGATAAAGAATTTACGATAATTCGCCCCCTACTCTCTTTCTCTAAGGAAGAGTTAAAAGAATTACTGGTGAAGAATAAGATAAAATGGTGGGAAGATAAGACCAATAAGGATACGAAGCACACACGCAATAATATTCGAGTAACGCTTGAAGGATTTTCGGATTATCCACTGATACGGAAACGGCTATCAGGGGTTATTGAGAATATTACACGTGCGGCTGAATTTATTGAGCTGGAAAAAGAGAAGGCTTTTTCGGAGATAGTGAATATTTCTAAAAAAGAAGTGAGCGTGAATTTAACAAAATACAAAAAGCTTCATACTGAAATAAGGCTCAGGATCTTGCGTGATCTAGTAAAGAAATATTCCCAAACCAAAAAACCGGTGCGGATGGATAATATTAAAAATCTTGATGCAATGTTCCTTGATAATGGTTTTAAGGCTACCACATTGCAGGGTATCAAAATAGTTAAGAAGAAACCGGATATAGCGGTTTTTGAATAAGATGCATCCGTCATTGCGAGGAGCCTGCGACGAAGCAATCTAGTAAAACGGATTATTGCGCAAGCAATTCAATCTTAAGTTCCCAAAATACCCACTGGATTGCCGCGGTCGCGATGCTCCCTCGCAATGACGAGTATTAATTAACCTTCTTTCACTTGAAACCCCTTATCAAACGACCTATATACAGATAAATATTTTATTATCTTTAGCATAGATTTGTCATGGGTGGATTTGGAAAAAGTATCGTAATTTGGCTTGCCATAATAGTTGTGGTTGGAACTTTATATGAGTTCAGCAATACCGAGGGTTCAAAGCCTACTATCAATTTTTCCGAGTTCCTGAGTAGCGTTGATAGCGGGCAAGTTGCTAAGGTTAAGATACAGGATAATAATATTCACGGCGTTTTCACTAACGGCACCAGTTTTTCTACTTTCAGCCCGAACTATCCTAACCTGATAGATCGCCTGAACGCGGCTAATGTAGCTATAGATGCGCAGCCGCAGGATAATTCCGGCAGTTTCTTTTTAAATATTCTGGCAAGCGCCTTTCCTATTTTACTTCTGGTCGGGCTTTGGTTCTTCATGATGAAGCAGATGGGCGGCGGTAAAGGGGGCGGAGGGGCTTTCGGCTTTGGAAAATCAAAAGCAAGAATGCTTACCGAAAAAGACGGCGTAGTTAAATTTGATGATGTTGCAGGTATTGATGAAGCGCGTGAAGAGGTTGAGGAGATCGTTGATTTCTTAAAAGACCCTAAAAAATTTCAGGCACTCGGCGGAAAAATCCCAAGGGGTGTTCTGCTTTCCGGGCATCCGGGAACGGGTAAAACATTGCTGGCACGCGCTATTGCGGGTGAAGCGGGTGTGCCGTTCTTTACAATTTCCGGCTCGGATTTCGTTGAGATGTTCGTGGGCGTTGGCGCGAGCCGCGTGCGCGAGATGTTCGCTGATGCGCGCAAACACGCGCCATGTATCGTATTCATTGATGAGATAGATGCCGTGGGTAGACATCGTGGCGCAGGTATGGGCGGCGGGAATGACGAACGCGAACAGACCCTGAATCAGTTACTTGTAGAAATGGATGGCTTCCAGCCGCAGGAAGGTATCATTGTTATAGCCGCAACAAACAGGCCGGATGTGCTTGACCCTGCACTGCTTCGTCCCGGCAGGTTCGACAGGCAGGTGGTTGTGCCACTTCCTGATCTGAATGGCCGTGAAAAAATATTGAATATCCATATGCGCAAAATTCCGGTCGCGCCGGATGTTGAAACTAAAGTTATCGCACGTGGTACACCGGGCTTCAGCGGTGCCGACCTTGCGAATCTATGCAACGAGGCCGCCCTTACCGCTGCACGCAGGAACAAGAAGGTTGTTACCATGCGCGAAATGGAACATGCGAAAGATAAGGTCATGATGGGTGTTGAAAGAAAATCCATGAAGATGGATGAGGAAGAACGCAAGCTTACCGCCTACCACGAAGCTGGCCACGCTATAGTGGGCAATTACGCTCCGGGCTGCGATCCTATTCACAAGGCCACCATTATACCAAGGGGCCGCGCCTTAGGCATGGTGATGCGCCTGCCGGAGAAGGACAGATATTCCCTCACCCGCCAGAAGATGAAATCTGACATGGCAATGGCAATGGGCGGACGCGTAGCGGAAGAACTTATTTTCGGCCATGATAAAGTTACCAGTGGCGCAAGCAGCGATATTCAGTATGTAACCAGCATGGCACGCAACATGGTAAAGAAATGGGGCATGAGCGAAGAGGTCGGCGCGGTATTCTATGGCGAAGGCGAGGAAAACCCGTTCCTAGGCTATTCACTGGGCAAGAAGGAAAGCGTTTCAGAGGATACGCTTAAAAAGATCGATGAAGAAGTGAAGAAGCTTATCGGCGAAGCTCATGCTTTTGCCACTATGATACTGAATCAGCATATCGAGAAACTGCACCTGCTTGGGGCGGCCCTTCTTGAATATGAAACGCTGAACGGCGACGAGATAAAGATAATCATGGAAGGCGGCAAGATAGACAGAGGATCGAACATAACCCCTACTCCGATCAAGAAATCTTCGTTTGGGAACAGCAGCTTATCCGGAGGGATATTAACGCCCGATCCCGGCGTTCAGGGAGCATAATTAACCTATTGGTTTATGGTTATAATTATGGTATAGTACCCCGATCAATTTAACTGGGGAAACTATGCCGGTCTATTCTATTGATAATAGTGCTAATAATCACTCAACCATTATAAGAGATCATATATTACTTAGGAATCTTCCTGACTTACTAAATGCAGAAAAGATCTCGATACGGTCGGGCGTATCAAAAAATAAGACCAAGATCGTTATAAATTTAGACCTGAATAATAATGATCCTATAATTGTATACATTCCAAAAAGAAATCCTACTAAACCTTCAGCAGATGCTTTTGCTGCCCAGCTCCTTAAGGAGCTGAAGAATACCCCCTCCTTAAAACAGACAGACATAACCTTAAGCGCCGATGAGGTCATTTATTCTATGACATCTGACAATCCCATTATATCACCATCTGAATTAGCCAATCTGGATAACTCTGTGTTTGTGCCAAAAAAACCAATACCTAACCCCAGGATCAATGCGTTAGTGAATTTAGAACTTATATCAAGCCCGGATCTTGTTGAAACCTTACTAAATACAAAAACCGGCAATCATACTAAAATTGGCGCACATAGTAAGATGAGTGACGAATTAAAAGATATTTCCATCCTGAAGGTCGGTTATTTTTATACATCAAAAAATAACAACATAAGATATTCACAGGAAAGGACCGTGGAATATCTTAAAAAGACCCTGATATTATCTTACAAGATAGATAATAAAGAAACGAGTATAGGAATACAAAAGCCGGATTGGGTGAAAGCTGATAAGTTCATGTATGATACCATCGCAGCCATAGACCAGATACGCAAACAGGCCGAGATAGCATCACCTGTCGGGGTTCTTGAGTGGAACATGAAAACCGGTTGCCATGACATTCCTTATAACAGGGAATTTCATAAAATGAGACTGGATAGAACCCATCTCGTATCTTAGTATAATCTTGACTTAAGCAGTTTCAGGCATTAAATGCTTGCAAATATGCGGATATGGCGGAATTGGTAGACGCACTACCTTGAGGTGGTAGCGAGTAACATCGTGGAAGTTCGAGTCTTCTTATCCGCACCAGCCTTCGCCTTAATGAGTTTCACTTGAACCGAATTTGGAAGAAGGCTGCCTCGACGAAGTTCAGCACGAACGTAGGCGGGCTACGGCTCGGCAAGCCACCCTCAAATTTTCACTTGTACAAAATAAAATCAGTGTTAATGGTAGCGCTGCTAAAAGAATGCGGTTATGGCGGAATTGGCAGACGCGTATGGTTCAGGTCCATATACCCTTACGGGTGTGGAGGTTCAAGTCCTCTTAACCGCACCAAGCTCTTAGGGCTTACGCCAGTTGAGGAAATCTTGTTTTCAGGCGAGTATATCGTGAATCGCTTGCAACAAGAGTTTGAGGGGGAGTTAAAAAATTCAGATCTACTTTCCATCCTTCTTTAAAAGCTTCAACAAATGATTTTGCTTCTTCTATCTGCTTTATCGGCCATCTTTTATCAAAATCCTCATGGGCATATTTACCTAAACGCATATTACCTACCATGACCTTTGCTGCGGAAACTAGTAATAATATATTTTTTTCAAAATTAGCTTCCAGATGCCTTACTTCATCTGCACCACGCAGAAGAGCCTTGCCGGATTCAGTGAAGGATACAGTTTTATTTTTTTGATCAAGAGTTATTCCGGACATAGCATTCAATGTAAGCGCAATATCCATGGCCCGATAGCTTACACCGGCATTATCATTATCTATTAATTTAGAGGTTATCACTGAATTGGGATTATATTTTGAAGTCGGGTTAGGTATATGGTTGTGCCTATTTTCAACATTTGCTCCCCAGGACATAAAATGTCTTATTATATTATCGGTCCATGGATCAATATGAACGGGACCGACACTTAATTCATCGCCTATTTTAGAGTAGCTATCATAAACTGACTGCGCCGTATCTTTAAAGCCCGATACGATATCTTCGCCCTTTTGATACAGAACATCTTTATCTATGGCGTCCGCCCTTATTTTTGCATTGCACCTGAGAACCTTGTCATATTCTTTTCTGAAATTGCCATATTCTTTTTCAAGATCATCATATTCTTTTTTAAACCCCTCATAAGGCTCTTTCAGCTCAAATTCCTCGTTCACACTTGCATAAGAATTAGCCTTATATAACTTTTTTTTATATCCTTTCAGCTTTTCCTTATATTCCTTTAGCTTGCCTTCATATTCAGAGATAAACCCTTTATCGTTTTCTATGATCTCACGCTTGGCATCATTATAAAAGAATCCATAACCTATATTCCTTATCTGCTCAGGATTAGGATGTATAATGGACAAATGCGCCAAAGCCAGTTCAGGGCTGTAGGAGTCTATCTCACCGAGTTCTTCTTTTAATCTGTCAATATTGTATTTTTTTGCAAGACGCTCAAACACGGCTGCATAAGCCTTGCCGAAAATATATGCCGTGTGCGGTTCATTGAATTCTTCCCCCTCTTCATGAGAGAGAACTTCGCCAGCTTCATTTGCAACATAGTTATGCGTTATAGTAACCGCTTTTCTTAAAACCTCTGTTCTATCTTTATTCCATACATGTATCTCAAAAACAGCCTCCCGGTCATTTTCAAAATAGCGCGGGAAATTTGCTTCCACCTTGTGCCTTGCATCTATTTTATCTACTTCTTTTATGCCTTGCTCTTTTGCAATAGCGGCATAGTCAGTATTGTCAAAAATAGGATCGTCTTCTATGTTCTGTGATGCTGCAGATAAAAAATTATGCTTACGCTTTGCCCTTTCAAACCCAAGCGAATGTGTTGCGCTGGTCTCAGGCTCATCTATAGAAAGAAATATGTTTTTGTCAGCAACGGTTACGGAGAAACTTGATTTGTTAGTTCCGTTAAAATCCCTGACAAGCTCTTCATATTCATTCTCAAACAATGTTTCCAGCAGATCTTTTACTGCCTCTTCATTGTTTTCATAAACTTTTGGTGACACCGTAAACCCCTGCTTTCTTAAAACTATCGCGCAATATTATAATTCGTGATGACCCATTATACCACAAAAAAGTTAAGAAACCGTTAATGGTGATTAATTTATATTTTTCAATTAGATATTGTAATGAAACCTCGTCCTAACCCGCGTTATGCAGATGAAGGATACCACCGCGGCGAATATAACATAATATGAGATAGGGTAGTTTGAGTCGGTGCTGGTTATCAGTTTTGTTATCACCATTGGCGCTGTTCCGCCGAATATTGCGGCGGCTAGGTTGCAGGAAAGGGACATTCCGGTATAGCGGGTTTTGCAGGGGAATATATCCACCATAAGGGTTGGGATGGGGGCGAGGTAAAAGGCTAGTATCGCAGAGAATATCATTTGCGATATAAGGGCGAAGGTAAAAGTTTTGTAATCCAGCAGGTAAATATACGGGATGGCGAAGAGGATATAGGTTATCAGCACCAGTTTTAAGATATTCTCACGGTCTTTCTTATCACACAGAATGGCGGATATCGGGGTTATCACCATCATCACCAGCAGGCTTACGGTAAATATTATCAAAGCATCTCTGGTGGGAAAGCCAAGATATTTTACCATGAAGCTATTCATAAAAACGGTTTGTATGTAGAATGGGATGGTGACGGAAAGATAGATGCCCATGCCCAGTAATATCTCTTTATAATTATGGCGGATGGCTTCTTTCACTGGCCTATCGCATAAGTGGCCGGCACCTTTGGCATCCATGAAGGCAGGGCTTTCATCAAGCTTGGTACGGATGTAAAGGCCAACTATACCAATGAAAAAGCCTAGTATGAATGGTATGCGCCACCCGTAGGAATTAAAATCCTCAGGCGTCATGAACTCGGAAAGGCCGGTTGAAATGGCCGCGCCAGCAAGCAGACCTATCAGCATACTGATTATAGAAAGGCTGCCGATAAGGTTTTTATTTTTCTCGGTGGAATGTTCGACCATGTAAACTATCGAACCACCAAACTCGCCGCCTATGGCAACGCCCTGCACCAGCCGGATGATGGTGAGCAATATCGGTGCCCAGATACCGATTACGCTGTATGTGGGAAGCAGGCCTATACAGGCGGTTGGAAAGGCCATCATTAATATCGAAAGAGAAAGCGCGTTCTTGCGACCATATTTATCACCAATGAAACCGAAGAATATCGCACCGATGGGGCGCATCAGGAAGCCGACGGCGAATATGCCGAAGGTGGCTATCAGAGCCACGGCATCATCACCGGCTGGAAAGAAATGCTTGCTGATAAGTGCGGTGAATGTGCCATAAAGCGCATAATCATACCATTCCAGCCCATTACCGACCATTGTTGATGCTATTACTCTTTTGATAGACGCCATAATTTTATATTTTTATTGAAGTGTTTTTTAGCTTTTATCCAGAAACTTACCTTTCGACAAATCTTTTTTGAGATTATCAAGCAGGTCTTTATTGGTTTGCGCTTCCTCCATGTGCTTCATTACATCTTTCATGGAGGATTCTATGGCCTTCATCTCGGTAGTGCCTTTCAATGATTCCAGCATTCTGGCCTTATCGCTCATGGCATCAAGTTTTATGAGTTCATCCCCTACCCGCTTTACCTCTTTCTTTTCGGTCTTTTCATTCAAACCGTCGGATCTTACTTCCTGCGCGCGGGAATATTTCAGCAGTTCTTCAGATGATATTTTAGCATTAGCAAGGTTCGCATTATCAAGCTCGGGGCCTCTGGTAAGGTCCTTGGCTCTTTCTATATCAGATCTTTTTGTCTCCAGTTCGCTCTTTTTATTGTCGACCGCATTTTTCAGTTTATCTATGTTACGGGTAAGATCGTTTATATAATCGGCGATATTAACTATTTTTAACTTACCCTCGGTTTCTGCCGTAACCTGTAATTTTCCCGTAGCACTGAATTGCAGGGATCTTATATCAGGTGATGCTTTTGATATGCTTTCCAGCGTAAGTTCAAGCTTATCACCAGCGAGCATAAAATTATTCAGTATCTTTTCAGCCTGCGGGGTGAGTTTCTTATTTTCCCGCAAGTGATCGGAAAGCTTCACCTCACGCTCACCGCCTGTGGTCCTTACGGTGGCGAATACCTGCCCCTTTCTGTGACTCAAAGAGGAAACCTCCGGCGCTATCTTTTTCATCTGCCGTTCATGGCGGCGCATGTGGGAGTTTATGCGGGCAGCAGTATTGGCAAGGTTCTGTATCTGGTTCGCCTGTAACTGTGCCGGCACCGGCGCGCCGGATATCATGGCACCCGCCGCTACGCCGATGGCCTGCATCTGCATCCTTATCATACCGGTAACGCGCTTTACAACATTCACCGAGGAGTTCTGGTTGTTCTGATCGTTGGGATCATTCATCATCAGGGAATTTTTATTCATGGCCTCCTGGCTCTGGTAGCTGCGGCCGCTTATCATGGAATTAAGCTCACCGCTTATTTTACCGAGCTGGACAGAAGAAAGTGGCTGCATCTTTCCGTTAGCCACAGCCTTCCCTTCTGGAAGCAGTTTGCTGATATTCGCCAAAGATATAAGCTGTGATATTTTATCAAGATCTGGGATAAGGCCAAGGTCTTTTGCCCTTTTCAGGCTGAAGGCATAGCTGATATGAATGTTAAGCTCCCGCAATTGCTCAAGGCTTAAATATCTTGCCATATATTCGCTATCACCGCCTGCAGCGCGTTCCGCCAGCTGGCTGATATCAACATCTTCCACCTTCCCTTCAGAAACCGAGCGCTCCATCATGGCCTTGATAAGCTTGATGAGTTCCTCGCGGCTCATATCAAGCTCAACAAGCATTCCTTCGATCACCTTTGCCTTGGCGAGCCTTTCATTGGTATCTTTAATTTTATCGGGCAATAAAAACCTTGTAGATTTAAAGATAATTATAATTTATTTATAATGATTATTAAAACTAAATTAGTAAATAAGCTCACAAGATAAAGAAAATGGCAGAGAATCCAGAGCAAAAAGGCAATATCAGCCCGCAGAAGATGAAGATGATCAACAAAGCCGTGATCGCCATCAACCTGCTTGTGGTGGCGCTGGTGGTTTTCCAGCTGGTGAGTTTCTATAAGGTATATTCCGGGAAAAACGCGGAACTCTTTGCACAGGGGCGCATAATAAATATCGCAGCCAAGGATAATAACAAACTGGAACTGAACGACATCAGCGATGAGGAGTTGGCACTCAGAAGATCCAAAGCACTTGGCACTCCACTCCCGGAAAAAACAGAAGTTAAGCCCGAGGATTTCATCGGCCCGATGCCTGAAATAAACAAGGAAGATTTCATCGGCCCGATGCCGGACACCAGCGCAGACAAAGAGCAGGAGACCAAACCAGCTGAAGAAGCCCCTAAGGCCGCAAGCAAGGCAGTCATATCGCTTGATTACAAGGCGGCCAATCTTTCCATAATAGTTACTGAGATAGGCATGATGAAAAGCGAACTTGATAATGCAAGGAACCTGCCGAAAGAGGTTTCCTTCGCGTTCTCACCATATTCCGATGAGCTGCAGAAAAAGATAGATTTTGCCATACGTGATGGCAGACAGGTTCTGCTGAATGTCATATTCAATCCAAGCACCTACCCACTGAAAGATGGCGGCCCGCTTTCTATTCAGGCTAATTATGACGAGATACAGAACCTTTCGCATTTCGGCTCTACTGCAAATTCAGCAAAAAATTATATCGGCCTGCTTGCCAACAACGATGAGATAATCACCAGCCGCTTCGATAAGCTTTCACCACTGCTGAAAAAGATAACCGAAAGAAATGTATTCTTCGGATTCTTCCGCAATACTACTAATGCAAACCTTGAGAACGATGTAAAGCCCTTCGCTACCGATACATTCGCCGTGGATTATCTGATAGATGAGGAACTTAACGAAGAAAAGATACTGGAGAAACTGAACATCATAAAAGAAGAGCTGGTGATAAAGAAAAAACGCCTGGTGATCGCGGTAAGCCCTAACGAGCTTTCGATAAAGATATTACAGCAATGGCTTGATGAGAATATTGGCCCGAACATACAGATAGCGCCGGTATCATATTTTATAACAAATAACTGATCTCCCAAAATGACCGTTATCGACAGAGAAAAATTATCCTACCGAAAATGCGTTGGTGTGATGCTTAGGAATAAGAGCGGCGATGTTTTCGTGGGCCAGAGACTAGATAACAAGGCCGATGCCTGGCAGATGCCGCAGGGCGGTATTGATGAAGGCGAAGAACCGGAAGTGGCTGCATTCCGCGAATTGAAAGAAGAGATCGGTACGAATAATATTGAGATAATCGCCAAAGCAGGTAACTGGTATTCATACGATATCCCGGATTTTCTGATACCGAAATTCTGGAACGGCCAGTTCCGCGGACAAACACAAATGTGGTTCCTCGCAAAGTTCTTAGGCGATGACAGCGAGATAAATATAAATACCGCCGAACCGGAATTCCGCAAATGGCACTGGGCCAGCCCGGATACTTTACCCAATATAATAGTACCATTCAAACGCGACCTGTACACAGCACTGCTTATCGAATTTAAGGATCATCTAAAAAAATAATGACAAAGAAAGTTGGCATATTCGGATTAGGAAAAAGCGGACACGCCTCGGCATTCTATTTCAGGAATAAAGGCTATGATGTTTATTTCTGGGACGATAGCCCACAGACCGTGAATAGCTTTGATGTTGTGAACACCACCGCACTTGATATTGAAAAATGGCCGTGGAAAGAGCTGGAAGCCGTAATACTTGCCCCAGGCGTGCCGCTGATATTCCCAAAACCGCACCGCGTGGTTGAACTTGCGAACCAGAATAATGTTGAGGTTATCTGCGATATCGAAGTGCTGTTCCGTAATTCTGCCAAAGGTGCAAAATTCATTGGGATTACCGGCACTAACGGAAAATCAACCACTACCGCGCTTATACATCATGCACTGAAAGAGCTTGGGATGGATGCGCAGCTGGGTGGCAACATAGGTATCGCCGCGCTGGAACTTGATGCTAACAGGCCAAGCGTATTCGTGCTTGAAACATCTTCTTACCAGATAGACCTGCTGAAAAAAGCGAAATTCGATATTACTGTTCTGCTAAATATTACTCCGGACCATATTGACAGGTATGGCAGTTTTGAACGGTATGAGCAGTCTAAAAGGGAGATATTTAAAAATCTGAATGAAGATGATGTCGCGATAATCTGCATCGATCAAGACATCACAAAAAAAATAGCTGATGATCTTGAAAAGAATTCCCCGGTTAATCTGGTAACTTATGTTTCTACCGGGCATCTGCTAAAAGCCCATTCATTCCCATATCTTCCGGGCGAGCATAACAGGCAGAATATCATTGCGGCGTTCTTCGCGTGTAAATCTCTGGGGCTGGATGATGATAAGATAATCGCCGCGATAAAAACCTTCAAAGGACTGGATCACAGGATAAAACTGGTTTTCGGGAACAGCGAAATAAAATTCATAAATGATTCCAAGGCCACAAATGCCGAAGCCACAGAACCGGCGCTTAAAACATTCGATAATATATTCTGGCTTGCCGGCGGGGTTCCCAAGGA
The DNA here is from genome assembly GCA_964424715.1 of uncultured Rickettsiales bacterium. Classification (GTDB taxonomy): domain Bacteria; phylum Pseudomonadota; class Alphaproteobacteria; order Rickettsiales; family UBA8987; genus JAMHZE01. The sequence continues at coordinate 8,873 of CAYRJW010000002.1, read as the reverse complement.
AGGCGGAATAAAGAAGCTGGAAAAATATTTTGGCAAGATCGCCCATGCATTCTTTTATGGTCAGGCCGGTGCAGAATTTGTGGATACATATAAAACGGCGGGATATAAGAATCATACTCAGACAAAAACTTTTAAGGAAGCTTTCGCAGCCGCTGCATCACTTGCGCTGGAACAGGGCAAAAACAAGCAATCAATAGTATTACTTTCACCGGCCTGCGCATCTTTTGATGAATTTAAGAATTACGAACATCGCGGCGATGTGTTTAAAGAACTGACAAACGAATTTGTTAAGAATAACAATTTGATCGAGAATTAAATGAAGTTCAACCCTCACCCCTCCCTCTCCCTGAGGCTCAGGGAGAGGGCAAGAAAGTCTTAGTGAACAAAGTGAACTTAGACTTTCCGGGTGAGGGTTGAACGAGAGATATTAATAGGATTCAACCCTCACCCTCCCTGTAAGTACAAGGAGATGGTGAGAAAAGGTAAAGTATAAATATGAAAATAATTTTCATGGGAACGCCGGAATTTGCGGCTCCTGCATTAAATAAGCTGATAGACAGCAGCCATGAAGTAATTGCGGTCTATACCCAAAAACCTAAAGCCGCCGGGCGCGGAATGGATATCAAGAGATCAGTGATACATGATATTGCTGAAAAGAATAATATTAAGGTTTTCACTCCCGAAAGTCTAAAAAGCGATGAAGAAAAAAATATTTTTAAGAACCTGAACGCCGATATTGCCGTGGTTGCGGCATATGGAATGCTGCTACCGAAGGAAATTTTGACCGGTACAAAGCTTGGCTGCATCAACATCCACCCTTCCCTACTGCCAAGATGGCGCGGCGCAGCCCCCCTGCAACGCACCATTATGGAAGGTGATGAGCACACTGCCATTTGCATAATGAAAATGGATGAAGGGCTTGATACCGGCGATGTTATTTTAAAACATGAATTCGATATCCCCGCCGATAAGAATTGTGGCTGGCTGCATGATGAAGGTGCAAGGCTTGGCGCTGAGCTAACCTTAAAAGCCATTACATTGATAGAAACCGGCAAAGCCGAATATAAAAAGCAGAGTGATGATGGCGTTACCTATGCAAAGAAAATTACCAAGGATGATGAGAAGATAGATTTTTCCGGAACTGGAAAAGAAATATTGAATAAGATACGAGGTCTTTCACCTTACCCGGGAGCGAATTTTGTTCTTGATGGTGTTAAGTATAAAATATTCGATGCTGAATTTATTACTGCCCCTAATACCGGCGTTGGAAAAATCATTAACGATAAATTCCATATCTCCTGCAACGATGCCATTATTGCCCCTAAAATTATCCAAAAAGAAGGCAAACCGCGAATGGCTATTTCGGAGTTTTTAAAAGGAAATAAGGCTCCAGTCGGCACAAAAACTAATTAATATCAATAAGTTAAAAATTTTGCGGCAGTTAATGGTTTATTAACCCTTTTATGGTATAATCAGCCTATTAATGATTAGGAATATATTATGGCAAAAAAGATTGGAGACTTAACTGACCAAGAATTTAAAAAATATTATATAAATTTAAAAAAGAAGTGGAGCAATGTTTTAGTTCCGACTGTCATTGTAGGAAGTTTTATATCTCTTACCGCTAACATAGCTGGAATATTTAAGAAAAATTATCCTAATGATAATAAAAACCTCCTGAAAGGAGGGGCCGGAGCAATAATAAACGCTGACACTCATGTTCAAGCAGAAAATGAAAACGAAAACACGGCCTTCTATGAAGCCACTAAAAATCTGGATACAAATATCTTACAAGAGACCTCTGCAAAGATAAGCAGCAACAAAGTATCAAAAAACAAATAACCACAAGAGTCCGGTAACTTCTTAAGTTTACCTCACCCGCGTCATGGCCCGAATTGCGCAGCAATTATAGGGCCATCCATCAGGCCCGTAAGGCTGGATCCCCCTATAGTTGCTTATGCAACTCGGGGGATGACACGGCAATTTTTTTAATGCGCAAAGATATCTTCCTCTAACCAGCCGCCCATATCTAGTTCTACGCGGGTAGGCAGGAATTCAAAGCATTTCTGGGCAAGTTCAGTGCGCCCCTCATCCTTCAGCATTTGCTGGAGTTTGGCGTGGAGGCGGTGGAGGTATAATACATCGGAAGCGGCGTAATCTACCTGTTTATCGCTTAACTCGCTGGCCCAGTCGGAGCTTTGCTGTTGTTTGGAAAGATCGATATCGATGAATTCTTTTACCAGTTCTTTCAGGCCGTGTTTATCGGTGTAGGTGCGGACCAGTTTGCTGGCTATTTTAGTGCAGAATATATTTTTCATCTCCACCCCTAAGAATATTTTTATCGCAGCCACATCGAAGCGGGCATAGTGGAGTATCTTCAGGCGGGAATCATCGGACAGAAGCTTTTTCAGGTTAACCGCCTTGTCATACTCAGAATTCTTGAACTGCACAAGCCAGGCATTGCCTTTGCTATCGCCTATCTGCACCACGCAAAGCCTGTCGCGCTTGAATATGTTAAGGCCGCGGGTCTCGGTATCTATGGCGATATCGCCTTCTATCCTGACATCAGCAGGAAGATCGTTCTGGAATAATTTGTTGACCATTTTTATCAGTTTTAAGTTTAATGTTTGCAGTATATATTAGCCTAAACTTTAAAACTGACAAGTATTCAATGCAGCTTCTGCCAGAACAGATAACCGCCTCTGACCCGAACCGGAATATATGGCTTTCCGCCAATGCGGGAACGGGTAAGACCTATGTTCTGGTGAACCGCTTTCTGCGCCTTATACTGGAAGGCAACAGCGTGGAGCGGATATTATGCATCACCTATACCAAGGCCGCCGCGGCAGAGATGCATAAGCGGATAATAGAAACCATCGGCTCGATGATAATACTGGATGATAACGAGTTAAAGGCGCGGCTGGAGAAGGATTTTAAAGAGAATATTGATATTAAGAAACTTGGCACCACAAAAAGGAAACTAGCAGAAATAATTGATCACCCTGAACAATTGAAGATACAGACGATACACTCCTTCTGCCAGACGATATTGAAATCATTCCCGCTTGAGGTGGGTATTCCACCGTTCTTTAATGTCATTGATGATAATAAAAAGACCGAGATCATTGATGAATCATGGAACAGGCTGATAATCGACATAAATTCCGCAGAGGATGAGAGTATAAGGAATGCCTTTGCGGAACTGGTATCACGGCTCCAGATATTCTCGATAAAGAAACTGTTCCAGAATTTATTCGAGGAATCGGAGCAGATAGGCGAGCTGGTGAATGAACATGGTGGGCTTGGGAATTATATCGAGTTCCTGAAAGAACGGCTTGGGGTCGGGAATGATAATATAATCGATATAGAAGCAGAGCTTTACCATAAGATAGAAGGTTTCCTCCCTGCCCTTGCAGATGCGCTGGCACAGGGTGGCAAAACACAGCACGGTATATTAAAGAACCTTGTGAACTACCTGAAAACCCGGAAGATCGACGATATAAAAATAGTATTTTTAACCGAGAAAGATACGCCACGAAGCTCCATATTCAATAAGGAGCTTAAAAGCAATTATCCGCTGGTGTTCGAGAATATAAATATCTGGACCGAGGAAATAATAAAACATCTTAACGAAATAAAAAATGCCGAGATATTCCTGATAACAAAATGCACACTGATATTATTCACCGAATTCGCAAAGATATTCGAGCGAACCAAAAAGTTGAAATATTTGCTGGATTATGATGATCTTATCCAGAAAACCGCTGCGTTGCTGGATAAGAATAATATAAACTCGCAATGGGTACTGTATAAGCTCGATGGCGGGATAGACCATATTCTGCTTGATGAGGCGCAGGATACCAATACCAAACAATGGAAAGTAATTGATGCCATTACGGCGGAATTCTTTTCCTATGCCGGGTCGGAAAGCAAAATAAACCGTAGCCTGTTCGTGGTGGGTGATGAAAAACAGTCGATATATAGTTTTCAGGGTGCGAATATTGAAACTTTCAGCGGCAAGAAAGATAATTTTGAATATTTCAAAACCCAGAACCGCACCGGGCTTTTTGAGGTGGTATCGCTGAATACCTCATTCCGTTCATGCGAGGCGATACTTACAATTGTGGATAAGGTTCTGCGGAATGAGAAAGTTAAAAATTCCGTGACCGACCTTAACGAGATAAACACTCATAAACTCAGCCGGGATAAAGACTTTGGGTATTTTGAGATAAATGAGCTGGTGGATAATATTGAGAAGAAAGCCACTAATAAAGATAATATCTCCTGGCATCTGCCGCAGGAATATATTGTGGAGAATGAGCTTAAGATAAAGGAAATAGCTGCCGAAAAAATAGCAAAAAGAATTGAAGAGATACTGAACCGCGATTTTGTGCTGGCATCTACCGGTAAAAGACCGCTGCCGGAAGATATAATGATATTACTGAAAAAGCGGGATGAACTCTCCCACCTGATAATAAAGAAATTGCAGGAGCGCAATATACCGGTTTCCGGCATGGACAGACTAAGGCTTAGCGATAACCTTGCTATAAAAGATATTATCGCGCTAGGTAAATTCACCATTCTGGAAAATGATGATCTTAATTTCGCGTGCCTACTGAAATCCCCGATATTCGAGATAAGCGAAGATGAACTGTTCGAACTATGCTGGAACCGGGGGAAGAAAAGCGTTTATGGCGTATTGCAGGAAAAGACCGGCGGGAATAAAAAATATAAATATATATGCGAACTGATAGATAAGATCAAAAACGGTGATGGCAGTTCGGCGTTCTCATTCTATTTTTCGGCAATAGAGGTTTTAGGGCTACGGAAGAAATTCAACGAATATTTCGGCAATCAGGTGAATGAGATATTGAATGAATTCCTTAATATCGTGAAGAATTACGAGAATGACCATTCCCCTTCCATGCAGCAATTTATCGGCTGGTTTGAGAAAAGCGATATTGAGATAAAACGCAATATAAAAACCGCCGGCGGTGAAGTTAAGATACTAACAGTTCACGGCGCCAAAGGGCTGGAATCGCCTATTGTGATATTGCCGGATACTACTTCCGTTGGGCAGAACAGTACGCAATATATATTCAGTGATGATGGGGTTTTTCTCTGTCCAGTGCAGAAAGATTATCGCAACCAGATGTTTGAAGATATATTAGCCGCTGATAAGTCAGCCGCGGATGCGGAATATTACCGGCTTTTATACGTCGCCCTCACCCGCCCGCGGGATGAATTATATGTATTCGGCCACAAAAGCCGTGGTTCCAAGGCGGATAACTGGCATAATATAATAATAATCTCGGTTAATGATATATGTGAAAAGGTTGAGGACAGATTTGTTTATACCAGCAAGGCCTATATTGGGAATAAGGTTTTTAGCGAGATAAAAAATAATGAAACAAAAAAAATACTGGAATTCGGAAAACTTGAAAAAGATGAATTACTGGAGGTTCTAAGCCCTTCAAAGCTTTATAAAAATAGTGATGATAAGAAAATAAAAAGCGTGAATATTGATTTTGATAAGGGGATAGCCGTACATAAATTGCTGGAGATATTGCCTGATATAGAAAAGGTAAACCGCGATAATGTGGCAGAAATTATATTAAAAGATATTACACAATTAAACGATGAACAGAAAAATATCATTAAGAACGAAGCTTATTCGGTGATGGATAATAAAGGATTTGAATCCATATTCAGCTCCAGAACTAAGGCTGAAGTGCCGGTTTGCGGGATATTGGAAAAAAAGTTCATTTCGGGCAAGATCGATAGGCTAATTGAAACTAAGAGCGAAATCATAATAATAGATTACAAGACCAACAGGGTGAATGATACTAACTTGTCAAAACTGGTAGAAGGCTACAGGCCACAGCTGGAGGCTTATAAAAATATTTTGCAGAAGATATATAAGGATAAAAAAATTAAAACTGCGTTATTGTTTACTTCAATCAATAAATTAGTTTATTTGGATGAGTAATATAGATCACCTTAACCCTCGTCATTGCGAGCGACCATCGGAAGCGCGGCAACCCATCAAGTGTCTTGAACGGATGGATTGCTTCGTCGGCGATGCCTTCTCGCAATGACGATTTCAGAAATATTTTATGTTCGCTAAAGTTCTGTTGCCATTACCGTTCGATAAGCCGTTTGATTACGCCCTTGCAGAAGGGCAGAATTATCAGCTTGGCGAGATAGTACTGGTGCCGTTCGGGAGTAAGCAGGTCTATGGGGTTATCTGGGGTATTTCGGACAAAACAGATGTTAAGGACAGCAAAAAAATAAAAAAGATAATTGCCTCGGCAGCTGAGAATGGGTTTGAGATATTGCCAATATCAAAGCCGTTAGGGGATCTACTGGAATGGCAGGCCGGCTATTGTATAACAGAACTCGGTAAGGTGCTGAGCCTTGTTTATAGTGGAAAGTTCTTTAAAACGGTAAAAGCGAAGAAGGTTACAGGTGAGAGGTTACAGGTTACAGATACAAAAGAAATAACGCTCACCAACGAGCAGCAAGTAGCTTATGAAAATATAAAGGAACGGCTGAATGAATTTTCTGTCACCTTGCTGGAAGGCGTTACCGGTAGCGGCAAGACCGAGGTTTATTTCGAGCTGATAGCGCAGATGCTGGCACAGGGGAAACAATCGCTTATCATGCTGCCGGAGATATTGCTTACATCACAGCTTATAAAGCGTTTTGAAAAAAGATTCGGGTTCAGGCCGGTCATCTGGCATTCCATAGTAAGTGAGGCAAAGCGCAGGAAAGCCTTTTTTGATATTGCTAACGGTAAAGTCAGCGTTGTGATAGGTGCAAGATCATCGCTGCATCTGCCATATAAGAATTTAGGGCTTATCATCGTTGATGAGGAACATGATGGAAGTTTCAAGCAAGAGGAGCAGATAATATATAATGCGCGCGATATTGCCGTGGTGCGGGGTAAATGCGAAAATATCCCGGTGATACTGGCTACGGCAACGCCTTCGATCGAGACATATCATAATGTGGAGAGCAAAAGATATTTCCACGAAAAACTCGCCAGCCGCTTTAATGAGGCCCAGATGCCGGATGTTGAGCTGGTGGATATGCGGGTGAACATTCAGAATAATAATGAGTTTATTTCCTACAAGATACGTGAAGAGATTGAAAACAACCTAAAACAAGGCCAGCAGAGCCTGCTTTTCCTGAACCGTAGGGGTTATGCTCCGCTTACATTATGCGGCAAGTGCGGGTTCAGGTTCAAATCACCGGATACGAGTGCCTGGATGGTTATGCATATCGATAATCACGGCGAGCAATATTTGAAATGCCACCATAGCGGCCATACGATAAAAATGCCGAAGAAATGCCCTAAATGTGAGGCAGAAAACAGTTTCCGCATCTGCGGACCGGGAGTTCAAAGAGTAACGGAAGAGGTAAAAAGATTATTCCCCAATGCACGCATAGCGGAAATGGCAAGTGATACCACCACCAGCCAGAGCAACATGGATGAGCTGATAACCAAAATTGAGCAGAAGGAGATCGATATAATAATTGGCACGCAGATAATCGCCAAGGGACATCACTTCCCTGCGCTAAAACTGGTTGGGATAATAGATGGCGATCTGGGGCTGGATTTTGAAAATCTACGTTCGGGCGAAAAAACATTCCAGCTTTTACATCAGGTTTCCGGACGCGCCGGGCGGGAACAACTGAAAGGAAAGGTAATGATACAGACCTTTGAACCTTCAAATAAAGTTATGCAGGCCCTGCTGAAAGGCGACATGGCAGGCTTCATGAAATATGAATTGCAGGAACGTAAAGAAGCCGACCTGCCGCCATTTTCAAGGCTATGCGCTGTAACGGTCTCATCGGCCAGCAACAGCGTTTCGGAAAAGGCCGCAAAAGAATTCATAAAATATTTCAGCCAGAATAACAGGGCAAAATTATTCGGCCCGGCGCCTGCCCTTTACCATGAATATCGCGGCAATTTCAGATACAGGATATTGATAAAGGCCGACAGGAGATTCGATATACAAAGCTATTTCCGCTCGGCACTTGCTAAATTTAAATATGATACAAAGAATATAAAGATACGGGTTGATGTGGACCCGATAAATTTTGCCTAGGGCATATTATGGAGTAGGACGGGTTTTCTTTTCGAGCACAAATATCATTACACAGTTTTTAAAATCATTATCGATCAAATAGCCACCGACAACACTGGCACATTCCTCGCCAACACCAAGATTTGCACCACTCATACCAGTCAGAGAGCCATGCCGGTAAATACCATCATCCATCTTTGTATCCATAAGCAGAGCTTCTTCCGGAGTGAGTATTCCTGTACGTCCGCTAGTATCATAATCGAATGACATATAAAAAAGATCATTACTGAATATCAGCGGATTATCATATTCTATGCCATTTTGCAGAGCATCATCATCTGCGATGCTTACCAGGAATGCAGCAACGATGATAGGATTGACCATATGATAACCGCTGGAATTATGGGGGCCAGTAGGGACATTAAAATTAATGTTCAGCATGGCAAGACCTGTGGGACCAGCACCAGAGTTATATCTTCCCTTTACCATACCCGCCATGGATAGGTGATTCCATGCCAATATGTGTTCCTCGGACATATTAGGCTCTATAATACCATTGCCATTACCATTAAGGGCGGTCGGCGAACCATCCAGGGGCCTGAATATGTCTGAGGCATCTGGCATATCACCGGGAACAGCGTTATATTTTTCAACGAACAGGGCGTACGAGTTCTTGTAACTTACCATATCAGAAATGACCCGGTTGATCTTCCAGGTCTCCATCATTTGCTGCCCGCCCATAATGCCAACGGTTATAAGGGCTATGATAATCAGGACTAT
>CAYRJW010000001.1:43706-72185 GCA_964424715.1 uncultured Rickettsiales bacterium | reverse complement strand
CCTGTTCAAAGAGCTTGCGAAGATACTCCGGGATAACGCAGAAATTTATGCAAAAACCATCACAGAGGAAATGGGAAAGGTTCTTGCGGAATCTGTCGCTGAAATAAAAAAATGTGCTGATACTTCTGATTTTTTTGCCGGCAATGCGGAAAGATATCTTAAAGATATAATAATAGATTCTGAATTCAAAAGATCGCTGGTAACATTCAACCCGCTCGGCGTTATACTTGGGGTGATGCCGTGGAACTTCCCGTTCTGGCAGGCGCTGAGAGCGGCTATTCCGGCCATTATCGCGGGCAATGGTTTTGTACTGAAACATTCATCCAACGTTTCGGGATGTGCGCTGCTGATAGAAAAAATATTCAAAGATGCAGGATTTCCTGATGGCGTTTTCCAGACAATAATAATCTCCGGCGGAAATGTCGGCAGGGTGATAGAAAATAAAATAATAAAAGCGGTAACATTTACCGGCTCTACCGAGGTAGGTAAAAAAATTGCACAGAAGGCCGGTGAGAATGTTAAGAAATGTGTTCTGGAACTTGGCGGGAATGATGCTTATATAGTTCTGGACGATGCCGATATTGAACTAGCCGCGAAAAAATGCACCGACAGCCGCCTGATAAATGCCGGGCAGAGCTGCATCGCGGCGAAAAGATTCATAGTTACCGCAAAGATATATGATGAATTCCTGCAAAGATTCACCGAGATATTCAAAAAAGTAGGATTCGGCGACCCTCTGGATAAAAATAATAAAATAGGGCCATTAGTTTCCGAAAAAGCTAAAAATGAGATAGAGGCATTGGTAGAAAGTTATATAAAGAATGGTTCCTGCAGGCTGGTATTTAAGGCCGATAATATAAATTCCGGCGCATATTTCCCGCCGACGATATTAGAGGTCATAAACCCCGGACAACTGGAAGACCGCGAGATATTCGGCCCGGTGGCCATAATACAGAAAGCAAAAGATGAGAATGAAGCTGTTGGGATCGCAAATAATTCAAATTTCGGACTTGGCGCGGCAATATTCAGCCGTGATGTTGCAAACGCAGAGAAGCTCGCCACAAAATATGTACAGGCGGGAAGTGTTTTTGTGAATGATCTTATAAAATCAGACCCGCGATTCCCGTTCGGCGGAATAAAGGAAAGCGGCTATGGCAGAGAGCTTTCCGAATTCGGTATCAGGGAGTTCACGAATATAAAAACGGTGATAGTAGCTTAGTCAACCTGACCATCAACCCATTCATATAAAGCGGATTTTGGTAATGCGCCAACTTTGGTGGCGAACGGTTTGCCATCCTTGAACAGTATAAGGGTCGGGATGCCGCGAATACCATGCTTGGTCGGAACTTCAGGGTTCTTATCGATATTTATCTTATATACTTCTATCTTGTCGGACCTGTCTTTGGCAAGTTCATCAACAATAGGCGAAAGCTGGCGGCACGGGCCACACCATTCAGCCCAGAAATCAACCAGTACCGGTTTACTGGAATTCAATACATCTGATTCAAATGTTTTATCTGTGGTTTCTTTTGTCATAAAATCCTTTAAATTGTTTCCTGTAACTTAGTTCTAAAATAATAATATTCAATGACTTTAGAAGATAAAATCAAAAATGAGATAAGAAATCGCGGCCATATCACCGTGGATAACTTCATGGAAATCGCTCTTTTTGACAAAGATGGGGGCTATTATATCAAAAAGAACCCGATCGGCATCAATAGTGATTTTATAACATCACCCGAAATTTCGGTCCTGTTCGGAGAAATATTGGGTGCTTTTATCGTTAAACAGATACAGGATAATCTGCAAAGATACGACAGGATAAACCTGATAGAGCTGGGTGCAGGCAAAGGTACCTTACTGAACGATATTTTAAACCTAATCAGCAAATTTCCTGATATTTATCAAAAGATTAATTGCTATATTCTAGACATCAATCCTATCTTGGTAGAAAATCAGAGAAAAATACTTATAAATCATATAAATATAGTTAACTGGATTAATTCCCTGCAAGAAATAGGGGGGCCATCCCCCCATATATATATAGCCAATGAGTTCTTCGATGCACTGCCGGTGAAACAATTCCTGAAAACAGACAGTGGGATAAGAGAGCGGGTGGTGATGTTAGATAAAGGTGAAAAGCTTGTGTTCAGCGCTATCGCTACACTTCCACCGAAAATAATAGTGAGTGACAGTGAAGATCACGAGGAAGGCGCCATAATGGAATATAGCCCGCTTTCGGTGCAGTTCATGCAGGAAATATCAGAAAATCTGTTAAAGCACAAAGGTTTTGCCGTTATAATAGATTATGGCTATAGCGGCTTCATCACGGGTGATAGTTTACAATCTGTAGCGAAGCATGGCTTCAATGATATTTTTAACAATATCGGTGATGCAGATATCACCGCGCATGTGAATTTCAGAATGCTCTATAATGTGGCATTGAATGCGGGTTTAGAGAGCCTATATCTTTATAACCAGTCAGAGTTCTTGAAATCTATGGGAATTATCCAGCGCGCGGAAATTCTGGCAAAAAAAATGGATGAAAAACAAAAAATAGATTTATTTATGCGCGTAAATAGGTTAGTTAATTTACATGAGATGGGTGAATTATTTAAATTCATGATCGCTGAAAAATTTTGATCGTTCTTTGCTTGAATATTTTAGGGGACCAACCCCGTTTATAAATTATAATTTTGGATCTCTTATGAGAAAATTAGTAATATTCCTCTATTTTGTGTTCCTGTTCAAGATAGCTTTTGCACAGAGTCTTCCTTCAATCCCTAAATTCAACGGTTTTGGCGATGTTGAACCGGCTGCCGGCACACAGGTCTCCGAAACCGCACAGGTGCCTTCGCTCGATGATGATTCCAACGATGATTCTTTACCGGCTGATTTTGACATACCCGTTTCCGGCGAAGCCAAAAAGAAACAGGATGATTCAAGCGCTGTTACACCGCCAGCTGCACCTGCCGCACCACAACCTGAAATAACAGTTGAAGCACCAAGCCTTGAAGTTCCTTCGGAAACTAATTTTGAAGCACCAAGCGTTCCTGCTACAGCAGAAACCGGACCTATACTTGATCAGGAAAATCCTGAAGTGACCGAGCTTCCAAGGCTGCCTGACCAGAATTCTGATGCTGACCTGGAAAAAGAACTTACTGATGATTCTGTGCGCGGCCAGTTCCCACCTACTCCTGAGTTGAATTCCAATATGGAAAAATCAGAAAAACAGAAAGCAGTTGAAAATAATACCCCGGCCCTATCGCTTGAGGACAGGGAAAAAGAAGTTGATAACCTGCTGGATCAGGTTTTCGACAAACAGAAAACAGCTGAACAACTCGCACAGGAAAAAGCCGATCAGGAAGCTGAAGAAAAACTTGCCGCGGAAGAAAAGGCCGTTAAGCAGGACGATTCCCGCAAGGTTGAAACTGTTATAGATGTTGCAGATACCCCGGTGCAACCTATCGATGATCTGAAAAGCGATGATCAGGAACTGGTAGATCTTGCCGATCTTCCGGCCTCTATGAAAAGCGATAATAAAGCTGCATCACCTTTTGGTAATGTGAATGTACCTGCAGGAAATAATTCATATACATATAATGAACAGCAACTTTCCGACCTACTGGTGAAAGCCGCAATGAGAGGCGATAAGCAAAGTCTTGTTGAGCTTATCCATTCCGGTCGCAATGTTAACGCACAGAATATCTATGGCGAATCTGCACTTATGGGCGCTGTTTATAACGGCCATAATGATATAGTTGAGATACTTCTTTCCGAAGGTGCTGATGCGAATGTGGTTGATAATAAAGGCAACTCATCCCTGCTGGTGGCTTCCGCGAAAAATAATATCCAGGCGGTGCAGCATCTTATAAGAAGCGGCTCGGAAATAGACCTTGCCAACAATGCAAGCGATACACCTTTACTGGTGGCAACGCTGAATAATAATATAGCGGTTGTTGATCTGCTCACCCGTCAGGGCGCGGATATAAATAAACCTAATGCCGATGGCCTCACCGCGCTTCATATCGCATCTTATAACGGCAATGCGGTCCTGGCAAAACACCTGCTTGCGGCTGGAGCTAACCCTGGCCTTATAGCGCGCGGCGGTTTCAAACCTTATGACCTTGCGAAAGATAAGAACCCTGAACTGGCGCAAACCCTGACATCTTACACCGGCCCGAAACAGAATTTCGCAAGAGTTACAAAACTTCCTGTGAATGACGTTAAGAGCGATCCATATGCAATGTATTCCAAAGCATACCAGCAGCCGGCAACCGCACCAGCAACCATTCCTGTTCAAAATATACAGGTTGCTTCTGCGCCACAAAATTATCAGTCAAACCAAAATGAGGTTCAGAAGGCTGATTATTCAAATTACAGCAGCGGCGCAATGCCAAGACCTGCAAGTCTTTCTTTCAGCACACCTGCGCAAGCGGCTGTTTCTCAAACCCCTATTCCGCAAGCACCTCTGGCTAATGAGAAAAAATGGACCAAACTCACCGTTGATCCTCGCTCCCTAAAAGCCGAACAGGATGCTGCAGAATCGAACAGAGTGCTTGAGCTTGCAAGAGCACAAAGCAACATCCAGCCTACGCAACCGGTAATAATACCAGCGCCACAGGTTCCTGTTCAGCAAGTTCAGATCATGCAGCAACCGCAGCCGGTCCCTTATCAGAATTATGCCGCTTCTGTATCGCAGCAATTGCCTGTTAATACCCGCCCTGTATCAGCGCAGGTTAATAATTATACCGCCCCTGCTCCAGTGGTTCCGGTAATTACACAGCAGGATACTGCACCACTTATGCGCGCCAGATATGATAATAACGGCAACGTAATAAATACAGTGCCGGTTGCAGTTAATCATAACATGACCCCGGCCCCTGTTGCGGCAAATCCCGCAAATAATTTCTCGGTCCCTGCCAGCATGAGCAAGCCGATAATTGCTACTGCCCCTGTTGCTCCTGTGATTCCTGTAATTCCTGTTGCGGTAAATAATTATGTTCCGGTCCAGCAGCCTGTTGCTACCGCCGCACCGCAAGCAGCGCCTTATTACAACCAGCCTATAAGCAACAATATAAACTTAAGCATCCCTCGCTACGCTGATCTTGATTCTTCCAAGCAAGCCGTGTGGGATAAAAAGCTTGAGGAATGGGTGATGAACGGTATCAACATAAACGCCAAGGATGATTCCCAGCGCATATTCTGGATGAAACAGCAGGCGGTGCTTGAGAAAGTTTATCAGGAACAATTCTCCTCCAAGGTCGAGAATATAAAAAGGAAGATCGGCGGCGCGGCGATGAATGTTATTCCCGCTGTCAGGAAATTAAGCGCCAACGCTGAAACCCCAAGGATCAGCCAGTCTTCTCCTGCACAAAGTTTCAAAACTTCTTTCCTGGAAGAACATAACTCCGCATTCTCAAACTAGATATTCAAGGGGAAATCATGAGCAAATTTGACAAAAGCAAATTGCCTTCACGGCATGTATCAAGCGGGCCGGAACGCGCACCGCACCGTTCATATTATTACGCGATGGGACTTACCACCGAGCAGATCGCCCAGCCGCTGGTCGGTGTTGTTTCCACATGGAACGAGGCCGCGCCTTGTAATATCGCACTACAGCGCCAGGCACAGGCCGCGAAAAAAGGCGTGTGGGCAGCTGGCGGAACTCCGCGTGAATTCACTACCATAACTGTTACCGATGGTATCGCAATGGGACATCAGGGAATGAAATCCTCGCTTATTTCCCGCGAAGTTATCGCTGATTCGGTTGAACTTACAGTTCGCGGCCACTGCTATGATGCGCTTGTTGGACTTGCGGGATGCGATAAATCCTTGCCGGGTCTGATGATGGCAATGGTTCGTTTAAATATCCCCTCCGTATTCATGTATGGCGGCTCTATATTGCCGGGAAGATATAAAGATAAAGATGTTACCGTAGTAGATGTATTTGAAGGCGTTGGCCGTTATGAAGCGGGCAACATGAAAGCCTCCGAGCTTGAAGAACTTGAGCAGGTCGCCTGCCCATCTTCCGGTTCATGCGGCGGACAGTTCACCGCGAACACCATGGCCTGCGTAAGTGAGGCCATCGGCCTTGCGCTGCCCGGTTCTGCCGGCGCGCCAGCACCTTATGAATCACGCGATGAGTATGCTTACGCTTCCGGCGAAGCTGTGATGACAGCCCTCGCAAAAGGCATCCGCCCGCGCGACATCGTTACAAAACAAGCCCTGATAAATGCTGCAAGGATAGTTTCTGCAACGGGTGGTTCCACCAATGCAGCATTACATTTACCTGCTCTTGCACATGAGGCAGGAATTGAATTTGATATGCATGATGTTGGTAAAGTTTTCCGTGAGACACCTTATATAACCGACATGAAACCAGGCGGCAAATATGTTGCGCTTGATATGTTCAATATCGGCGGCGTTCAGGTGGTGATGAAAGAACTTTACGAGAACGGCCTGCTATATGGTGATTGCATCACAGCTAACGGCAAGACCATCGCTGAAAATTTAAAAGATGTTAAATTCCCTGAGAATCAGGATGTGGTTTACCGCGTTAAAAAACCTATCCGCCCTACGGGCGGCGTTGTTACATTAAAAGGCAATCTTGCGCCGGAAGGCTGTATCGTTAAAGTTGCTGGCCTGAAACATTTAAAACATGTCGGCCCTGCACGTATATTCGATTGCGAGGAAGATGCTTTTGAAGCCGTGAAAAAGAAAAATTACAAGGAAGGTGATGTAATAGTCATCCGCTATGAAGGCCCCGTCGGCGGCCCCGGCATGCGCGAGATGCTTTCCACCACCGCAGCTTTATACGGCCAAGGCGTTGAAAACATCGCCCTTATCACCGATGGCAGATTCAGCGGCGGCACGCGCGGCCTTTGCATCGGCCATGTAAGCCCTGAAGCCGCAAAAGGCGGCCCTATCGCCCTTATAAAAGATGGTGACATAATTAATATAGATGCGGAAAAAGGCACTATCGATGTTGAACTTACCCAGGCTGAATTAGAAGATCGCCGCAAGAACTGGAAACCCAAAGAGATACTTTATACTTCCGGTACATTATGGAAATATGCCCAGCAGGTCGGCTCCGCAGAGAAAGGGGCGGTAACTCACCCGGGCGGTAAAGCAGAAAAATTGCCTTATTGGAAAATATAATCTAAAACTATATCCATGCGCAGATATAGTTCTACAGAAACGATACTGGTCGAAAAACTGAAACAGCTTCCGGGCGGTATATTGACCGTTACGTTCGCGTTATTCCTGATCGGTGTCATAGTCCTGTTCTCGGCGGCCAAAGGGCATTTCAACCCGTGGGCATCGCGCCAGATCGCAAATGCCGTGTTCGCGCTTCCTATCATGGTGATGATAATGCTCACCGATATCCGCTACTGGTTCCGCATATCATATAAGATGTTCGCCGTTGGTGTCGGGCTACTTATCGCCGTAAAACTTTTCGGGGTGATAGGCGGATTAGGCGCACAGAGATGGCTCCGCATCGGGCCGCTGCAATTCCAGCCATCGGAACTTATGAAGGTCTTTCTGGTACTGGCACTTTCAAGATATTATCACCTGCTGCATTTCAATAATTTGCACCGCATAACTAGCCTGTTCATCCCACTCGGCCTTACCGGCCTTGCGGCTGGGTTAGTGCTTATCCAGCCTAACCTTGGCACAGCAGCGATATTATGCATGGTTTCCGGCATCATGATGTTCGTCACCGGTGTAAGCTGGAAGAAGATCATTTTCGTTCTCGGGATAGTGGCGGTCTCAATGCCGGTTCTGTGGAACCATATGCATGATTACCAGAAGCGCCGCGTCCACACCTTCCTGCACCCGGAAGATGATGCGCTCGGCAGCGGTTATAACATAATACAATCCAAGATAGCGGTCGGCTCCGGCGGTATCTTCGGTAAAGGTTTCCTGAACGGCAGCCAGACCCAGCTTAATTTCGTACCCGAACAGCAGACCGATTTCATCTTCTCCATCCTCGCCGAGGAATTCGGTTTTGTGGGTTCGATGATAGCCATAATATTATACGGCACATTGATAATCCTCTCCCGCCGAATCTCCGAAAGCTGCACCAATGTTTACGCAAAATGTTTAGCGGTAGGCATGAGCTCCATCATATTCGTGCATGTATTCGTTAATGTAGGAATGGTGATAGGAATATTGCCAGTGGTAGGCGTACCACTACCACTGATATCATATGGTGGTTCCAGCCTTATCTCCAGCCTGCTAGCTGTCGCCTTCATAGTAAACGCCCACATCCACCGCAATGTGCATGTTTATATAAATGATGAAGACGAAATGGTGTTGAAGGGGTATTAGGCTTCGCTCACTTAAAATTTTCAATTTTAAGTGGTTAAAGCTGACAGAATTTTTCAGGGAACTGCCCTGAAAAATTCAGACGCTGCCGCTTTTTGTTTTTATATTTTTAACTGCAACTAGGGCTGGAGTCGAGGTTGCACCTTCATAAAGCATCTTTTCTTCAGCACGAACAACCGAGCCGGGTAAAAATTCCATGACCATATCTTCCGGGTCATAATTTTCCGGCAGGAGGATTTTATATAAGCCATCACCTAAATCTTCTGCCCTTGTTGTTACCCATGTATCAACCGCCTCTTCTGGCAGGTAAACATTTATATTTATTAGTTTCACAATTTAATACCAATGTTCAACAACTGGCGTTTAGGGTCCCAATCATCAGGCTGCTTTATATTTTTTATATACCATTTCATTCCCCCTGATATCCATTGCGCACGCCATTTATTGAACAGGCTGCCATCCTCTTCATCTTCCATAAGCGTTTCAAACTGGAAGCCACAGCTTTCACAGATATCTTCAGAACCAACACCTCCTGGACTATAAGGAGGCTCTTCAAGCTCATCAAATCCACAAACAGGACATATATTTTTCATAAAAACTCCAAACTCTATTAATAAATATCTCAACTTTCAGTTGCAATCAATTTTAATTTAATAAGTCATCATCAGGAAATTCATCAAAATCATCTTTTGGATTTATAAACCCAACTCCTCTGCCAGAACCTCTTGATGGTAATTGATTTATTACTTTACCGCCTTCATTAACGGTTTTTTCAACTACTCTTTGATAATATTCCTGACCTTTAATAGGGTTATTATCCTTTGGTTTCATATATGTTTTCCATGTCTTATCAGGATTATACGCTCCAAATCTATTTGTTTTAGGGTCATAAATTCTGAGAACCCCATTTTTATCTTCCACCATTGGAAGTTTTTGTTTTATTCCTTCACTTCTGAATTTTAATGCTTGTCTATTGAGGTCTTTACCTGATTTTACATTAAAATGCTTTCCATGCCTATCAAGATGCTCCTGAAACTTCCCAGGATTACCAACACCTTTAGGAATGGCTTTAGTTCTCCCATCTATATCTTTATATGTTGTAGTTTTTCCAACAGTATTATTTCTAGGCTTACTTACAATGTCGGGTTTGCTTTCAGCTCTTGGTAAAGCCTCAAATCTTCCAGCGCCTCCTCCTTCGTTGTCAGTACCACTGCCCCCTCCGCCATCTGTCCATTGCCCACCATCCGGGTCACCTGCCGGAACACGTGGCTGGTTCGGGTCGAAGCCGGCTTTCAGGCGCAGGGAATGTTCCAGTAATAACAGCTCGGTGTAGAGCTGATAATATTCGATCTCCTCACGCATGGCCTTCAGTTCGGCCAGAAAATCCTTTTCGGCTTTTGTTCTGTATGTGTGGCAATAGCTTTCCATAGATCAATGGTAGCCGACACATAAAATGCCCGGAAGGGGGGTAGGGAAAATTTATTTTAATTAATTAGGATTTCTTACTTATCAATTCCTTAGCCTTCGGACTAAGCTGAATGTTCAGCTCCCTCATCTGCTTTTCGCCTACCATGCATGGGGCGTTCATCAGGAGGTCTTCGGCGTTCTGGTTCAGTGGGAATGCGATAACTTCGCGGATGTTTGGTTCGTCGGCAATTAACATTACCATGCGGTCAACACCGGGAGCTATACCACCATGCGGAGGGGCGCCGTATTTGAAGGCGCGGATCATACCGCCGAATTTATCGTCCACTACTTCCTGGCCGTAGCCGACTATCTCGAATGCTTTGTACATTATTTCCGGCTTGTGGTTACGGATAGCACCAGAGGAAAGTTCGATGCCGTTGCAGACTATATCATACTGGAAGGCTTTTATATTCAGCAGCTCTTCCTTGGTTTTGGAGTTCTGCAATATTTCCATGCCACCTTGCGGCATTGAGAACGGGTTGTGAGAGAAATCTATTTTATTATCTTCATCATTCCATTCATAATAAGGGAAGTCGGTCACCCAGCAGAATTTGAAGATGTCCTTTTCGATAAGATCAAGCTCCTTGCCGATTATGGTGCGGAAATCGCCGGCCTGTTTCGGTGCGGTGTTCTTGTCACCGCAGGCAAAGAATATACCATCACCGGCGCCTACACCGGCTATTTCTTTTATTTTATTTATTCTATCCGCATCAAGGTTTTTGGCGATAGGGCCTTTGGCCTCACCGGTTTCGTCAAATATTATATAACCAAGCCCGGCATAGCCAAGTTCCTTGGCCATATCGTTCTTCTTATCGAAGAAGCTGCGTCCGAGGGTGGAGGCTTTCGGCGCCGGGATGGCACGGACTATCGCGCCTTTTTCTATCTGGCCGGCGAAAATGCCGAAGGATGAACCGCGGAAAACTTCTGTAACATCGGAAATTATTATCGGGTTGCGAAGATCAGGCTTATCGGAACCATATTTCAGCATCGCATCTTCAAATTTGATGCGCGGGAACGGGTTGCCGACTATTTTTTTGTTCGAGAATTTGGAGAATATATGCACCATCATCGGTTCGATGGCATTGAAAACATCATCCTGCGTTACAAAGCTCATCTCAACATCGAGCTGGTAGAATTCGCCGGGGCTGCGATCTGCACGGGCATCTTCATCGCGGAAGCATGGGGCTATCTGGAAATATCTATCGAAGCCGCTTACCATTAAAAGCTGTTTGAATTGCTGCGGTGCCTGCGGCAGGGCGTAGAATTTACCCGGATGCAGACGGCTTGGAACAAGGAAATCGCGCGCGCCTTCCGGTGAAGAGGAAGTTAATATCGGCGTCTGGAATTCCATGAAACCGGAATTGGTCATGAACGCCCTTATCTCAGAGATCACTTTAGAGCGAAGCACTATATTATTATGTAATTTCTCACGGCGCAGATCTAAAAATCTATATTTCAAACGCGTATTTTCCGGGAATTCCTTATCAGAATTCACCTGAACCGGTAACTGGTCATCCTCAACTGCGGATTCTATTATCAGGCTTTCAACTGCAACTTCTATCTCACCTGTCGGCATTTTGGCGTTCACTGCCTCGTTGGCGCGGTCTATCACTTTGCCGGTGATGGTTATAACAGATTCAAAACGGATCTTATCTGCTTCCGCCGGGTTTATTTTTCCGCCTTCGGGGAATACAAGTTGTGTTACGCCGTAATGATCGCGCAGATCAATGAACAACACGCCGCCATGGTCGCGTTTGCGGTGTACCCAGCCTGAAAGTTTAACTTCATTTCCCGAATCTGTTTTGCGTAACTGGTTACAATTATGTGTTCTATATGCGTGCATGATGATTATTTGTTTTTACAAGCGACTGTTATTGTTTATAATCACTCCAAAATCAAGAATATATTGAAATAAATAAGTAATTTAATGGAAGTTGTTACATCAAGCGCCATATTGCGGGAAAGGATAGATAATCTGCGGAAGAGCGCGGAATTTGTATGTCTTGATACTGAGTTCGTGCGCGAAAAAACCTATTATCCAACCCTAGGGCTGGTTCAGGTGGCGGCCAATATCACCGGTGGCGATATGGTATTTGCCATCGACCCGGTAGATAGCGACATCGACATGACGCCCTTAAAAGAGCTGTTACTCGATGAAAAGATAATAAAGGTTTTCCACGCCTGCGGGCAGGACCTTGAAATATTCTATAATATATTCTCCATCACCCCGATAAATCTTTTCGATACACAGGTAGGCGCAAAGATGCTTGGCTTTGGCGAATCTATCTCCTATGGCCGTCTGGCTGAGGATTACCTCAATAAAAGGTTAGACAAATCCCACCGCTACACTGACTGGACCAAGCGCCCGCTTGAACCGGAGCAGCTGGAATATGCCGCTTATGATGTTATATATTTAAAAGATATTTTTATTCTGATGCGCAAGGAATTAATTAAAAAAGAGCGCTATGGCTGGGCCTGTGAGGAATCCACAAAATTGCTGGATGAATCTATCTACCGCGTGGATATTGAAGAGGTCTGGAAGAAATTAA
Organism: uncultured Rickettsiales bacterium; assembly: GCA_964424715.1. Lineage (GTDB taxonomy): Bacteria > Pseudomonadota > Alphaproteobacteria > Rickettsiales > UBA8987 > JAMHZE01. The sequence continues at coordinate 59,838 of CAYRJW010000001.1, read as the reverse complement.
AAGTTAAAAGCAACGATAAGCAATATCTGGCAATCATAAAAAGCCTGGCGAGATGGCGTGAGGTCACCGCGCAGAACTCCAACCGACCGCGCCCGTGGATATTGAAGGATGATGCCATACAGGAAATTGCAGCGGTAAAACCAAAAAAGCCTGAAGACCTCCGCGGCCTGCGTTTCTTCAAATATGATGAAAGGCTGGTTGCCGCCATAATCGGCGTTGTCGATCACGGCATGACACAGGAGCCCGCCCCGAAGGTTGAGCTAAGCAAAGCCCTACCCGATAGCGCAACCGCCGTGCTGGCATTGCTGCGCATAATATTAAAGGCCCAGAGTTTCAAAAATAATATCGCGCCAAGCGTGATAGCCGACCTTGAAGACCTTGAAAAGATAGCGATGGGCAAATATAAAGATACCCGCGCCATGCAGGGCTGGCGATATGAGGTTTTCGGAAAATATGCGCAGAAACTCCGCGAAGGAAAACTTGCGATAACTGCGAATGAAGGTAATATCATCCTTATAGAACCGGCATACGAATAGAGCTTATATGTTCACGAAAAAAGAAAAAGACATCACCTCTCCCACCTTCGATGATGATAAGAACCCGGTACGGGATTTTCTGGTGCTTATCTCGGTTATTATCACCACCCCTTTCATTTTTATTTACTCTTTGCTCACCGGTAGGATACGCAATCCCTTTGTTGTGGTAGCTTTTTTAGTTCTGGTGATGACAGGGTTTTATTATTTAAGTAAATCTGAAGCTGTTTCAAAAAGACATATCAAAGCCAGAATAATCCAGCAGACGCTTGAGGAATTGACCCCGGAAGAAAAGGAAAGCCTGAGAAAAGAAATTTCTACTCTCCGCAAATCCATAGATGAGGAAAAATTCCCGAAACCATTAAGCCCACTGCTTGATGTTCCTATTGATATGCTAAGTATAAATTACCTGCTTTTCATGCTGCAATCAGGTTATATCCAGCCAAACGGCGCGGGTTCGGAATTCATTCTGGACAGCTACCTTCATTCCACCCATAAAATGCTGCGCGAGAAATCTTGGGAAGCATTGCAGAACATCCAGACCGAGCATGCCACCCGCGTATTAAGGAATTACGAGGATGAGATCGCCATAAAGAATGAGCAGATAAAAAAGAATTACGGCAGCCAGATAAAGAAAAAAGGCCTGCTGGATGATCTAGAATTCGAGTTGGAAAATAAGCTTAAAGATATACGTAACTAATGGCAGCTCCAAAGATCATCCTTGGCGTGGATCCCGGTCTTTTAAATACCGGCTGGGGGATAATTTTGAAAGAGAACAATACCCATAGATTCATCGCCTGCGGCACGATAATCACTGATTCAAAAGAACCAATGGCCATCCGGGTAAGAGATATAAATCTTGGCCTCAGCAAAGTTCTGGAGTCTCATACTATCGATGAAGCTGCGGTTGAGGAGACCTTCGTTAACAAGAATAGTTTAAGCTCGCTTAAACTGGGGCATGCGCGCGGGGTGATACTTCTTACGCTTTCGCTTGCGGATATTCCGGTTAGCGAGTATTCTGCCACTAATGTTAAAAAATCCGTGGTCGGCGCGGGTCGCGCTGAAAAATCACAGGTCGAAGCCATGATAAAAGTTCTGCTGCCAAAAGCGATAGTGAAGACCGAACATGAAGCAGATGCTCTGGCAGTTGCGATAGCTCACGCCAACACTCACAGATGGGGATGATATGATAGGCAAATTACGCGGCACGGTAGATAGGTTAATGGAAGGCCAGTTGATACTCGATGTTAACGGCGTTGGCTATCTGGTCTCCTGCTCTACTAATACGCTTTCAAAAATAGGCACTCCGGGTATTGAGGTTTCTTTATTGATAGAAACAATTGTTCGCGAAGATGCCTTTAATTTATTCGGATTTGCTGATGAGCAGGAAAAGATATGGTTCAACCTGCTCACCCAAAAAGTAAATGGTGTCGGCGCGAAAATGGCGATATCAATTCTTTCTACCCTTACCCCCAAAGATCTCTCTCTTGCGATAGCCTCTAAGGATAAAACCTTACTCCGCTCCGCCTCCGGCGTCGGCCCGAAACTTGCCGAAAGGATAGTTCTGGAATTACAGGATTCCGCATCAAAACTTGGCGTTGGCAATGTAGTAAGTTTCAAGGCCGGCGATGCTGCTGATAGTAAATCCCTGCCGGAAAACAACCATATGAACGATGCCACCCTTGCCCTTGAAAAACTCGGTTTCGGCAGAAGTGAGGCCTTCACCGTAGTAAATAAGATAACCGCCGAAAAAGGCGAACTTTCTACCGAGAATTTAATTAAGGAAAGTCTGAAAAAACTGATCAGCAGATAATATTTTATGGAATCGACCAAAATAATTTCCGCACCCGAACTTGATGAGGATAAGCTCAACACTTCCCTCCGCCCGAAAAGCCTGACCGAATTCATCGGGCAAACACAGGCAAAAGGAAATTTAAAAGTTTTCATCGAGGCCGCGCGCAAACGCAAATCATCGCTTGATCATACGCTTTTATATGGCCCTCCCGGCCTTGGAAAGACTACGCTGGCGCAGATAGTGGCGCATGAACTGGGGGTTGGTTTCCGCGCTACCTCCGGCCCGATGATAACCAAGACCGGCGACCTTGCCGCCATCCTTACCAATCTGCAGGAGAACGATGTTCTGTTCATTGATGAGATACACCGCCTTAATCCTGTAATTGAAGAAGTGTTATATCCCGCGATGGAAGATTTCATGCTCGATATAATAATCGGCGAAGGCCCATCCGCCCGCACCGTGCGTATCGACCTGCCGAAATTCACACTGGTCGGCGCTACTACAAGAATAGGTCTGCTCACCAACCCGCTACGCGACAGGTTTGGTATTCCACTGCGCCTGCAATTCTATGAACCGGCTGAATTATGTTCCGTACTTACAAGGGGCGCGAAAATATTAGGCGCAAAACTTTCCGATGACGGCGCGAAAGAGATAGCATCCCGCTCCCGCGGCACCCCAAGGATAGGCCTGCGCCTGCTCCGCCGCGTATGGGATTTTGCCGATGTTGAGAATTTAAAAGAGATAACCAGCTACATAGCCGATGCCGCGCTTCTGAAACTGGAGGTCGATAATCTAGGCCTCGACAGCAGCGACCGCCGCTATCTACTCTATATAGCCAACAATTACAATGGCGGCCCAGTAGGCGTAGAAACGATCGCCGCCGGATTATCCGAACAACGCGATTCCATCGAAGAAACAATCGAACCATTCCTGCTGCAACAGGGCCTGATCCAACGCACCCCAAGGGGCAGGATGCTTTCTGCGAAAGCGTTTGAACATTTGAAGATAAAGGCCCCGAAGAATCTGAATAAGGTTGAATCGGATTTTTTTGAGACCGAAGAATAATTCCCCCATTCCCAACCCTACCCTCCGGCATCATTGCGAGTGAGCTGTGCTCCCGCGGCAATCCATCCTGGACAGCAGGTTGTTTCATATGCGAATGGATTGCTTCGTCGCTTCGCTTCTCGCAATGACGGGGATAGTCGGGATGAGGCGCTAAAGCGCCATGCTCGGGTCGAAGCTGAATTCTATCTCTTTCCACATCTCGTATTTATCGGCCGGCAGGTCTTTCAGAGGGGAGCATTCTTTTACTGCCCATACGGCTGAATCAGCGACCACGCGGTAAACATTATCGGTAGAATATTGCAGCTGGTCTATTATTTTTACATCGGTGACAGCGCCGGAAGGAGTTAACGCAATGAACAGGCGCACACTCATGTTCTGGATGTCCTTCGCACCGATGGGGATGTTCCAGCATTCGGATATCTGGCCCTGTATCTTGCCCATTAATTCGTTAACGAAAGCGGCATCAGGCACTTCTGCTTTGCCGGAGTTCTGAGGGGTTGCAGTGGCAGGTTTTGTTTCTTCCTTGATGGCCTCGTCAAAAATATTTTCCAGCACTTCCTGATCTTTCTTTTCAAGGTCCTTGAGGAGTTTCTTTTTGCCTTCCTGATCGCGGTCATCCTTTTTCTGTTTATCCTGCGGTTTTTTCTCTTTTTCAGGTTCAGGTTTTTTCTCGACCTTCTTCGGCGCAGGTTTTTTCTCTTCCGGTTTTGCCGCAGCTTTTGGTTTTTCTGCTTTCTCCATTTTCGCGGCGCTATCCAGCTTTTTCACTTCTTTCGGCGGCAATGGTTTTGGTGGTTCTTTTTTAGGTTCCTCTTTTTTGATCTCCGGCGGAGGAGCCTGCGGAGCGGTCTTTGTGGCATCGCCCATAGGCATTATGCTCACCGCGATGACTTTTGGTTTTTCTATCTTACGCGCACAGGTAGGCAGCATACCGGAAACCAGCAGCACTATCACAAAATGCAGGATGATGGATTTGGTAAGGTTGGGGTTCTCAACGGATTTCCCTTTCAGGTAGGAAAAATATTTGTTGATGAAACCTTCCAGCTTTTCCTTAAATGTAAAAATAATTTCAGACATTATTTCTTCGGCTCATCAACCCTTGGCTGCGTCACCAGGCCGACCTTTGAATAACCCGCTTCGTTTATCGCCGATATCGCCATGATCACAGTGCCGTAGGCAACATCCTTGTCGCCCTTAACATATATCTGCGTATCTTTATTCTGTTTTGTCACCTCGCCGAGTTTGGGGCCAAGTTCCGCAAGTGTTACTTTTGTTTTCTGGATGAACATATCACCCTGCTTATCAACCAGTACCTGAAGCGGTTCTTCCTTCTCGCTTTCCAGCTGGGAAACATTGGATTCCGGCAGGTTCACCTTTATGCCTGTGGACATAAGAGGTGCTGTTACCATGAAGATGATAAGCAACACTAACATCACATCCACCATCGGGGTAACGTTGATATCGCTCATTAGAGCGGCGCGGCGCCTTCTGCTTTTCTTCCTGTTACTATGTTGTAATGCTCCGGCCATGGGTTATTCAAATTCCCTTTCAACATAAATTACAAGTTCATCAACAAAATCATCCATCTCGTTGGCGATACGGGATATCTCGGTGTTGAACTTATTATAAAATATCGTTGCCGGGATAGCGGCGAACAGGCCTATCGCGGTTGCGAACAATGCTTCGGCGATGCCGGGTGCAACCACCGCAAGGCTGGTGTTATTGGTAGCGGCGATGGACTGGAACGAATTCATTATACCCCATACCGTGCCGAGTAACCCAAGGAACGGCGCGGAAGAACCGACGGTTGCCAGAAAACTTGTGTGTTTCTCCAGATGGTTCAGTTCACGCGTGGCGGCGTTATTCAGCGCCCTTTCTGCCCTTTTGCGCGGGGAGCGTTTGCCTTTCTGCTCATAACATTCATACATGCCTGCTACGAAAACGCGGGAAAGAGGATCGTTGGTATTGCGTTTTGTTTCATTGTAAAAATCTTCCATCGATTTGGAGCTGCGGCCATCCCAGAATAAATTTAGGAAACTTGCGAGTTTCTTTTTTGTAAGCGAGATAAGCGATACTTTCTGGAATATTATCGCCCAGCTTACTATCGAGGCCACCAGCAACAGCAGCATTATCATTTTAACGATTATATCCGCATGCATGAACAGGCCCCACATGCTCATATCATGGCTGGCGACAAGGCCCGCAACTTTATTCGCGGCCACATCGGAAACCGGCACGGACTGGACCGCTTGTGTAGGGATAGAAAGAATTTGCTGAGGCATGATTTATCCTTATTACAGTTTTCAGACTTCTTACACCGCAATCAGTACTACTGCAACTTTTCTTTCTTCGCTGAGCAGAATGTTATAGGTCCGCGCGGCCGCACCGGTATCCATATATTCAATTGAAATTGATCGGGAGCGCAGAAGTTTTTCTATCTGCGGGGAAAAGAATTTTGTTACACTGCCACCGCCTACCAGCAATATCTCTATCTCATCGGCGCTGTCTGTAACCGGCGCAATATCAGCTTCGGTGCAATCCTCAATATTCTGTGAATTGAACCCATGCACCGAATCCGGTAATATTATTACATTGCCTTCAAATCTTTCCCCGGAAATTTTAAAGCCGCCATTACCGTATGAGCCTATCAGCTTTTTGCCCTGTTTTAATGTAGGGGTGATATCCTGCATCTTACAAACTCTTCATTCTTTTTAAAACTTCTTCTTTGCCGAGCGCAGCTATGACATCAACAAGATTTGGTGATTCCATGGTGCCGCAGACACCGGCACGTATCGGTGGCATATACTGACCATGTTTAAAATTATTTGCAGCTCCATATTCATCAAGATTCTTTTTAATGGCCTCGGCATTCCAGTCAGATATATTTTCCAGCAAAGTTATTATGGCCGGAATGTGGCTTCGGCCCTGCTCCAGCATTTTGGCAGCTTTTTCGGTATATGGCAGACGGGCGGAGATGAAGGCGGAATTCTCTGCGAAATCCTGTAAAGTTTGTGAACGCTCTGCTATCGCAACTACCAGTTTTTTAACGATCTCTAGATTTATTTTATCAACGAACTTCTTTTTCAGGAATGGTTTTGCCAGTTCTATTATCTCATCAGGAGTTTTCTTCCGCAGGTAAATTCCGTTAATGTGATTCAGTTTTGTAAAATCAAAACGCGATGGCGAGGAACCCACATCGGCGATATCGAATTTTTTTATCGCATCTTCCATGCTGATAGTTTCTTCGTCACCCCAGTTCCATCCTAAGGTCATCAAATAATTATTCACCGCCTCCGGCAGATAGCCCATATCGCGGTATTCTTCCACGCCCTGCGCGCCGTGGCGCTTGGAAAGCTTGGCGCCATCGGCACCGTGGATAAGCGGGACATGCGCCGTTGCAGGCAGTTTCCAGCCCATTGCATCGAATATCATTTTTTGGCGGAAGGTATTTGTTAAATGATCCTCGCCACGGATGATGTGGGTTATTCCCATATCATGATCATCCACCACTACTGCAAGCATATAGGTAGGTGTGCCATCGGCGCGTAATATCACCATGTCATCAAGATCAGAGGCGGGGTATCTCACTTCGCCGCGTATAATATCATTTACAACAATATCACCTTCCAGCGGTGCTTTTATGCGGATGGAAAATTTCGCGCCTGCCGGGGCTTCGCTTTCATTCTTATCGCGCCATATTTTCGGGTATTTGAAATTCTTACCTTCGGCTTCCGCGGCTTTACGCATCCCGTCCAGCTCTTCAGTGGTGCAGAAACATTTATAGGCCGCACCTTTGGCAAGCAGTTCATAGGCAACTTCCTTGTGCCTTTGCACATTCTCAGACTGCAGCACTATCCCGCCATCCTGATCCAGACCAAGCCATGCGAGGCCGTTCTTTATCGCATCGATCGCTTCCTGCGTGGAGCGTTTTGTATCAGTATCCTCTATCCTGAGCATATACTTGCCACCGCAATGGCGGGAGTACAGATAGTTGAATAATGCCGTCCTCGCGCCGCCTATATGCAGGAAACCGGTCGGAGATGGGGCAAATCTTGTGATGATGGTCATATGAGGATATCTTTGTTTTACCGAAGATATATAGGAATTATCAGGGAAATCCAGCCTTTTTGGGTTTTCCAGTCATATTATTCGCAAAAGCGGAAGTACCTGTAAAATAAATTTTCATACCCCCTTCCGCATTCAAACAGGCCCCTCCTAAAATCAACCTACAGGCGAATTTTACAACCTACTATTAATTGAGGTACACATGTTAAATAAAAATGAGTTTCTGGAAAGCGTCTCTTCAACCAGAATTTCCACCAAAGAAATGCAGGACTCATTTTTAACCGCGCAGGAGAGCGAACCTAATTGCAGCTATCGCGCGATCTGGGCGGCAGTGATAACACAGGCACTGATGGATGCCGGCAGCAATTCCAAAAAGCTTGAAATGCGAAGGCAGAAGGCGCATGCCATCTCATGGCTGAACGGTGGCTGCGATGATTTTCTGGAAGTATGCGAACTGGCGGGGCTCGATAGCGAATATGTAAAAAAGAAAGCAAAAGAAGCTATAAAGAACGGCTGCAAATGGCGCGCAGAAGCAAAGCCATTCCTTGAAGAAATGGAATTCAAAAGTCTTGATACTAAAGAATTTCTGTCTATTAAGATACTAAAGGCCAGCTAGGAAGCAAAGCCCAGGCCGGTCTGTTTGGCTGCTGTTACCGGTTTTTGTAAAAGATACTTATCGTAGAACCTCGCCTGCGCAGCAAGTTTATCTATGCCGGTGACCACATCATAAATAATATAGCCGGTGCGTTCAAGGCGGCGGGCCTTAAAATTATTCGCCTCGAAACCGAACCATATATTCAGCATGAAAGATGCCATTGTGAATTCTATGCCTTCGTTGATGGCGAACATTGCAGAAAATATCAGAAGCAGAACAAATGCGAACCACAGACGGTTGAACAATGCCCATACGGAAGTAAACAGGAACGCCCATAAACTAAACCCCTGCTTAACGAACACAGCAGTATCAAGAGGATTCTTGGAATCCTTTTTTACATAGACCGAATATATTTTTGTGCGGGTGAACATGCGCTTATTATAGGAATAGTTTTAAAGAACTTCAAACTATTAAAGCATACCCTTCGTGGAAGGAATAACACCAGCTGCCCTCTCATCAAGCTCCATCGCGGAGCGCAACGCTTTCGCCAGGCCCTTGAAGCATGATTCGATGATGTGGTGGTTATTCGTGCCGTAAAGATTTTCAACATGCAGGGTTATGCCTGCGGCCTGCGCGAATGCGCCGAACCATTCTTTGAAAAGCTCGGTATCCATCTCGCCGAGTTTATCGCGGGTGAACTCAACACGCCAGATAAGGTAAGGCCTGCCGGAAAAATCCAGCGCCACGCGGGAAAGTGTCTCATCCATCGGGATATAGGCATGGCCGAAACGGCGTATGCCCGCTTTATCACCGATAGCTTTCGCTACCGCCTGACCTATTGCAATGCCGGAATCTTCAGTGGTGTGGTGAAAATCTATGTGCGTATCGCCTTTTGCGTCCAGCTCAAGATCTATAAGCGAGTGTTTGGAAAGCTGTTCCATCATGTGATCGAGGAAGCCGATGCCTGTTCTCACATTATATTTCCCGGTGCCATCGAGGTTAACGGAAGTTTTTATATCGGTCTCTTTGGTTTTTCTTTCAACACTTGCTTTGCGCATTTTATATATTTTATTAATTGTTAAACCATTGCCATGATAATGCCTATATGCGCCAAACACAACCGTTTTGCACGCTTATGATGCCGCCCGCATTATTTAAACAGGGGAAAATGGCAAAACTGTCATATATTGATTGAAAACAATGCGAAAAGAATTTAAATATCCATATTATGACCAAAGCAAAGATATACAGACCCGCCAAAAATGCCATGCAGTCAGGCAAGGCTAACTCCGTTAAATGGATGCTGGAATATAAGCCTGCCACCCCTAAAACCGTTGATAATCTTATCGGATGGGTAGGCACGCGCGATATGTTACAGGAAATAAAATTAAAATTTGCAAGCCGAGAAGCTGCCATTGCCTATGCCATGAAGAACGGGCTGGATTTTGAGGTCACCGAGCCGCATAACGCAAAATTAAAACTACAATCCTACGCAGATAATTTTACGAGTTAGCGCATGCATGCGATCTCAGAACTTACCAATAACGCCATCTTCCATTACGCCATTATATTCTCACGCATAGGTTCTATTATGTTGTTCATCCCCGGTTTCGGTGAGACCTATGTATCGGCCCGCGCACGTTTAGGGCTGGCGCTTACATTCTGCCTTGTATTATTTCCCATCATCTCGCCAAAACTTCCGCCGATACCGGTGGATATTTTAAAGGCCACTCTCATATTGGCCGGGGAGGTTTCCATTGGTATATTCATCGGGCTGCTGATGCGCGTGATACAGGCTACATTGCACATTGCGGGTATGAAGATAGCCTTCATGACCGGCCTTTCAACCGCCACCATGTTCGATGCCAACCAGAGTACACAAGGCTCGGTGATCGGCGGTTTCCTTTCGGTCGTGGGCATAACATTGTTCTTCACCACCGATCTGCACCATGTGGCGTTCCGCGCCATCACCGAAAGTTATGACATAATTAATGTAGCCAAAATGCCGCCCTTCAACGAATTTGCCGAGACGATGGGAAATTTCGTATCGGAAAGTTTCTTCATTGCCTTCAAGATATCCGCGCCGGTGATACTGGTGGGGTTAATGTTATATCTCGCCGCCGGTTTAATGGGCAGGCTGATGCCTACCATGCAGGTATTTTTTATACTTATGCCGGTGCAGATATATGTAGGGTTCCTGTTCATGGGCCTTGCCTTCAGCGGCATGATGCTGGCTTATATAAGTTTCTTTCAGGACAAATTGCTTGAGATATTTTAGCAACGGCAGGATCACATGCCGCTTTCAACATATATTGCGGAGTTGGATATCAGTAATTTGCGTATCTTCTCCGAGCGGATCATGGAGTAATAATAAAGTAATTTATTCGCGCCGGACTCTTTGGAGACATCTTCGAACGAGTTGGGTTTTTCCTTTGGATCTTTGGCATCGAGCAGGAAATAATGTGTTGGGACATCCAGTATCTCAGCGAGTATTTTAATGCGGGAGGCGCTGATGCGGTTCTTCCCGATCTCGTATTTTTGCAGCTGCTGGGCGCTGATGCCTATCCTTTTTGCCAGAGCGGCCTGGGTCAGCCCTCTTTTTTTGCGGTAAAACCTGATTTTTTGGCCTATCTGGCCATCATATAAAAAAATCTTACTTTCCATATCAATTAGTGATATATATTAAAAAAACTAATAACAATTAATATTTATACATAAAATATACATAAATCAAGTAAATTGTATAAATATTATACAAAATCTGTATATATGGTGGTAGAACAGTTTAAAAACATGCACTTACAACTCTCTGCGGAAGATATCCGCAAGGTTGATGAATGGAAGATCTCCCGCGGGATGAAATCACGCACTGAAGCCATCAGGTCCATGATAAGAATAGTCACCAACGGCGATCTTGACGAGGATATCTCCGAGATGACCAGAAAGATGCTGTCTGACAACAATTCCAAATTCATCAAGCCCGAATTTTCCGCCAAAAAGCAGGAACGCGAAGAACCTCTTGAAGAAATGGTCAGGAAAATTATAAAGGAAGAATTATCCAAAATGTTAAATGATAAGGATTCATAGATATGCCAAGTTTTGATGTTGTTTCAGAAATAAATTCACAGGAAATAGATAACGCCCTCAACTCTGCCCGCAAGGAGATGATAAACCGCTATGATTTCCGCGGCACAAAATCCACCATCGAACTGGAGAAGGAAGATATCACCCTGCTCGCTGATGATGACATGAAATTAAAAGCCATGATAGATATGCTGAAAACCCACCTCACCCGCAGAACGGTAGATGTGAAATGCCTTGAATTCGGCAAACAGGAAATGGCCAGCCAGGGCATGATAAGACTCGCGATAAAAATAAAGAAAGGCATAGATCAGGACAACGCAAAAAAAATAACCAAAGGCATCAAGGAAAAGGGCTTAAAGGTTCAGGCATCAATACAGGGCGATCAGGTTCGTGTTAACGGCAAGAAGCGTGATGATCTTCAGGAAGCAATCGGTTTCATCAAGGAACTCGGAATCGAACTGCCACTGCAGTTCATAAATTTCAGAGATTAAAACTATCTGCTGCTGCCGAAGAATTTATCTTCCCAGAATTTTATCATTCCCTTGTCGTCCCATATCGTTCTTACGTTCGGGATGGTGCCGGTGGTTTTGCCACGCAGGGAGAAAGGCATGCCATCGGTGGTCTTCACCATCATGTCGGAATCTATGTTAACTTCCCATTTAGGCAGGTCTATTACGCCGGAGGCTACCATTTTATCTACATTAGGGCCGGCAAATGTAAGATTATTGAAAGTGATCTGGCCGGCATCAATGTTGAAACCGCCGGTGAAGAATGCGAACTGGGTCTCGCCCCTGTTAAGTAATTCATCGGATATGAGTTTTATATATTCCCTTCTTTTAACTATAGGCAGTGCCTTGCCCACCGCGGTAAGATCGAACCCGCTTATCACCAGACCTTTTGTGGCAACGGAAAAATTACCTTTCAGGTTCTGTATCATCTGCTCAATACTGTAACCGGTAGAGGCCAACACGCCGCTTATATTAAAGGTAGAGGTCAGCTGGTCCATGTTGAAGGTATCTGACATGAACGCCTCGGAATCAAGGTCTGATGCGATGAAAGAAAGGTTGAACGAAGGATATTCCGTGGTGAGGTAACCTTTAAAATCAACCTTATTGCCGAATATGTTCGCCCGCGAATCATCAACAACAAATTTGCTTTCCTCGGCATGGGATGAGAGGGCGAATTTTTCAAGCATGAAATGGAATATCTTTAATTTATCTATCTTCAGATTAAGCTTGCCGACGAAATTACCCAGGCGTTCAAAGGATATTTTCTCATTACTCCACTTGCCATCGAACCTGTATTCATCATTCTGGTGGATCTCCTCACCATATATAAGAAGATCAAGATCATATTTATCTATTTCCAGATCAACATCTATTCGTGGCTGGAAATCGGTAAGATCAAGATGCGCGCGGCCGCTAACCTCGCCCAGCATGTCAGAGACAAAATATAAATTCCTTATCTCGGTTATCCCCGGCGATATCTGGGTGAACAGGGAAACATCGTGGTAATTATAACCGGCCTTCACCAGATTATTGGCGACCAGCGATATATCCAGACTGTCAAAGATGGAATCGACCACACGCAGGAAATCGAACTTGGAAGAAAGCGCGTTCTCCTCCTTCACGATTCCGGCATCAACATTCTTATCCAGCATCAGATATTTATCTATGTTCAGGCTGGTGAAGTTGAACGCCGCGGAAGCCTTGAGTTCCTTGGAGTAATCAATAAGCATCTGCCCGGCGAATTTATCGTTATTTATCCGCGCGACTATATCCCTGAAATGTATGTTCTGGCCATAAAGGAAGCCTTTTGCATCAATATAGAACGGGCCGAAGCGTTCTTCCTTTTCCTCAATGCCGTCAGTATCCATGGCAAGCACCAGTTCATCCATTCTCTTGCCGGCAAAAACTATCCTTGCAGCACCTTTTAACTTTTTCTCATCCTTGTTTATCTCCGCAAGGCCAACGATGTTCAGCACCGATGCTCCTGGCAGTTTCGCCTCGAAATCATTTATCTTTATCTGGTTATCCTTAAGCACCGTTCTAACCTTCAGGCTGCCGGTCTTGCCGTGGAAGAAATCTATCTTTGGGATATCCATAGCGAAGGTGAAATTAGTATCATCTCCCACCGCGAACAGGAAATAATCCTCCATCCTTTTCTTGAAATCACGCTCGACCTTCTGTGCCTTTTTTTCGTGGAGCATCTCAAGCTGGGTCTTGAACATCTTTGAATAATCAACCTTGCTGACATTAACTTCCACCATGGAATTATTGGCCTCGTTGAACTCGGTGCTGCCATTGACAATGAAGGAGACGATATCGCCTTCGCCGGTAAGGTCTTTCAATTCAAATCTTTTGCCATCGAAGGTGAAATTCGCTGATAGTTTGTTATCATCAGTATCTTTCAGGCTATCAAGAAAGGCTTCAGAAAAACCGACAAGGGAAAATATCTTTTTAGATACGCCGCTGGCCTTGCCTTCCAGATTGCCGGAGAATTTTACGTTCTTATCTTTTGTATCTATCTGCCCGGCAAAATTCAGATCGGTAGAGGTAGAATATAACCTGCCTTTATATGATGATGGCACGCCGAAACCTTCACCCAGACCTATATCGAAAAAATAATTCTCCTGAAGTTTCTGAGAACTCAGGCTACCCTTGAACTCAAAAGCTACCTTACTGTTAGAGGGATTAGGGTTCAGTTCCAGCTCAGGAAAATTATAACTTCTCACCACCGGTTTTTTATCGTTCAGGGGATTTTTCTTGTAGAAATTAACCTGAAGATTTTTAAAGATTATCTTCTTGTCACGAAACTTCCCGAACCTCGAAAAGGTTTTCGTCAGAACCTCGAATATCCCGCTTTTATTCTCTATCCCGGAATCCACATTTATCTTAACATTCTCAAAATATATATCGTTGAAGTCGGAATTCCCCATCAGCGCGCTTAATATCTTCGGCCTGATCTTTATGGTCTCGGCCTCGAAGAAATTATTTTTCGTAAGCTTGGAATCATTCGCTATCACCGCCTTACTTATGACCGCTATCGGCTCGGGTTCGCTTCTGAATATGACATCGCCGCTTATATCGGCCTTCTTGCCGGTTATCTCGGTGAGTTTACCGGAGATGTTCTGTTTTATCCTGCTCTCGCTCACCAGCAGATCAACTATGTTGCCAAGATTTATCCAGATAAGGAATAATAACAGCAGTGCAAGCAATACTATCCGGTTCAGGACAGATTCCGCCTCATAGATAAAGGAGAATGCTTTTTCCTTTAAGCTGTATAATCTTTTATAGAATTCTTCTTTGTCCAGTTTCCTCATTGCGCAGTGACTACTTTATTTTTCCCCGTAGTTTTGGCTTTATAAAGCATCTCATCCGACCTGTTGATAAGGTCTTCCGGACTATCACCATCCTGGTGCATTGCGGCATCGCCTATACTTACCGTACAGTTAACAAATCCCGGCTCGGCCGAGATGGCGATAGGTTTTTCCGCTATACTTCTTCTTATCCTTTCTGCAACTATGGTGCCTGCCTCAAAATTTGTGTTAGTGAGAACCGCTATGAATTCCTCACCGCCATGCCTTACCGCAAGATCGTTATCACGGATACATTCTTTTATGCGCACCGCTACCTCTTTGAGCACCTCATCGCCGATATGGTGTCCCCAGCCGGGCTTATCATTCACCTGTTTGAAATTATCGATATCGATGGTAAGCAGAACGAGACTATCTTTCCGCTGCAGTGATTCACGGAATATCGTCCCCAGATGCTGCTCAAGATATCTGCGGTTATATAACCTTGTGAGTGAATCTATTACCGATGCGTTGATACTATCTTCAATGCCTACACGCAGAACATCCTGTATCTTCTTACGGCGCAATAATGTGCGGGTTCTTGCCATAAGCTCGTTTATATCGAGAGGTTCTATTATATAATCATCTATCCCGACCTGCAGGCCTTTTAACATTACTTCCTTGTTGCTTTCATCAACCATTATAAGCACAGGAACCTTCTTTTTATTCTCCATCCCCTTTATCTCAACCGCAAGGCGCAGACCGTTACTGTCTTCCATCATGGTGCTTACCACTGCCATGTCAAAATCTATGTTCTGGAGTTTTTCTATGGGTTCCGCCGGGTTATGGATTATCACCCTGTGACCGTCCTTATCGAAGCGTTCTTTCATTTTCCTGACCTGGAAAACATCATCATTGATGATAACTATGGTAGATCTTATATCCACCGATGAGAAAAGTTTTGCCGCGGTGCCGAGGCTGTTATTGGTCTTATCACGCAGTTTCAGCTCATCGAAAAGTTCCTTTATCCTGATAAGCGACCGCACCCTTACGAACAGGTGGAACTCATCTATAGGCTTGGTGATGAAATCATCAGCGCCGGATTCAAGGCCGCGTATCTTGTCTTCCTGCTCGGTAAGTGCCGTTACCATTACAACCGGGATAGATGCCGTTACCGGGTCATCTTTCAGTTTACGGCAGGTCTGGAAACCGTCTATCTCCGGCATCATCACATCCAGCAGGATGATATCGGGCAGTTTTTCCTTTGCGAGCTTTATGCAGTCAAAGCCGTTAGTGGCGGTGTAAACGGTGTAATACTCCATTTTCAGTTTTGCCTCTAAAAGCCGTAAGTTCTGCTCCAGATCATCTACTACTAAAACTTTTCCTGCCATTTTCTAACCACAAAATTTTTTGATCATTTCTATAAATTTAACTATCGAGATAGGCTTTGATATATATTCATCCGCGCCGGAATTCATTATATTCACCCTGTCATCATGCATGGTGAAGGCGGTAACGGCGATGATGGGAATTTTTTTGAATATCTCATCTATGCGCAACCTTTCGATAAGATCTATGCCGGAGATGTTCGGCAATTGTATATCCATGACTATAAGATCAGGCTTTTCACGCGCGCATATCTGCATGACGCTCTGGCCGTTCTTGTCCTGTATCACGGAATAATCATTGGCCTCCAGCAG
>CAYRJW010000001.1:0-43696 GCA_964424715.1 uncultured Rickettsiales bacterium | reverse complement strand
TCGGTGAACAGCTTGAGGTTAAGCTCGTTATCTTCAACTACCAGAATTTTTTTCTTTGCTGTCATTGATCTATTTTTTGTCGAGGATTTGTTTTATTGATTCCAGCTCTTTTAACAGAAGTTTCACCGCATCATGGTCAGGCTGTTCTACCTTTCTTTCCGGGTGATTAAAAATGTTTTCCTGAAATACCGGTCTGTCACGGTCCATTTGCAGCTCTTGTGTGCTGTTATTGGACTGGCTCCTGTTCTCATCCAGGAACAGGTTGGGTTGGTTAACCGCTGAGTTACTTTGCATATAGCCCTTTTCCCTTAAATATTTCTGCGCGCCTTTTATGGTATAACCCTCATCATACAGGAGCTTTCTGATCTGGTAGATGATATCTATGTCGGCCTTGCTGTAATAACGGTGGCCGCCTTTTCTCTTATGGGGTTTTATCCGGAAGAACTTGCTTTCCCAGAACCGCAGCACATGAGGAGGAATACCGATTTCAGCCGAAACCTCGCCGATGGTCTTGAAGAACTGGTCAACCTCGGAATAATCCTGTTTATTTAACGATAAATTTTCATGCGGGTTCATAGAACGATACTAATTAATATTTTTTTCTCTATCAAGTTATAAAATTCTTTAATTTTATAAAGTTACCTCTATTCTCTGTTTTTAAATCAAAAATGAAAATATTATGGCCGAGAAAAAATACCAGCTGATCGGGATAGGCAGCGCGATACTTGATGTTCTTTCATATAAACCATCACAATTCCTGAAAGATAACCAACTTGAGACCGGCTCGATGAAGCTTGTGGATTTCGATACTGCCCAGAAACTCTATGAGAATCTTGGCTCTGCCACCGAATGTTCGGGCGGTTCCACCGCTAACACCGTTGCAGCATTCTCAATGCTTGGCGGCAGAAGTGCCTTCATCGGCAAGACCCGCGATGATTTCGCCGGGCGCGTATTTAAAAAAGAGCTTGAGAATGTAGGTGCGCAATTCATATCACAGACAACTAGCGCAGGTCTTTCAACCTCCAAATGCGTGATACTCGTCACCGAGGAAGAAGGTTTTATGGGCCGCAAGCGTGTTGAACGCACCATGGCCACCTATCTTGACCCGAAAGTGGTGATAGATGAAAGCGATATCAATGAAGAAGTAATAAAGTCAGCCGAAATAATAATGGCCGAAGGCTA
Organism: uncultured Rickettsiales bacterium; assembly: GCA_964424715.1. Lineage (GTDB taxonomy): Bacteria > Pseudomonadota > Alphaproteobacteria > Rickettsiales > UBA8987 > JAMHZE01. The sequence goes on along the minus strand of CAYRJW010000001.1, from coordinate 42,514 downwards.
TTTATTCGATAACAAGAATTCCCGCGCTGCCGTTCTTAAGGCGGCTGAGATAGCCAAAAAACACGGCGTAAAATTTGCCTTCAGCCTTTCAGACCCGTTCTGCGTACAAAGGCACAAGGAAGATTTCACGAAAATAGTTGAATCCTCGGTCGATATATTATTCGCCAACGAACATGAGGCCGCAGCCCTTTACGGTGGTGAGGACATAAAAAGGCTACTCCATAAATTCACCGAGACGCCGGGAATCAAATGTATCACCAAAAGCGAGAACGGCTCTTATGTTATAGTTGATGGCAAATTGCATGATATCGAACCGGTGAAGACCCCTGCCGTATATGATGTTACCGGCGCAGGTGATTGCTATGCCGCGGGCTTCCTGTTTGGGCTTGCTAACGGCCATGATGCCGAGATATCCGGCAAGATCGCTTCCTATACCGCAACCGAGGTAATAAAATATTTAGGCGCAAGGCCGCTTACGGATCTTTCGGTGCTGTATGATAAAATAATCAACGGATGATGCGCCCGCAAACGCTAAATTATTTTTTCAAACCAGTTTCCAGCCTCAGCGGCGTTGGCCCTAAAACAAAAGCGAACCTCAATAATCTTTTCCGCAACAGCGAAAGGGAGGAACCTTTATTCAAGGATATCATCACCCATATCCCGCACAGCCTCATAAAAAGGCAGCGCGAACCTAACCTGCTTTTAATTCCCAACGGCACCGAGATAATCACCACCGTCGATGTCGATAAGATAGAACAGAAACGCATCGGCGGAAAACTTATCTATAATATTCTATGCAGCAATAAGACCGGTTTCCTGACCATAGTTTATTTCAACGCCATAAAAGATTTCATCGAAAAAAATTTTAAGATAGACAGCTCCATAACCATCTCCGGTAAGGTAGAAAGATTTAATAACCGCGTGCAGATAGTTCACCCCTATTATCTCGCCAAGACCGCTGATTCTGCGAAGATACCGGAGTTTGAACCGGTATATCCACTAACACTCGGTATAAATAATAAATTATTAAATAAACTCTGTAATAATATTTTGGGTAGCATGCCGGCTCTGGAAGAATGGTGTGAGGTTAATTTCCTCAAAGCAAATAATTTTGATAGTTTTTCCGATTCAATCAGGAAAATTCACTCACCCCAAAACCCGGAAGACCTTGATATCTATACCAGCCACCGCAAACGCCTTGCCTATGATGAGATACTCGCAAACCAGCTTGCACTCTCCATCACCCGCCGCTCTATAGTAAAACAGAAAGGCATTATCATAGATACCAAAAATATTTTTATAAAAGAAACTTTAAAAAATCTTCCCTTCAAACTCACCGAGGGACAAAGAGCTATCCTCAAGGAAATTTTAGCCGATTTCAGATCAGGCAACAGAATGTTCCGCCTGTTACAGGGTGATGTTGGAAGTGGCAAAACGATAGTTGCGATACTTGCCATAATGGATGCGGTAGAGGCCGGGCACCAGACCGCCTTCATCCTTCCCACCGAGATACTCGCGCGCCAGCAGTTTGAATCTGTAAGTAAGATACTTGCAGGAGAATTCTTCATCAAAAATAACATAAAGGCCTGCCTGCTCACTGGCAGTTTAAAAGCAGCGCAGAAAAATAAGATACAGCAGGAAATATCAGAGGGAAAATACCAGATAATAGTCGGCACTCATGCGCTGTTACAGGAAAAAGTGAATTACAAGAATCTCTCATTTCTGGTAATAGATGAACAGCACCGCTTCGGCGTAAAGCAAAGAATGGAGCTGGCGCAGAAAGGCGAGAACACCCACGCACTTTTGATGAGTGCAACTCCCATACCGCGCACTCTTGCCATGACCATTTATGGTGACCTTGAGGTTTCCTCCCTCACCGAAAAACCATCCGGCCGCCAGAATATCGCTACCCGCGCACTTGCACTTTCCCGTACTGATGAAGTAATAGAAGGCATCACCAGGGCCATAAAGGAAGATAACCGCGTATATTGGGTATGCCCGCTGATAATTGCCAATGAAAGCGAAAATCCGGAGAATGTAAATGCTTCGGTAGAGGCACGTTACAGATCGCTTAAAAAAATATTCGGTGAAAAAGTTTCTATCGTTCACGGCCAGATGAAACCGAAAGATAAGGAAGATGCCATAAATAAATTCCGCGATGGCAAAGCAAAGATCCTTGTTGCCACCACTGTTATCGAAGTAGGCGTTGATGTGCCAGAAGCAACCATAATGGTAATAGAGCAATCCGAAAAATTCGGCCTCGCGCAGCTTCACCAGCTAAGAGGAAGAGTCGGCAGAAGCGATAGAAGATCTAGCTGCATATTATTATTCAGCGATAACACCACTGACACCGGCAAGCAGCGCCTGAGTATATTAAAAGAGACCAATGACGGCTTCCGCATTGCCGAGGAAGATCTTGCCATCCGCGGCAGCGGCGATCTTATCGGCGTTAAGCAAAGTGGCTTCCCTGATTTTATTTTCGCGATCTTGCCGGAGCATAAAGACCTTCTCTTCACCGCCCGTGATGATGTTAAAATGATACTGAACAGCGACCCTGAATTAAAAAGCGAACGCGGAATAAGGCTTCGCAATCTGTTATATTTTTATGAATATGATAAGCAGATAAAACTTTTAAATGTTTAGGCAACACCGATAATTTTGTGGGTCTGCAGGCTTATCCTGTAGCCATTATCCATCGCCAGTTTTTTCACCAGTTCCAGATTTTCCTTATTTTTTATTTCATTATATTCATCCATCGGCTGGATATATACCGGGGTATTAAATTTGCTCTGCCCTACTTCGGCGACCGTTTTATATTTATCATCATGCGCGGAAATTATGAATTTGAACGCATTTACTCTCTCCAGCAGATCTTCCCTTATGATAGCATAACCATTGGTATTTTTCGGCGAACAGATTATCTCAACCTCTTTCGCTACTGGGCGATATAAAGTGCCGTTGGTCTCTATCTGCACCTTAAATCCTTCTGCTATCAACTTTTCGCACAGATACTCTATATTCTGCCGGAACGGCTCACCGCCAGTGATGACAACCAATTCAACAACTTTTTTACCTACAGAATTAAGCGCCAGTCTTTTCACTTCATTAATGACATCATCGCAGGCATGGCCCGCAAAACTCTCAAACTCCGTGTCACAAAACTCACATGCAAGATTGCACCCGCCAAGCCGCAGGAACACCGAAGGCGTGCCGGTATTAGGGCCTTCTCCCTGAATGGTGGCGAATATCTCCTGTACATCCAGAGTTCTTCCATCACTATTTACAGGCGGTCTTTTCGGGTTCTTACCAAACATTTATTGACTTTGGGTTAGGTTACAGACTATTAAAATAGACTATTAATCAGGCTTTTTAAAGTGTTAGATTTCGAGATCATAGAAGTGCAGAACAAGGAAGTTTCCTGCGACGGCGGCAATGGCAGCATGGGCCACCCGCGGGTTTACCTTACATTCCCGGCCGGGGATAATGAGATAACCTGCCCTTATTGCAGCCGTAAGTATATTCTGAAAAAATAACGGCTGAAGAAACAGCTTAGAGCATGAAAGATATCCAGTTAAGATCAAAGGCGCTGATACAATCACCCAATGTCATCGTGATAGGCTCCTCCACCGGTGGGCTGCAGGCATTATCTAAATTATTCGAGGATCTGAAGAACTGCATAATAGATATACCAATTCTTATCACCCAGCACATACCCGAAAAATTCGATGAATCATTTGCCGCCAGAATAGAGCAGACCAGCGGCAGGAAAATAGTTATAGCTAAAGATAAAAAACTTATCGAAAGCGGTGTTGTATATTTCGCCCCCAGTAACAAACATTTAACAGTGACCTCCAAAGGTTCCAGCAAATATACCACCCTTGATAACTCACCACCCGTAAATTTCTGCAAACCGGCGGTCGATCCTATGTTTAAGTCCGCCGCCGCCGCTTATGGCAAAAATGTTATGGCCATAGTTTTAACCGGCATCGGCAGTGACGGGCTTGAAGGCGCCAAAGCAATAATCGCCGCTGGCGGCGTTGTCATCGCACAGGATAAGGAAAGTAGCGTTGTCTGGGGAATGCCCGGTGCCGTGGCGAAGGCCGGTATTTGCACCGAGATATTGCCGCTTGATGATATCGCCCGGTTCATCAAAGAATATTCATTCGGAAAAGTGCGTGAGAATTTCAAGATGCAGATACTGCCACACCACGCAGCGTTCCTGAAAGATTATTTCTTCCATAAATGCGGTATGCTTATCGGCGATGACAAAGCTTACCTGATCGATACAAGGCTTACCCCGGTAATAAAAAAACATAAGCTCGGCGGCCTCAGCGATCTTATCCAAAAGATAAAGGATGATGATAAAAAGATGATATCCGAATGTCTTGATGCCATGCTCACCAACGAGACCCACTTCTTCAGGGACCAGAAATTATACAAGATATTTAAAGATGATATCATCCCGCAAATGGTGGAAAATTGCGAGGGCGACACCATAAAGATATGGAGCGCCGCCTGTTCCAGCGGGCAGGAACCTTATTCAATTGCAATAACGCTGCTCGAAAATATAGAAAAACTCCAAGGCAAAAGATTTGAGATAATCGCATCGGACCTTTCCACCGCGATCCTCGAAAAAGCCACCAGCGGCATCTATAACACGTTCGAGATACAACGCGGACTGCCGGAATGGCTGGCTGATAAATATTTCGATAAAATCGCCGAAAATCAATGGAAGATAAAGGACGAGGTAAAACAATATATAAGATTTACCCAGCAGAACCTGATAGAAGAATTGCATTTTCAGGATATGTTCGATTGCATCTTCTGCCGTTATGTACTTATTTATTTTGATGACAAGACTAAAAGGAGCATTCTGGCAAAACTCTGTGAAGTGGCAAAAATAGGAGCTCCGGTATTGCTTGGTACTTCCGAGACCAATAATCTTACTCCCGAAAAACTTCAGCAATCCACAAAATTACGCAGCATCTTTTTCAGGAAATAATTTACTGTTTCTTTGCCAGCGGGTGGTGTTTTTCCACAAAACTTTTCATCCGGACAGGATTGGTCTCGGTATATATCTGGGTGGTGGATATGTCGGAATGGCCGAGGATCTCCTGTAAAACCCGCAGGTCCAGCCCCTTTTGCAGTATATTAGTGGCAAAACTATGGCGCAATATATGCGGCGATATCTTATCCGGGTCCATGCCCGCTTTTATGGCATAGAGTTTCAACATATTGGCGACCTGCTGCCTTGTGATATGCCCGGCCTTGCTTTTGGATGGGAAAAGCCAGCTATCACCGGCAAAGTTCTTATCCTTTAATTTCTGCACCGGAGTCAGGAATTCCTCCCGGAACTCCAGATATTTCCTTATCGCCTGATATGATGAATCAGGCAGCGGGGCTATCCTTTCCTTATCACCCTTGCCGCGGATGAGTAGGTAATTCTGTGTGGCGCCATCTATCACCGAACTCTGTATATTATTTTTCTTAAGGCTTATAACCTCCGATATGCGCAGCCCAGAACCGGCAAGTATCTTTATCAGCGCCACCATCCGGTAACCTCTCGGGTCCTTATCCCTCTCCGCCTCAGAAAGCAGGGCGGCAACTTCAATATCGGTGAGGAAATCCGGCAGTAGTTTATCTTTCTTAGGTAATTCTACCAGCCTTGTCGGGTCTTCTTTTATAAGATTCTCGCTTTTCAGGAACCGGAAGAACTGTTTTAGGGCCGATATCTTCCTGCATATCGAGGATTTGGAATAATTTTTGGAATTATAACTTATGAAACCAGAAATGTCCTGCGGTATCATTGTTGCAACATCCTTACTGCCAAGGAAATCCGCGGCCTGTTCAAGGTCTTTTTTATATGAATCTATAGTATTGCGGGCTGATCCGCGCTCGGCACGCATCATCTCTAGAAAACTTCCTATATGATCACTCAGCTGCATTTTGGCTTGGCGGTGAATTCACTGGAACAGCCGGCGGACTTGCGGGCTGGCTCATATTCACCTGTTTCACAACATCTTTTACCGGCGGTTTTATATCCAGTTTCATTATTATCCCCGCTACAACAAGCAGGATAATTATCAAAAATATAAGTTTTTTCATTTTTACAGTCTTTTAATTTTATTCAGTACCGTTATTATAACATTATGGAAAATGCAGCAACATCCAAAATAAACAAACCTGTCGTTCTGGTCGGGATGATGGGTGTGGGCAAGACCACCTATGGCAAAAAGATGGCCGGATTGCTGAAAGTTCCCTTTGTTGATATTGATATCCTGATCGAGAACGAGATCTGCCACAGCGTTAACTGGATATTCGAAAATGTCGGCGAGGAGAAATTCCGCCACATGGAAGAAACAAAAATAAGGGAATTGCTGAACAGCAACGAGATAATGGTGATAGCCCTCGGCGGCGGTGCATTTTTAAATCCCAATACCAGAAAAATGATAAAGGAAAAAGCAATATCAGTATGGCTACGCAGCTCGGCGGAATCCATCTATAACCGCGTAAGCGTCCGCAAGGACAGGCCATTGCTTGAAGGCACGAAAGATAAGCTTGGCAAGATAGTAGAGATGATGTCCGCCCGCGAACAATATTACGAACAGGCTGATGTCTGCGCCTATACCGATATAGGCAACCAGCGCGAGATAGCCTCTAAGCTGGTGGGGCTGGTAGAAAAGGCGCTTTCCAAAAAATGAGTCGGGCTTGCAAAATTGTTAACCACCGCTAATATCACCTTATGAATAAGAACATAAAAATAAACATAAAACTTGCTGCCCATTCCTACGATATAATCATCGGCAATAAATTACTGGATGATTCCGGGGAATATATCGCAAAAGTTGTTCCTGAGAAAAGCAAAATTTATATAATCACCGACAGCAATGTTGCAAAATTATATTTAAAACCTCTTGAGAGATCATTGAAAAAAGCCGGTTTTGAGGCTAGTTCAATAATTATTCCGGCCGGGGAAAAGTCCAAGAATTTTTTGCAGCTTGAAAATATCATCAACGAGATATTCAAGTCCCGTCCCGAAAGGAAGTCTACCATCATCGCCCTTGGCGGCGGGGTGGTTGGTGATATAAGCGGTTTTGCGGCAAGCATTCTGCTGCGCGGCGTTAATTTCATCCAGATACCCACAACTTTGCTTTCAATGGTAGATAGCTCCGTCGGCGGCAAGACCGGGATAAATCTGAAATACGGAAAGAACCTTGTCGGCAGTTTCTACCAGCCGAAACTGGTACTTGCCGATACCAGCCTGCTCCGCAGCCTTCCGCACCGGGAATTCCTTGCGGGCTATGCGGAGGTTTTAAAATACGGCCTTATCTCCGACAAAAAATTCTACGAGTTCCTGGAAAAGGAAAAGGATTTTTCCAACATAACAAAAATGATAAAGACCTCCTGCGAGGCCAAGGCAAAGATAGTTGCCGCAGATGAGAAGGAAAATGACATTCGCGCATTGCTCAATCTCGGCCATACTTTCGGCCACGCACTGGAAGGGATATTCGGCTATGACGGCACCCTGCTGCATGGGGAAGGTGTTGCCATCGGCATGGTGATGGCCTTCCGTTTCTCGGAATATCTGGGCCTGTGCCCGAAGGGCCGCGCCGACAGGATAGAAAAGCTGCTGAAGGCCAAAGGCATGAAGACCCGCGCTTCGCAGCTTAAAAAGAAGATAACCGCGCAGCAGATGATAAAATTCATGCAGCAGGATAAAAAGGTTTCTTCAAACAAACTGGTATTCATCCTCGCAAAAGATATCGGCAAAAGCTTTATCAAAAAAGATGTCAGCGAGGCCGACCTCAAAAAATTCCTGAATAAGATATTATGAAAAAATTTCTCTCCGTCGCTGCACTGATATTATTTTTTGCGCATTTGGCGAGCGCTGAACAAGCTATTTCCCTGAACTCCCACCAGCATGAACTTTTAGATCAGGCACAGGATTACCTTGCAAAGGTAAGAACCATCAAAGCAAATTTCGTGCAGATAAATCCCGGCAGCACTATGGTGAGCAGTGGCAAGATCATGATCTCAAAACCCGGCCAGCTCAAGATGAGCTACGCCGAACCCTACCGCATAGATTACTATGTGAACGATGATGATCTTACCCAGTATGATCACGACCTTGACGAGGTCACCCGCGGCGAAGCCCCTGATAACCCGCTGAAAGTGCTGCTCTACAACGATCTTACTCTTGAGAATAACGATATAATGACTGTCACCAATGTTACTGATGAGGGAAAAAGCTTTACTGTTTATTTACTGAACAGAGCAGAAGAAGTGCGTGAGATAAGCGGCCTTATCCTGAAATTCAAAAAGATGCCGCTTGAATTATTCTCGGTCGGCAGAGTTGATTATGAGGGGAACAACACGCAAACCAATTTTTCATCTGTAACGATAAACGAGAAGATAGAGCCTTCTGAACTAACCTTCAGGAAAGCGCGTAAAAATTTCCCCAACTCACGCTAGCAAAAAAAAGACTGTCATACCGGAGCTAGACTCCGGTATCCAGCCAACCCGCAACCACATATCGTCGTGGCTGGATTCCGGACTTGAAGTCCGGAATAACAAATTTAGGAATAATATCTCAGGCAATACTGAATGAAATAAAGACCGATAAGCAATATCAGCGGCGCGAAATCCATATTGTTATAAGGGCGCACATATTTCCTTATTCTCATCAGCGCCGGTTCTATCAGGCCGCTCAGGAACCTATTCACAGTGATAACAAAGGGCTGGTTCATGTTGATTATATTAAAATATGCCAGCAGCTGTATCAACACATATACGAATACGGCAGTTGAATAAAGGCTGATCAGCAGATCAAGAAGTGCGATTAACGGGTGCATATTATTCTCCTAGTTTCGGTTGGTTTTTTTCTGGGCAGGCACGGCATTTACATCAACGCCTTTTATCGGCATCTTATATATCACCATATTGCCCCTGCCCCAATATTCAACGGCGCCGGGCAGCATTATGTTCGCCATTGCGATACCGCGACCATTCGGGTCGGTCATGCGGTTAGGGTCAAAATCCATGTAGTCCTGCCAGTTAAAGCCTTTGCCTTCATCTTTTATCACCACTGCATATATCCCCTCCGGGTCGCGGCGATGCATTTCCACGGTAACCCTCTTGTCAGCAAAGACCGGGTTCTGCATTCTTTTATTTATCTCTTCCTCGTAATTATTCTCTAGCAGAAGTTTCTGCTTGGATTCAAAACCCATGTTGAGATTGCCGTGTTCTATGGCGTTCACCAGCAGTGCGGTAAGGCCCACTATATATTTATTCGGGTCGGCGCTGAAGCGGGAGATGTAATTGGCAACCCTTCTCGCTTCGGAAAAAGTTTTCAGCTCAAAACTGCATGAACGGAAATTCTCTGCGACATTCTGCAGACTTGAGACCTCGGTCTTGAGTCCGTCAGATTCCCTTTTTTCGCGCAATGCTGATTTCACCACTGAAACAAGTACCGCGTGGGAATATGGCTTGGTGATGTAATAATACGCACCGGCCTCGATGCCTTCAATAGTCTTCTGCTCGCCGGTCATGGCGGTCTGCATTATAACGGGGATAGCTTCGGTCTTCGGGTCAGCCTTTAAATGTTTTAACAGTGTAATGCCATCCATACCCGGCATCATTATATCAAGTATTATAACATCTATCCTGTCGAAATTTTCCTTTATGTAATCCAGACCTATCTCGGAATAGGCGATAGCCTTACATTCCAGCCCGGCTTTTTTCAGATGTATCTCTAGTATCTCGAGATTGGTCTCCTCATCATCAATGCAAACAATGAAAGGTGCCCGCGTTGAAACATTGCTTTCATCAACGGCTTTTTTGATCTGATTGCTGTTTTCCATAACCATATTTTTCCTTTATATTATAGCGTTTGCGGGCAGTGTAAATGAAAAAATCGCGCCGCCATCTTCCGAATTCCTCGCCCAGATATCGCCACCATTGCCCTTTATTATTTCCTTGCAGATAGAAAGGCCGAGGCCTGTTCCGCCGGCGCCGGTCTTGGTCTTGCTGCTCTGGATGAATTTATCGAACACCCTGTCCAGCTCGCCCTCAGGGATGCCTATGCCCTTATCCTCGATAGATACCACCAGGAATGATCTCTCTTCGGTATAGCGTACATCTATCTTTATCACGCCTTCCGGTTTCGAGAATTTTATGGCGTTAGAGATAAGGTTGTAGAATACCTGTATTATTTTTTCCTGATCGAAATCGGCGATCATTTTCTCTTCTGTTTTTGTAACTTCCACGGTGAGTTTTTTGTCCTCAAGAAGCTTCTGCACCTCTGAAAGCACCGAATTGAGCGGCAGTAATATGTTATTACGGCGAATGTTGAAATTCATCTTGCCGGCTTCCAGCTTGGAAAGATCCAGCAGGTTATTAAGCAGGGAAAGCAGGCGCTTGCCGCTATTTTCTATCTTGCTGAAATATTTCTGCATATCCTCACGCGAGGCGGTGGCAGATTCACTATTGCCGAATTCCGCGAAACTCAACACCGCATGCATCGGCGTTCTAAGTTCGTGACTCATATTGGCAAGGAATTCCGATTTACTTTCGTTGGCCTTCTCCGCCTGTATCTTGGCGCGCTCGAATTCTACCGTTCTCTGTTTCACCTTGTCCTCAAGATTCAGGTTCGCTTCGCGGATTTCCTTCTCGCGGATATTTATCTGGAACAGCATCTCATTGAAGGCATCAACCAGAACGCCCAGTTCATCGTCACTTTTCTTTCTTACCGTTACGTTATAATCGCCCCGGTCGGTCACCGCCTTTGCGGCCAGATAAAGGCTTTTTATCGGCTTATCGATAACTTTCGCAAGCCTTGTGGAAATGACCAGAGCGATGAAGCCGCCAAATACTATCGAGATTATGCTATAGAAAAAATACCGCTGGTATGATTTCCTGATCTCCTTCAGTTCAGAGATAACAACTATCGAACCTATCCTTTCCTTATTTACAAATATATCCTTGTAAACATAAAGCCTGTTATCCATGAATTCGCTTTTAGGGAATGAGGCTTTCGGGCATTCCGGGGTGCCGCCGGCCTTTGCATATGCTGCAAAATTCGTATCCTCGGAATCATATATGCATGCCGTCACTACCGACCTTCTTGCCGATAATGCCGCCAGATTCTCATAGGCGGTCTTCTGGTCAAGGAATTCTATGGCGGCGGTGCTGCGGTTACCTATTATCTCGGCCAGAACATTCATCTCCTGTACCAGATTCTCGCGTAGCCGGATGGTGGAAAAGAAGATGAAGAATATCAGCGATGTAAGAAGCGCTATAAAACTGCAAAAGAAAATTATCGCCAGTATCTTCTGGCGGATGGGAAGTGTCAGGAAAAATCTTTTTACGCGGCGGAACATTGCTCTAGCTGATATGATTTTCCAGTTAATTGGAGATTGGCGATAACAACAATAAATATAAGGATTTTTGCGGGTTTTTCTGCTTTCCGCAGCCCAAAATGATACTATTTTACAACTTTTTTCCTAAGCAACAGGCTGGCATCACCGTATGAGAAAAACCTGTATTCTTTTTCTATCGCATGCGAATAAAGTCTTTTCATATTTGTAAGCCCCATCAGTGCCGATACCAGAATGAACAATGTTGATCTGGGAAGGTGGAAATTTGTGACCAGCGCATCAACAATTTTGAATTCATATCCCGGCGAAATGAAAATATCTGTCTCACCTGTCTGCGCGCTTATCTTTCCGTCAACCGCAGCCGATTCCAGCGTCCGCAAACTGGTGGTCCCGACTGCTATAACCCTTCCGCCATTTGCACGTGCAGCATTTACTTTCCACGCCGTTTCATCAGTTATCTCATAATACTCGCTGTGCATCTTGTGGTCTTTTATATTATCCACACGCACTGGTAGGAAAGTTCCTGCGCCCACATGAAGCGTTACAAAAGCCACCTCCACTCCCTTTGCTTTTATGCGCTGCATCAGATCATCGGTGAAATGCAGTCCTGCTGTTGGCGCTGCTACCGAGCCGGAATTCTTATCATTGGCATAAACTGTCTGGTATGTCGTATTATCACTTTCATCAGCCTTGCGTTTTTTTGCTATATAAGGCGGCAGCGGCATGAACCCGTATTTATCCAGCATCTCGAAGAATTTATTTCCGGTATGGTTGAACCGTAATATCACCGAACCACTTTGTTTTCGTTCCAGTATCTCGGCATAGAAATCATCATCTATAATAAACTTCTTTCTCTCCAGAAGCCGTTTAGCGGGCTTTGCCAGAACTTCCCATATCTCTGAATCAGACTTTATCCTTTTGATAAGAGTTATCTCGACCTTACCACCATTGCAGCTCCCCGGCAGACGGGCAGGGATAACTTTCGTATTATTTAAAACCAAAATATCATTCTTCTGTAACATGTCGGGAAGGTTCTTAAAAACATCATCCCGCATCTCCTCTCCATCAAACACCAGCAGTTTAGATTCATCGCGTTTTTCCAGAGGTTTTGTAGCGATCAGCTCATCGGGCAACTCATAATCAAATTCGGAAAGTTTCATTTTAGAATCCAAGTGAACGGCCGCGGGAGCTGGCTTTTCTTCTGCCGGACCTTATGCGGGAGCGCATGCTTTTTAACTGTTTGCTTCTGCCGTGAACGAATTCCTTTGCCTTCTGCACCTCTCTTCCAACCTGGCTACCGGCATCTTCATCAAGGCCCTCGCTGGCATTGGGATTTTCGGCATGGCCCATGGATTGTTCCGCTATCGCTTCCTGCTGTTCCGACATTTTCATGTGAAGCTGGTGGGCGCGAACCCTTATATCACGCTCTTTGTTCTTGGCGATCTGCTCGGCTTTTGTATGCGGATTTTTTGACCAAAACATTTAAGACCGCTTGTCCTTATTAATTGAATTCCTATCTGCTAAATTCTGGCTCTTCGTAGATTCCTTGCGACGCAGTAAATTCTGTCTTAAAGCTTCCTCAAGTTTAGCTTTTTTGGTTTTCTTCTCTTCCATCATATCATTATAATAAATTTTACGGAAGGTTTCAACCGGAGGTTAGTTGAGACTGTAGTTTTGCGGCCATATAAGTGATGCTCCCGGCGCCCATGCACACTATAACATCCCCTTGTTTTATAACATCTTTCAGTTTCACTGGCAGATCTGTATCATTTTCGATCGCTCGTACCTTTTTTCCTTTAGCCGCTACGGCTTTTGCTAAAGTTATATTATCAACGCCGGCAATTGCAGCTTCTCCTGCGGAATATACAGGCAATATCATTACCTCATCGGCATCGGTAAAACATTCGCTGAAACCAGCAAATAAATGTTCCAACCTCGTATATCTGTGTGGCTGCATCACTGCTATCACCCTGCCGCCTTTGCCATCTATATATTGCCGTGCAGCGTTCAGTGTTGCTGCTATCTCAACCGGGTGGTGTGCGTAATCATCTATGATGGTCGCGCCCAGTGCATTTCCTACCAGCGTAAATCTTCTTTTTACCCCGCCGAAAGTGCTCAGCGCTTTTTTGATGGTCTCGATATTTATCTTTATCCCAAGCGCCACCGCAATCGCCGAAAGTGAATTGGATATATTATGTATCCCCACTGCCGGTATCTCGAACTCGGCCTCTAAAGGCGACTTGGTGCCGGAAAGCTCCGCCGAGATGGTAGCTTTGAATTTCGATTTATTATTTTCCTGCACAAAACTTGTACAGCAGATATCAGCGGCCGCATCATTCATGGAATATGTATATATCCTTCTATCCTCAACTTTCTTGTATATCTCGCGCACTACCGGGTGGTCTATATTCATCACCCCGTAACCATAGAACGGCAATTGCGTGATGAACCTCACGAACGCATCATGCAACGAGCTGAGGTCCTTCCAGTAATCCATATGTTCCGGGTCGATATTCGTGATAACACCGATAGTTGCCGGAATTTTTATGAACGTACCATCACTCTCATCCGCTTCAGCAACCAGCCAGTCGCCCTCGCCAAGCTTCGCGTTTGAATCAAGGTTATTGATAACGCCGCCATTTATTATGGTAGGCTCCAGCTCTGCAACATCAAAAATATGACCGATGATGGAGGTGGTTGTAGTTTTTCCGTGAGAACCTGAGATAGCAACCGTTGCTTTTAACTTTGTAAGTTCTGCAAGCATCTCCGAGCGTTTCACTATCGGTATCTTCTTCTCCCGCGCCGCGATTATCTCCGGGTTAACATTCAGCACTGCTGTTGATTTAACGATGATGGAAGCACCATCGATATTCTTCGCATCATGCCCGATGAAAACTTCTATACCGAGATTGCGCAGCCGCTTCACATTATAATTATCTGCAAGGTCAGAGCCGCTAACTTTATAGCCAAGATTATGCAATATCTCCGCAATGCCGCTCATCCCGATGCCGCCGATGCCGATAAAATGTATCCTGCCTATATCGAACGGTATGGTCTTCAGATTCAGCGCAGAATATTGCTTCATGTTCGGTTTCGCGTTCATTCAAAAATTGTTATTATATTTTTATCCCTGATATTCTTTGAAGCGGAAAAACCTTCATCGTAACTTATATTTTTCTGTTCGCTTTTGATATTTATCTCCGCACTGCGCAGCATCGAATTTATCAGGAACGTGAACCCCGCCGCCGAAAGTGACTTTTCTTTGCTCAATGATATCTTATACCTGCCGCCACGCCCTATCTCGTCAAAATTCTTTTTGGAAATGAACGAATAGCAAAGCCCGTTATGGTATTCAAACCCCATAGCTTCCAGTAGATTCAGCGATATTTTCATATCCGCCACCGACTTTGCAATAATTTCCATCACCTCTTTTATCCGCGTGAATATTTTCTTTACCGTATCTGATGATATCTCTTTTTCCAGCTTGCCTAAAACTTCTATTCCAGATCTAAGATCACTCGCCTCATCCGATATTTTTATTATTTTTACTATGTCGGAATATTTAGGATTGCCCGCTAATGTCTGAATGTCCTTCCCTTCTATAAGCGCTGCCACACCTGCAATTTCTGCGATGTTACAATTCTTTTCCTCAAGTAATATCCGCGCAAGTTTCGGATAACACAGATCGACCGTGTAATCTTTCATCCCGGCTTTTTCATAAGCTTCTATCGCTACAAATAAAATTTCCGCATCGCGTTTTGCGCTGTTATCGGAAACCAGCTCGAACCCGGTTTGCGTAAGCTGGCGCTCGGTGAATTTACCTTTGCCGGTCTTTCTTATCACCTGCCCGGTATATGCAAGCCGGATGGTTTTTGTCTGGGCTTCTGCGCCGTATCTATCTTTAACAACGCGCGCAATCTGCGGCGTGATATCATTGCGTATTACCATCATTTTGCCGGAGATAGTATCTGTTACCTTGAAGAAATCGGATGAGAAATCCTTGTCTAAGCTTTCCTCAAACTCCATCATCGCTGGGCGTACCAGTTCATAGCCGAACATCGTCAGGCTGTTCACCACTACCGAATTAAGGTGCATCTCTCCGGCCGCTTCCGGCGGCAGGTGATCGTGAAACCCTTGAGGTAAAAGACTTTTTTTAATATCAGACATTACTTGCGCTAATTGAATTTTTCCTGTTATACTTGAAATATTATGAAATTAGCTATATATTAATAGCGTAGTTAAAACAATCCCAAAAGGAGGGAAAATGGTAGATTTTTCAAACGGCCCTAGAGATTACACTCAAGGCACCCAGTCGCAAGGCGCTGCTATAGATCAGGGCCTGCGTACACATATGATAAAAGTATATAACCACATGGCAGCCGGCCTAGGCCTAAGTGGCCTTGTATCATGGTTCGTGCTCAGCAGCCCACAGCTTACTTCGGTTGTGATGTCATTAAGCATAGTATGGCTTATCGCCACGCTGGTGATGGCCTTTGCCGTTATGCCAAAAATGATGCGAATGAGCGAAGCCAATGCAAAGCTTTCCTTCTATGGCTATGCGGTGCTTTTATCGCTTATGGTCTGCCCGATATTCCTGCAATATACGCATGAATCGGTAGCACGCGCATTCTTCGTTACCGCCGCAACCTTCATGAGCATGAGCTTATACGGCTACACCACCAAAAAAGACCTTACCTCTTTCGGCACTTTTGCCATGATAGGTATCTGGGGTGTTTTCCTTGCCAGCATCATTAATATATTCATCGGCAGCTCGCAGATAATGTTTATCTCTTCCATCGTTGCAGTGGTCGCTTCCGTTGCACTTACCGCATACGATACCCAGAAGATAAAACAGGTCTATTTCATGGTAGGCGGCGATGCCGCTGCCCGTTCAAAAGCCGCTATACTGGGCGCCCTGCAGCTATACTTTGATTTTGTCTATATGTTCATCAATCTGCTTCAACTGATGGGCAACCGTCGCTAGACAATAGCAAGGTTTGCAATTCTTACTTTTAAAGCCCCGTAATAATTTACGGGGCTTTTTTATTGACATTATTTACTCTAACTGCGATTTTCTCTCTCAGAAACAAGGAGAATATGATGTTCAGTTTACAGGGTAAAAAGGCTTTGGTTACCGGCGCAACCGGTGGTATCGGTGAAGATATAGCAAGACTTCTGCACGCGCAGGGCTGCGAGATAACCATCTCCGGTACAAGGGAAGAAAAATTACAGGAGCTGGCAAAGTCACTGGGTGAGCGCGTGCATGTTCAGACCGCTAACCTGAAAGACAAAGAATCCATCAAAAAACTTGCCGCCACGGCGGAAGAGAAAATGGGCAAGATAGATATACTAATCTGTAATGCCGGTATCACCAAGGATAATCTCTCCATGCGCATGAGCGAGGAAGATTTTGAGGAAGTGATACAGGTTAACCTTACCTCCACCTTCACACTGATTAAATCCTGCATGCGCGGCATGATGAAGAACCGCCATGGCCGTATCATTACTATCGGCTCTATCGTCGGCACTATGGGCAATCCGGGACAGGCCAATTATGTTGCATCAAAAGCAGGGGTTGCGGGCTTAGTAAAATCCATAGCCTCTGAGCTTGCATCACGCGGCGTTACTGCAAACAACATCGCCCCTGGTTTCATCGAGACCGCAATGACCGATAAACTAACTGAAGATCAGAAAAATAAAATGCTATCTGTTATCCCTGTGGGCGTGATGGGCAAACCAAAAGATGTCGCCGCCGCCGTATGTTTCCTTGCCTCAGATGAGGCCGCTTATATCACTGGCCAGACAATTCACGTTAATGGCGGGATGTTAATGGTATAGTTTAAAGAACTACTTAACGTTTATATCAACCTTGGTAAGCCTTTCATTCAGCATCCCCAGAGTTTCCTGAGTGATGTCCGTTGCAGGTTTGCTGAATAGTAATTGCGAGGAAGGTATCACCAGATCAAGTTCTTTGTCTTTTGCGATCTCGGCGATGACTTTCATTGTCTCATCGCGGATAAGTTCCAGTGATTTTAGGTAAGCAGCCTCAACAACTTTTTGTTTCTTTGCGGCTTCAGCCTTTTTGACATCTACCAGCTTCCTGAATTCCAGGACCTTTTTGTTGAAAGCTTCCGCGGAAAGAACCTTCTTCTCACCGACCAGCTGCTTCTGCCTGTCCTGAAGTTTTTTGTCTTCGGCTTTTATCTCGGCAAGATATTTATCTTTCAGTTTGCCGACTTCTTTCTGAGCGGTCTTCGCGGCCAGTGATTCATCGGTGATGCGTTTAACATCAACCACGGCAATGCGTTTTATCTCATATTTATCATCGGCACGGACGGAAGAAGAACCTGCGATGACCGCAAGGCTTAACAGTAAAAGGCAATATCTCATAATAATAAATTATCCTCAAAAATTAGAATTTGGTTCCGAAACTGAATCTTACGACCTGGGTTTCATCGTAGCTTTGTTTCTGGATAGGCGTTGCAAGATCAACCCTGATCGGGCCGACCGGCGAGCGCCAGAACACGCCAACACCCGCGGATGCCCTTATAGCAGTATCATCCTGAACATTGGTGGTGGTAAGTGCCGTATCAACATCGGAAAGCGTTGCAGCATCAGCGAACACCGCACCTTTTATTCCCAGCTCCTCAGGCAGGCCGAGCGGGAACATCATTTCGGTTGAAGCAGCGTAGTAAGTATTACCACCAAGCGGATCTTTGGTGACCTTATCACGCGGGCCGATACCTTGGTTATCAAAGCCCCTGATTATGGTAGAGCCTACGAAGAACCTGTCATTGATGGCAACATTATCGCCGTTAAGGCCAAGTATATTACCAGCCCTTGCAGAAAGTTTCAGCACCACATCAGACCAGTCCTCAGATACTGGGGTGAAGTAATTCAACTTACCTTCATGTTTCAGGTAATTCACATCGCCACCCACACCTGCAACATCCTGGCTTAATGATGCCAGCCAGCCGGCAGTTGGTGAAAGCTGGTTATCAAGCGTGTTGTAGGAGAATGTCTGGCCCACGGAAGAGGTCATCCTTGAACCCACCTGCTCAAGTACATAGGCAGATGCACCTACCGCAGGGTTGGAAACCTCATCGCTTCTCAGGGTGTATCTTACGGTGTGGCTTACATATTCATTCCACGGATAAGTTCCTCTCAGGCTGAAACCAGTGGTGGAGCTATCAAACGTATAGTTGTTGAAGCTACCGCCGCTTTGGTTAGAGGTATTGAAAAGATCGATACCGGCCGCAAAGTTCCTGTCCATGAAGTAAGGTTCAGTGAAGGAAAGATCTATCTCCTGCCTTGTTGAGGCAACAGTGAAATTCGCCCTCAGGAACTGGCCTTTACCAAGCAGGTTGCGTTCGGTTATGCTGACATCACCAAGAACACCATCCGCGCTGGAAAGACCTGCGCCAAAGGTAAGTTCACCGGTAGATTGTTCGGCAACTTTAAGATTAACATCAACCTTATCAGCTTTATCTGTCGCCTGATTCTCAACATCAACTTTTGAGAAGAAGCCAAGCGCTTCAATTCTTTGTTTAGAGCGTTTGATCTTGGATGCGTTATATGGATCACCTTCAGCTATCCTGAATTCTCTTCTGATGACTTCATCCATAGTACGGGCATTGCCGATGATGTTAATTTTATTAACATAAACGCGCGGGCCTTCAGATATCATATAGGTGATATCCATCGTGTTATTCTCACCTTTATTATATTGCGGGTCTATTCTTACGAAGGCATAGCCTTTATCACCAAGGTGATCGGTAAGGTTAGAGATGGTGCTTTCAACCAGATTCGCGTTGAATTCCTTTCCTTCTCTGGTTTTTATCTGTTCGGCCACCTTATCAAGGGTGATATCAGGTATAGAGCTTGTGATATCGACCTTGCCGAAATTATAATGCGCGCCTTCATCAACTGTATATATAACATTAAAGGCTTTTTCAGATTCATTATATTCTGCATCAGCAGAGATAATCCTTACATCGGCATAGCCGCTGGCTACATAGTGCCTGCGCAGTAATTCCCTGTCATATTCCAGTCTGTCCGGATCGTAATTGTCATTGCCGGAGAAGAATTTATACCATGCACTTTCTTTTGTGCTCACTACAGATTCAAGCTCGCCTTCGCTGAAAGCGTTATTGCCGATGAAAGATATCTGTTCAACTTCAGCGCGCTGACCTTCGTCTATTTTATAGGTAACATTGACCCTGCCATCATCAAGTTTTTCAATTTTAGGATCAACCTTAACATTGAAACGGCCGCTTCTCTGGTAAAGAGTTAATATGCGTTTCACATCCGCTTTTACATCAGATTCTTTAAATATAGCGCGCGGGGAAACTTTAAGTTCAGGGGTTATCTTTTCTTCATCAAGCTTTTTATTGCCAACTAAATTAACTTCCGAAACAACCGGGTTCTCAACAACATTCACTATAAGCACGCCGTTCTTAAGTGCCATATTCAGATCTTCGAACAGGCCGGTATCGTACATTCTTTTAAACGCGCCATCGAGCGTTGATTTATCAACCGGCTGGTTAAGAGGAACATTCAAAAATGCTTCAACAGTGGCGGTCTCAACCCTTTTATTACCATTCACCTGAATATCTTTTATCACGGTTTCTTCGGCACGAGCAGAAAAAGAACCGGCGATGATCGCTAAAGCTAAGATTAATTTAATGTTTTTCATGGTTCCAACCCTGTTTTTTATTATGGAAGTTTTATAATATTAAAATGACTCAAATCGTTAAAAGTTGCAAACACCATCAGGCTCATCAGTACTAAAAAGCCGAAACGGAAGAGATATTCCTGTGTCTTTTCGGACAATGGCTTACCCCTGACTGCTTCAATTAAGTAGAAGAATAAATGTCCGCCGTCAAGCATTGGAATCGGGAACAGATTCACCAGCCCCAGATTTATTGAAATGATAGCCATGAACCAGAACACCATTTTAAAACCCTGATCAACCGATTTTCCTGAGTAATCCGCGATGCGCAGAACGCCGCTTATATCATGCGCAGAACGCTGGCCGGTTATCATCTGCCCGACTGCCTGAAGTGTTTTTGCGCTAATGTCATATGTCTCGATGACCGAAGCGGAAATTGCTTCCGTGCCGCCAAGCTTTTTAAATGTCGATTCTGTTGCACCGATACCTATCAGGCCTATTTTTGTTACATCACCGAATATATCTTTTGTCTCCTGCATCTTCGGAGTAATTTTCGTTTTTATTTTTTTTCCATCCCTTAAATAAACTATCTCAAGCGGGATCTCAGGGTTAAGGGAAACTATGCCTTTTATCTGTTCGAACCTTGTGATGCTCTGGCCATCAAGCTCAATGATCTCGTCGCCTTTTTTAAACCCGGCAGCGGCAGCGGCGGAATTTTCAACCACAGTATCAACCACCGGCTTTGTTTCCGGGCGACCATAGAAGAAAAAGAAGAATGAAAGAATTACGATAGCCGTTAAAAAATTAAACGCCGGGCCACCAAGAACGATAAGGAACCTTTTATATATCTTCTGGAAATAGAAAGAGACTTTCTTTTCCTCATCCGACATCTCGCTTAGTTTTTTACTATCCGGCGTACTTGCTGCCGAATCATCCCCGAACATTTTTACATAGCCACCAAGGGGCCACATGCTTATTTTCCATCTTGTACCGCTTTTATCGTTCCAGCCGAATATCTCTTTGCCGAAACCTATCGAGAATGTTTCTATCTTCACGCCGAATTTCTTCGCTACCCAGTAATGTCCGAACTCATGCAGGAACACTATAATGGAAAGTATCACTATGAATGAGATTATATTATGCACGATCAATGTTGCGAGTTCCATTTTTTAAGCCGCCCTTTTTCCGATTTTACCGTTTATTAATTGTTCCGCCAGTTTCCGAGATTCCAGATCGACCTCGAACACCTGCTCCAGAGTTTCAACCGCATTCTTAGCAGAAGAAATTATTTTTTCTACAACCATTTCTACTACATAGGCTATCTGCACAAAACTTATCCGCCCGTTCAGGAAGGCTTCTACCGCGATCTCGTTGGCGGCGTTAAGCGCGATCGGCGCTTTTGCGCCCAGTTCCAGCGCATTTCTTGCAAGGCCCAGACATGGAAATTTATCATTATCCGGCTTCTCAAAGTTCAAAGAGCCTATCGCCGCAAGGTCTATTCTTTTTGTATCGTTGGCAAGCCTTTCAGGATATCCAAGCGCGTATGAGATAGGGATCTTCATATCCGGGAAGCTCATCCCCGCCAGCATTGAGCCGTCCTTATATGTCACCAGGCCGTGAATTATAGATTGCGGATGCACCAGAACATCTATCTGCTTTTTCTCCACCGGGAACAGGTAATAAGCCTCTAACACCTCCAACCCCTTATTCATAAGCGTTGCCGAATCCACCGATATTTTAGCGCCCATGCTCCAGTTAGGATGTTTTATTGCCATCGCCGGAGTGATGTTCGCAAGTTCATCCTTAGTGAAATTCCGGAATGGTCCGCCTGATGCGGTTAAAATTATTTTCTCAACATCTTCCTTCCGCTTGAAATCAAATATCTGGTATATCGAATTATGTTCCGAATCTATCGGCAGAAGTTTTACGCCCGCTTTTGCCACCTCATCATTCATCAGATCGCCAGCGCAAACCAAGCACTCCTTATTCGCAAGACCGATATTGCTGCCAGCCCTTATCGCCGCCAGTGTCGGCTCCAGCGCACAAAATCCTACCGCTGAAGAAAGGAACAGATCAGCCTTCTCACCCGCCGCTTCAAGCATTGCCTCTTTCCCAGCTACAACTTCTATGCCACTTCCCGCGAGCGCATCTTTCAGTTCTTTATATTTTGTATCATCGGCAATTACAGCCTGTTCTGCACGCAGACTTTTTGCAAGCGCCGTTAATTTCTCAACACTCTTCTGCGCTATTACAGATTTAACTTTGAATTTCTCCGGATTGGCCTGCACCAGTTCCGCCGTGTTCTGGCCAATGCTTCCGGTAACGCCGAGTATGGTTATTGTTTTTGTCATTATACCGTAACTCCCTGTGCGGCAAGCTGCCCGGCTTTGATGGCAAACATTATATAGAACAGCGCACCTGTTACGTTCATCACCAGTAACATGCCATCCATCCTGTCAAGTATGCCGCCATGCCCAGGAATTATACTTCCCGAATCCTTAACACCGAATTTTCTTTTCACCATAGATTCGAACAGGTCGCCGATAAGCGCGATTATAGGAACAATTATATGTATCCCGAGCGCTATCATGAAAACCTCATCAGAAATTATATTGGCACCAAAGCCTATCGAATAATTCATGATGAAAAAGAATGCCACACATGCAACAACACCGCCAACCGTTCCCGCCCATGTTTTATTCGGCGAAACTTTCGGCATTAATTTTGGACCGCCCAAACCTTTACCAAAGACATAAGAGAATATATCGTTGAGCCAGACCAGTATCGCAAGCAGGAACAGTAGCACCGGCACTTTATGGAAGCCTGCGAAATCATAACGCATCCTTTCTAAGAACAGCATCACCATGCATGCAAACCCGATATAGAAAAAACCGAATATCCACCATAGAAGTTTCTGCTCTGCCTTGCGGGTTATCATCACCCATTCATAGAACATGCCAAGGAACAGCACCAGTATCATATAAAGATATGGCTTCCCGCCGGAATACATAAGATACACCACCAGAGGCGCTAGAATTAATGCCGAAAGGCTTCTTTTAACTAGATTTGACATATTGTTTTTGGTATAGGTTTTACCTGCGTAAGTCTAGCTTTAAATTATATATTTATGGACCTTCTGATATACTATATAAACAGTATTTTCCTATCCTTCCACCTGCCCATGCCTGCCGAGATATGTGCGGCATCAGGATCCATTAAAACCATGTGTATAAGCACGATCAGTTTTACCCTGATATTCGTAATATTTGCCGCAATAGTAACTATGGTAGTTTTCTCAAAAAAACTCACCAATAATTATGCTCTGGTTATATCCTCCCTTATCCGTATTGCTGTCTGCTTCTTCATTGCCGATACCGCCCTAAAACAGATCGCCGAGCCTGAAAGATACGGTATAGAATGGTTCACCCTGTCATATTACCTGTGGTGTTTCATATTATTTAATATTTTTCTTACGCTTATACTGTTACCTTCCAAAACAAAATTCTTACTATCCGCCACCACAATAATAACCATAATTTCCATCCCTGTTTTTGCTTATACCGGCCGCGGTCATTTCGAGCAGATAACCCCCCTGGCTGGCGGCCTGTTCGGGAAAATAAGTTTTGATATGCTCTGGCTTTCATTCAGCTTCAGATTATTCCTGGGCCTCGCTGCAATAGCCATTATCTCGGGATTTGTCTCACTTATGGCCTACTGGGTAATTAACGGTAAATTCAGTTTTTCTGGCCTTAAAAGAAATCTGATTCTATGCAGTTTTTTCCTTCTCCTGCTCATTCTGCCCGTAACCTCCATTCCTCTCGGGGAAATATATAATAACAAAGATGTAGCAGACGCAAAACATTACATAGATGAAGTAAAGCTGAAAGTTGATAGATATTATTATGAAAACGGTGAGTACCCGAAATTCATAGATAAAATGCTGCCGGAAAAATCCTCGCCTAAATTACTTCAGCGCCATGAATTCTTCACTTACGGCATTCGCGGAACCTACTATTTCAGCCGAAATGATAAATATTGTTTCCTGTTCCAGAACCCTGCCAGAGAATTCGGATATTACTCCCTGACCAGCGAGAGAGGCTGGCGCCTCAACAAGACCGGGGCTTCCTATGATGATGTATTTGTCAATCTCTGCGATGAGTCCAACAAGAATTTTGAGGACCTTATCTCCGGACATTTAGGTGCGAACCCCGATGATAAGCTCATCAACGATATCTCCATCGAAGCAGGTGCGGCAGTGGTTCCTGCAACTTCCAACACAGCCTCGCAGATATTGGAAGATAAAATAATAGAAGGCGCAAAGAAAGACCCTTCTTTGCTGAAATATTTTGAGAGCCCACCTGAAAAATAAAACTACTTCTTCGCCAGCTCGAACCGGTTATGTTGCCAGAACCACTGGTTCGGATATTCCCTTATCCAGCGTTCGTAATTATTATATATAAGCTGCATTATCTCCTCCGGGCTTCTGCCCTCGGAATATATCGGCTTATCGAATTTCACCACGAAAGATGTTTTCGCTATCTCATCCCGCACCGCCCTGAAAGTAACCACCGGCGTATTATATTTTAGACTGAATTCACCAGCTGAAGATGGCGCTTTTACCGTGGTCTCAAAGAATCTGACATCAACCCCGGCACTTATTTTCTGGTCTGCGAGCATGGCGAGACTGCCGCCGCTTTTAAGATGTTTTAAAATATCCCGCACCCCGCTTTTATCACCTTTGGGTATGATAAAATCGGTATATTTTCCACGCAGATTCTGTATCAGCGCATCTACATAAGGGTTGTTCGCCTTGCGGTATATCAGCGCTGTTTCCGGGTCCAGTATCAGTGCTGTGCGCGCGGCCAGTTCCCAGTTACCGATATGGGCCGTCATCAGCACTATGCCGGTATTATTTTCCTTCGCGAATCTTTCTGCCTCCTCAAGATTCTCTATTCCTGATATAGGCGCCAGCTCCTGCATCCTGCCCTGCTGGTAGGAAACTATATGCGGCAATTCGCCCGCTATCCTGCCAAGATTTTCCCATGAGTTCAGGGCGATATCCCCGATCTCCGCATCGGTTTTTTCAGGAAAACAGTGTTTTATATTCTTAAGCGCCGTCTGGTGAGACTTATGATTCCTTCCAAGCAACCGCAGCAATTTACCGAGCAGAAAAGACGATACCGCAAACGGCAATATCTTAAGCAGAAAGAACAGCGGCAATACCACGGCCAGTTCTGCGAGATGCTTCAGTTTCAGTAAAAAAGAGCCCTTTGCGAACATTTATTCTTGAGTCTCATTGTTAGAATCATCCACCGCATCGCCTTCTACAACCGATATCGGGCCGGCCTCTTCTGCCGCTTCAATGGCTTCCTCGGCCATTTCAGACGCATCCTGTTCGCGGAATTCGATATGTGCCGCCGAGATCACTTTCTCTTTTTCCTCGATGCGGAAAATAGTGACACCCTGCGTATTCCTGCCGGCGATACGTATCTCATTCACCGGGCAACGGATAAGTTTACCGGCATTAGTGACCAGCATTATCTGATCATTGTTACGCACCGGGAAGCTGGCACATACATTGCCGTTCCTCTCGCTGGTAACGATGTTGGTAACACCTTTACCGCCGCGGTTAGTGATACGATATTCATAAGCGCTTGAACGTTTACCAAAACCATTTTCAGTAACGGTCAGAATGAACTGCTCACCGCACGCATATTCAATAACCTTATCAGCCGGGATATTCACAGGGTTTGCCTTGAACACCTCATCTAATTTATCAGCTATCTCATTATTGCCGGATTTACGAAGCCCTGCGAGCGTAATATTCTCACCCTCTTCAAAAGAGCCCGGACGCAATTCTGATTCAGGCGAATAAAGCGATGGCAGAATTGTTGCCACTTGCATTCTTGCCTCAAGCGGAAGCTTCAGATATTCATCCCTGGTTTCCGTATCATAAGCAGTGCCGCTTAATATCGCCATTGAGATGACCTTATCTTTGCCTTGCAGATTCATGCCGCGCACGCCGGAAGAATTCCTTCCCTTGAACACACGAAGCCCTGCAACCGGGCAACGCAGCGCGTTACCTTCATATGATGCCAGAAGGATATGGTCTTTCTCGTTAGTGACTGAAACACTAATTAACTCATCACCATCCTGCAATCCTATCGCAATTTTACCATTCGCGCGGATGGATTGGAAATCAGAGAGAAGGTTCCTTCTCACATTTCCTTTCGCCGTTGCGAACACGATGGAAAGTTTATTCCAGTCATCCTCATTCTCCGGCAGAGGCATTATCACGTTTATTTTCTCATTCTGTTCCAGCGGGAATATATTCACCATGCTGCGCCCGCGTGATTGCGGGTTGCCAAGCGGCAGACGGAATGTTTTAAGTTTATACGCCTTACCTTTTGTCGAGAAGAATAACATTGGCGTATGAGTGTTGGCGATGAAAACCTGCGTCGTGATATCTTCTTCTTTCAGGTCGATACCGCTGCGGCCCTTGCCACCGCGTTTCTGCGCACGGTAAGTGGAAAGCGGCACGCGTTTGATGTAACCATCCATAGTAACGGTAACCACCATATCCTCACGCGCGATAAGGTCTTCAATATCTTCCTCAAGCCCCTGCGCTTCAATGATAGTTCTGCGCGGAACGGCGAATTGTTCTTTTATCTCGGTAAGCTCAGTTCTGATTATGTTCATAAGCTGAATGCTGTCGCCAAGGATGGAAAGGAATTTTTTAATATTTTCCGCAAGCCCGTCAAGTTCCTGCGTAATTTTCTCACGCTCAAGACCTGTTAAGCGCGCCAGTCTCATTTCAAGTATCGCTTTTGCCTGAACTTCGGTGAATTTACATTTTCCTTTAACAACTACGTTATATTCATCTTCCACAAGTTTTATAAGCGGCTCAACACCCGCTGCCGGCCATGATTTTTCCATCAGCCTTTCTTTAGCGATGTTAACATCGGTAGAGCCCCTGATGATAGCAATAACTTCATCAATATTATCAACTGCCAGTGTAAGACCGATCAATACATGCGCTCTTTCACGCGCCTTGTTAAGTTCAAAACTTATTCTTCTGGTAACAACCTCTTTCCTGAAGCCGATGAAAACTTCCAGCATCTCACGCAGGTTCATCACACGCGGGCGGCCATAATCCAGCGCCAGCATGTTCACGCCAAAGCTTGTCTGCAGTGAGGTGAATTTGAATATCTGGTTTAGTATAACAGATGCCATTGCATCGCGTTTTGTCTCAACCACAACGCGGATACCGCTTCTGTCCGATTCATCACGCAGATCGGTGATGCCTTCAATTTTCTTCTCACGCACCAGCGCTGCGATCTTCTCAACCAGATGCGCTTTGTTTACCATGTAAGGTATCTCGGTGATTATTATCGCCTGCTTGCCGCCTGCCAGATCCTGTATCTCCGCCTTGCCGCGAATGATAACCGAACCTCTGCCCGTTTGCAGCGCGCTGATCGCCGGTGTTTTACCGATTATCAGGCCGCCTGTCGGGAAATCCGGGCCGGGAACTATGGTAGTAAGTTCATCAAGCGTAACATCCGGGTTATCGATAAGCGCGCATGCGCCATCACATATCTCACCAAGATTATGCGGCGGGATGTTGGTAGCCATACCTACCGCGATACCACTTGAACCGTTAACTAATAAATTCGGATATTTCGCCGGCAGAACTGAAGGCTCTCTCTCGGTGCCATCATAATTGTCGCGCCAGTCGATAGTGTCTTTTTCAATTTCTTCAATAAGCTGGTGTGCAGCCTTTGCCATGCGTGATTCCGTATAACGCATCGCCGCCGGGGAATCACCATCCACCGAACCAAAGTTACCCTGCCCATCAACCAGCGGCAAGCTCATGGAAAATGTCTGCGCCATGCGCACTAATGAATCATAGATCGCGCTATCACCATGCGGGTGGTATTTACCCATCACGTCACCCACGATACGGGCAGATTTTCTGTAAGTGCGGTTAGAATGCGCGCCCGTTTCATTCATCGAATATATTATGCGGCGGTGAACCGGCTTCAACCCATCCCGTGCATCAGGAATGGCGCGGCTCACGATAACGCTCATCGCGTAATCGAGATAGCTATTCTCCATCTCTTTTTCTATCGAAATAGGAATGATCTCAGCAATATTGGACTTCATTGTTAACCTGCGGTTTTCTATTAAAAATATATGATGAAAATTTATACAGGTTATTTACCCCCAGCGCAAAGGATTTTTGCTCTATTTTAGGTGTTTTTTCGCTTGATTTTTGGGATAGGATACCAGCTCTTTTCTCTCATCAAAAATGCGTCTCAACCTTAAGCTTGAGTGCGCGGTAAGTTTTATAAAAATCTTCAAGCTTGGAAAGCTCGGTACGTTTTAATTTGCCGGGATCGGGAATGTTCCAGTGCATCTTTTTAAGATTGGCCGGGAATATCGGGCAGGATTCATCTGCGGCATTGTTGCAGACGGTAACTATGATATCAAAACTCTTGCCGGCATATTCTTCCCATGATCTGCTTTTTAATTTATGGGTGGGAACTTTATATGCCTCCAGAACTTTTATCGCCATCGGATTTATCTTCCCGGAAAGATTGCCTCCGGCGCTGTATGCATGATATTTATCTTTGCTGAAATGGTTAAGTATCGCCTCGGCCATAAGGCTCCTTGCCGAATTACCGGGACACAGGAACAAAACTTTTTTGCGAATTTTCCGATGAGTTTTTTTTATGGTCATAATATACTGGCGATGGCCCTGCTAGTGATAAGCTCCGGCTCGCTGCCGCTTTCCTTCAGTTCGCTTTCGGCGTTATATAATATTTTATATGAGTTCCATATCTTATCGGCAGGCTTCTTCATCATGTTATTCAAATGCACCCTGAACACCGGCGCCTGCTTGAAAAATATCGGCGGGCGGAGTGATGCCATTGCGGTCTCGACCGTTTTGCCTTCATTTACCTGATCGACGCAACCATGTAGTTTTTCGATATATCGCTGCAATGATCTTATAATGAATATCGGCGCAACACCTGCATCCATCGCCCTTTTCACCGCTATCTGCGCGGCGGATATCTTGTTCTCGCACACGAAATTGCTGATATCCTGTATCTCAACTTCGGTAGTGTTGCCGGTAGTTGCAAGCACATCTTCAAGCCGAACATCCTTCCTGTCGCCTAAATATAATTCCAGCTTTTCTATTTCCATCTCAATGATGTTGCTGTCTCCCTGGCAGGAATCCGCCAGATATTCTATCACCCCTCTTTCCGCCGCGCGCATCTTCCTGCCCGCAAAAAGCCGCGTTATCTTTGCAGCAAGGTCTCTTTCATCCTCAACATAGCACGCGATGGAAGCACAACTATCATTCGCATCAAAGAACTTCCTGAGTGCCGAAGTTGGTGGCAGATCACCCGCCGTAACTATCAGGAAGCTCGCTTTCCTGGCTGATTGCGGGATGCCGGAGACCGCAGATTCTATGGCCTCCACAGTATCCTTATTATTCTCGGCATTTCTGAACATTATGAGTTTCTTGTCGCCGAACAGGCTTATCGCCGACATCTCATCATATATGATGGTAGGCTCTTCACTTATCCTGTTATTATCAACCGTGGTCGCAGTGAACGGGTCATTCGGATCGCGTACTATCTTGCC
This sequence comes from uncultured Rickettsiales bacterium, assembly GCA_964424715.1. Lineage (GTDB taxonomy): Bacteria > Pseudomonadota > Alphaproteobacteria > Rickettsiales > UBA8987 > JAMHZE01. Next base: position 12,817 of record CAYRJW010000001.1, on the reverse strand, counting down.
CGCCAGTTTGCTCGCAAGATTTGATACCGCGCCGCCATCCGGGCCATATATCAGCACTGCGAAGTATTGCGACTTCTCAATGTCATTTACAAAACTCTGCGTTCTTGCCGGAGGTATCTTCATTTTTTCCTGAGCAGCTGTGATGATATGCGAAGCGCCATATCGTTGGCCATCTCTTCCATCAGTTTGGTTTGCGTATCTTCTTCCAGCGCATAAGTGCCATAGTCGGAGACCACCGCATCATAACCGCCTATCATAGTGCTGGAGCCTGTATATACGGGTTTTTCCGAGCCGCTCTCATATACTTTATAATTGCCGGTGAGCGTAAGGTTATATCTCGTTATCGCCCTGTTGCGCTGTATCGCGATGCCGCCTTTTGCCTTCACAACATCAACCGCTATCCTGTATTCCTTCTCCTGGTTTATGCAGGCCTGATTCAGTGCATCCTGTAATTCATACTGCATCTTCTGCCCCGGAACGCGCAGGGTCTTTACCTTCTCCACGGTGAAGTTGGTGCATGAGTGTGAACGCTCGCCATCCTTCTTCGCATAAAGCGGCTTGAACCCGCATGATGCAAGTAACAGCACTATAACTAAGCTGCTAAGCAGCGACGACATTGAATATCTTGTTTGGTACATAGATCACCTTCCTGATTTGCTTTCCTTCCAGATGAGTATTCACCTTTGGATCGCTAAATGCAAGTTTTTCGACTTCTTCTTTTGTCATATCTTTGCCGATCTCTATCGTTGCGCGGAGTTTACCATTCACCTGTATCGCAAGCGTTACCGTATCATCAACCAGCAATTCCGGGTTCGCAACCGGCCAGCCTGTTTCTATCAGAGAGTTTTTGTCGCCGAGCTTCTGCCACAGTTCCTCGGTTATATGCGGTATGAACGGGTTAAACAGTTTTAACGCCGCCTTATATCCTTCTCTGAACACTGCGTTTGCAGCTTGCGAATCCCGATCCATCTTTTCAAGCGCATTGGTAAGTTCCCTTATCCGCGCCACTGCTTTGTTGAAATGGAAACCTTCCAGATCGCGTGTGATATTATGAATGGTCTTATGTGTGGTCTTGCGAACCTCAAGCAGTCCGCCTGTCACATCTGCAAGCCCTTCCTCATTGCCACCGGTCTCCAGCCCTTCAGAAAGCTTCCACAGCCGGTTAAGGTATTTGTAACAGCCTTCAACCCCGGTATCGCTCCATTCAAGGTCACGCTCCGGCGGGGAATCGGACAGCATGAAAAGCCGCGCTGTATCTGCGCCGTACTTCTCAACAATAGCATCCGGGTCCACCGTGTTGGATTTCGATTTGCTCATTTTTATGGAAGGGCCGACATTTACCTTTTTACCTTCGTTGCTGATATATCCGTCTTTTGTTCTTTTTACCTCTTCCGGATATAACCAGTTGCCGGTATCATCCTGATAGGTCTCATGGCAGACCATGCCCTGCGTTAGAAGCGCCTTGAACGGTTCAGATATATCGTGGTAGCCACATCTTTTAAGTGCACGCGTAAAGAACCGCGCATATAACAGGTGCAATATGGCATGCTCGATACCGCCGATATACTGATCAACCGGTAACCATTTTTCCACATCAGCTTTATCAAATGCCTTATCCGAAAGTTTCGGATTCACGAAACGGAAAAAATACCATGATGATTCAAAGAATGTATCGAATGTGTCAGTTTCCCTTACTGCATCTTTACCGCATGTCGGGCATTTGCAGTGTTTCCATGTCGGGTGGTTGGCGATAGGGTTTCCTTTGCCATCGAACTTAACATCTTCCGGCAATTTCACCGGCAGGTCGCTCTCAGGAACCGCCACCGTACCACAGGAATCACAATATATCACCGGTATAGGGCAACCCCAGTAACGCTGGCGTGAAACGCCCCAGTCGCGCAGCTTATAGGTTATACGGCCCTTGCCGATATTCTTTTCCTCTAATTTTCTGATCGCTTCTTTCTTGGCATCAGCAACATTCATTCCATTGAAAGGGCCGGAGTTGACCAGAATGCCATCTTCTGTATAAGCCTCGGTACCAACCACAAATTCTGCATTACCTTCCGGGGAAACAACTACGGTGGCCTCTAATCCATATTTACGCGCAAAATCCAGATCGCGCTGGTCGTGCGCCGGGCAGCCGAACACAGCGCCGGTGCCATAGCCCATCAGGATGAAGTTAGCGATATATACCGGCAGCTTCTTACCAGGTATGAATGGGTGTTCTACCTCAAGCCCGGTGAATACGCCTTTCTTCTCGGCCTTATCTATCGCCTCTGCGGTAACACCAAGACTGCGGCATTCTTCCACGAATGTTTTTATTTCATTATTACTTTTCGCCAGTTCCAGCGCGATGGGATGTTCCGCCGCAATGCCCACGAAAGAGGCACCAAATATAGTATCCGGGCGGGTGGTGAATACTTCTATCTTCTGTTCTTTGCCGACTATCTGGAAATGTATCTCAGCACCTTCTGATTTGCCTATCCAGTTCTTCTGCATCAGCCGCACTTTCTCAGGCCATTCTGTAAGAGTATCAATGCCATCAAGTAATTCCTGCGAGAAATCAGAAATCTTTAAGAACCACTGGTTCAGTTTCTTTATCTCAACCGCGGCACCGCTGCGCCAGCCTTTACCATCTATCACCTGTTCGTTCGCCAGAACGGTCTGGTCAACCGGGTCCCAGTTCACATTCGATTCTTTGCGATATGCAAGGCCGTTCGCGTAAAAATCCAGGAACATCTTCTGTTCATGTTTGTAGTAATCAGCATCGCACGTTGCCACTTCCCTTTCCCAATCATATGAAAAGCCTATCGGCTTTAATTGCGAGCGCATGAAATCTATATTCGCATGTGTCCACTTTTCCGGGTGTGATTTATTCTTGATAGCCGCATTCTCGGCAGGAAGGCCGAACGCATCCCAGCCCATCGGGTGTAGTACATCATAGCCTTTTGCCTTGAAGAACCGGGCCACAACATCGCCTATGGAATAATTGCGAAGATGCCCCATATGTATCCTGCCGGAAGGATAAGGGAACATTTCCAACACATAGTATTTTGGTTTTGATGACCTTATATCAGTTTTGAAATGGCCATTACTTTCCCAGTATTGCTGCCATTTTGGTTCGATGTCTTTGTGATTGTAATTCATATTGGAAACTGGAAGCTAGAAACTAGAAACTGGATCTGATCTCTCTGATTTCCAGTTTCCGGTTTCCAGTTTCTATCTTCTTGCTAAAACCGGTCTTCTTCTATTTTTATCTCACGGGCGCGGGCGAGGATCTTGTCTTCAAGCTTTCTTGCTGCCTCGGCGCTTCCAGGAATTGTCTTGCCGCTCACCTGACGGAACAGGGATACCCTGACGCCGCTTGCGCGCAGCTCATCGGATGAGATAACGATATTTGCTTTTATCTTTTCTTTGGCGCTTGGTTCTTCGTACCAGTCGGTGATTATTACGCCACCAGTGGCATCAACGGTCTGGATAGGCATGAATGATATGGTATCAAGTGCTGACTGCCATAGATATGCATTGACCCCGCGCGATATGCTATCACCGCGTAAATCACGGCCTCCGCCTTTACCCATAAAGCTTAAGCCTTCCTCGCCGGTTAGTTTACCCTGTTTTATCTTTCTTTTATCCTCGTTGCTCATAGGATAGGCTTCATCTGTACCGCCATCATGTATCTTGTTGGCTTTGTTCTCTCCCTCACACGCAGTCAGTGCGGTCAATATAAGTGTTATCGCGAAGAAATTTCTGGTTCTCATGTTTAAAGCCCTAGCTTGGTTTGAAAGCGTGATAATAGAGAAAGCTTAGATTCTGTCAATTTTTTTTGAGATTGTTTTGCCCGTCTCAAATTCAGGACATAAAAAAAGGGCGGGGGAAATATCCACCGCCCTCAATTTAACTTAGTTTCTAAACTAAATTAGAAAGCCAGGTTAGCACCTACGATAACTACGTTGCCGGAGTTATCATCAGTAGCTGTAGAAGAACCGTTCTCGAAGTCGAAGAAAGAAGCTTCAACATAAGGAACTAAACCAGGAGCCATTTGGTAATCTGCACCAACAACTAGGTTTGAAAGTTCGTTCTCACCAGTCTGAGTAGCAGATGCCGCTAGAGCATTGCTTTGAGTAGATTCAAGGTAAGTTACAGAAACGCCATAAGGGCCATTTTCGTAAGCTGCACCAAGTGTCCAGTAAGATTGATTGTCGCTAGCAGCAGCAACAGGAGTTGAATCAAGGCCAGAATCGCCAAGATCAGCCCAGTTACCAGCTACAGAGAAGCCTTCAAACTCAACGCCAAGACCTAGAGAGTATGCGTTAAGGTCGTTAACATCATCAGTTGTAACAAGAGTACCAGTACCGGATTCACCTTCACCGAACTCACCAACTGCGGAAGCCATAATGCCTACGCCATCAGCTATATCAGATTCGAAGTTTAAACCACCAGCAAACACATTAGAGTAGTTCGTGCCAGCATCAGTAGTGATAGTGGAAGCAGAACCTCTGTTGCCTGTATCAGGAGTGTAAGAAACACCGAACTGCAGACCGCTGAAACGAGGTGTGTAGTAAGTGATCTTGTTCGCGTTACCAGCATCAGTATCTTCGTTGCCGGTAGGAAGGTTAGGAGTAGTGATGTAAGTACCAGTAGTACCGATCAGGTTATAAACCCAATCACCATCAACGCCACCTGTACCGCGAGCGATACGAGAAGCATCAACTTCTAGAGTGTCTGAAGCTCCAACATTCTGACCAGCTTCGAAACGACCAGCAGCATCATTTTCAACATATAAATATGTTTTAGTGCCACCAACTTCAGAGTTTTTGTCTGAACCGTTATCAGCAGCTAGTTCGATAACAGCACCGTAGTCGAAATCATCAGTTGATCCGGCAGCAGTGAAGTTAAGGTGAGTATCATTACGGATAATGCCATTTCTAGCGTTATCGCCGATAACTTCACCGTCTTCCTGTCTGAATACAGACTGAACGTTGATATTACCGCCAACCATAACCGTTAGACCGCCTGTGTTGGCTGGAGTAGCCGCCGCAGGAGCGTGTGAGCCACCAGCTAGAGCAGCAGAAGCTGCTGACATGCTGATTAGCGCTGTTGTACCTAGTAAGAATTTTTTCATCTTCATACCTTTTATTATTATTAATAAATATGTAGTCACCCATTTTGTTTTAGAGTGAAGACACGATCTTAGGGGTTTTATATGGCATACTGTGGTGGGTTTAATCAAGTACTTATTTACTATAAATGTAAAAAAATGGGATTTTTGTGGTTTTGTTGCCCTATTACAACAAGAAAGGGTATCATGATACAGGCTAAAAGTGGCCGCTGGCCAGGCCTGGGGGCGGTTTTTGGCATTTCGGACACGAATAGGGTTTAACTGAGCTTTTTCTTGAGCAGATCGTTCACTATATTAGGGTTCGCCTGCCCTTTGGAAAGCTTCATTACCTGCCCCACAAAGAATCCGAACAGCTTATCTTTCCCGGCCCTGTATTCAGTAACTGAAGGTTGGTTATTAGCGATCACTTCATCTATTATCTTTTCTATCGCGGAAGTATCAGTGACCTGCTTCAAGCCTTTTTCCTCTATTATATCTTTGGGGGCCTTTGAGGTTGCGAACATCTCATCAAGAACATCTTTTGCGATCTTGCCGGAGATGGTGTTATCTTTGATGAGCAATATAAGGTCCGCCAGATCCTTTGCGGATACCGGAGAGTTGCTGATCTCCGTGTTCGACTTATTAAGCCTGCCGAATAATTCGCCGGATAACCAGTTGGAAGAAAGTTTTGCATCGTTAGTAGTTTTTAGAACTTCCTCGAAATAATCTGCAACTTCTTTTTCGGCGGAAAGAACTTCAGCATCATATTTTGTAAGACCGAGTGTTTCGATGTAGCGGCTCACTTTTTGTTTTGGCAATTCCGGCATCTGTAATTTTATTGCGTCCACCTGATCTTGCGTAAGTTTAAGCGGATAAAGATCCGGGTCCGGGAAATAACGGTAATCGTGAGCATCTTCTTTTGTGCGCATTACTTTTGTTATGCCGGAAGATGTATCGTATAATCTTGTTGCCTGTTCCACCACGCCACCTGATTCCAGAAGTTCTATCTGTCTTTGCACTTCATAATTTATAGCGGCGATTATGAAGCGGATGGAGTTAAGATTTTTTATTTCATTCCTTGTTCCGAGTTTTTCCTCACCTGCCCTTCTTACTGAAACGTTAGCATCGCAGCGCATGGACCCTTTTTCCATATCGCCATCGCATGTGCCTATATAACGAAGTATCTGGCGGAGGTTCTTTATGTATTCACCGGCTTCTTCGGCGCTTCTCAGGTCTGGCTTGGAAACTATTTCCATCAGGCCGACACCGGAGCGGTTGAGATCAATGAAGCTTTCAGTTGGTGACTGGTCGTGGATGGATTTGCCAGCGTCCTGTTCAAGGTGGATACGCTCAACACCTATCCTTCTTTCGCCATATGGCATTTCAATGAATATCTCGCCTTCGGAAACTATGGGATTGCGGAACTGCGATATCTGGTAGCCCTGAGGAAGATCGGCGTAGAAATAATTTTTCCTGTCGAATACAGAATTAAGATTTATCTGTGCATTTATACCAAGGCCGGATCTTATTCCCTGCTCGATACAGCGCGGGTTCATTACCGGAAGCATTCCCGGCATTGCCGCATCTACAAAAGATACCTGTGTGTTAGGCTCAGCACCGAAAGATGTTCCGGAGCCGGAAAAAAGTTTAGAGTTAGATCTTATCTGAGCGTGAACTTCCAGACCGATGACAACTTCCCATGTTCCGGTCTTGCCTTCCACGAAGCAGGATTTATCTGTATGTAGATTATTCATTACAAAACTTTACTAATTTCGGTTCGATGGGCTTTCTACATCAGGTTTAGCTTTAAATCAATGCGGTTTTATATATTTTGATCATATGATAGACGACAGGAAAAATGACAGCCCCGAGATATGGGCCATACTCGATGGGGTAAGCGGCCATGATTCGCAGGTACTGGGAGTAGCCGAAGCACTAAACTCAAGCTTCGTGAAAAAGAAGATAGTTTATAACGAAAAGGCTGACAGGCCTAACTTCCTGAAATTCGACGGGCTTGCCACTATAGACAAAAAGCGCTCTGACCTTATCTCAGAACCGTGGCCGGATATCATAATATCTTGCGGCCGGAAGGCGGGGGCGGTTGCTAAATCGATCAGAAATAAAGCTCGGAAAGATGGAAAGAAAAGCTTTCTCGCGCACATACTCTGGCCGGGCTCTGCTATGGGCTTTGACCTTATCGCCTGTCCGCTTCATGATATTATACCGTTTCCTTTTTCCGGAAGTAAAAAACTGCACAGGTTCCTCGGCTCGCCGAACAGGATATCAAAAGAATTTTTACTGAATGAATACAGGATATGGGCCAGGACCATTGGCGAGCTGCCAAGTCCGCGGATAGCCGTACTTATAGGCGGCGATTCCAAGAAGACCGTTTTTAATGATATACACGCGAAGGTACTTAGTGAGCAGATAGTACAGATATGCTCAAAATTCAAAGCCGCCGTACTTGTTACTACCAGCAGAAGAACCAGCCCAGCGATAACTTCATATCTTGAAAGCGAGCTGAAAAGAAGGATAGGAAGATATCTTCATTTCCATGATTTCAACAAGACTAAGGCAAATCCTTTTTACGCATTTCTGCAGCTTGCCGATATTATAATCGTCACCGGGGATTCCATCTCGATGTGTTCCGAGAGCTGCTCTACCGGCAAGCCGGTCTATATATTCTCACCAGAAGGCAATGCCTCGGACAAGCATCGTGAATTCCATGAGGCATTATATGAAAGTGGCTACGCGCAGGAATTCAATGATAAATTAAAGGAAGCCATCCTAAGTTCCGGCATACCTGAAAATAACAATGCGAATAAACCGCTGAATTCAGCTTCTGACATTGCAGATGAGATCAAAAGAAGGACCGACCCCCTGTTCATCTAGTTCTTATTTTCCGCGCGGGCTTCTGCTATTGCGGCCTTGAAGGCATCGTAACCGGCAGCACCCCTGATGACCTTGCCGTTGATTATGAAAACCGGGGTTCCTGAAACGCCGAGCTGTTCCGCCAGCGCGTGATTCTCAGATATCTTATTCGCGGTCTCCCGACTTTCCATTTCACTACGCAGCAGGGTCGGTTCTATACCGAGCTTCTCGTGAACAAGTTCTATCACCTGCTCAACCGTTTGCGTATTGCTGTGGCCGATGGCTTCGTAATAATCATACCATTTTTCCGGCGCTATCTTTGCAACGGCGATAGAGGCTTTTGCCTTCTCGACCGAAAGCGGGCCCAATATCGGCAGGTCTTTCACTACAAGTTTAAGGTCTTTATCTTCGGTAAGAACTTTTTCAATGTCAGGAATTGATTTTCTGCAATAGCCGCAATTATGATCGTGGAAGACAACCATTACAACATCGCCGGTTTTATTGCCCGCCTGCGGATCAGTAGGATTTTTTTCAAGCTGCGGACGGAGAGTGGTGGCCATTTTTTCGGAATCCTGCGCTTCCTGCTCGGCCCTTGCGGCCTGGGCTTTACGCAAGCCCTGAATTATAACTTCAGGATTCTTCTCGATGAAGTTCTGCACCGCTTCATTAAGGTTGCCTGTTGAGCCGGAGCCACCGCCGGTCTTGTTTATAAGTAAATATGTAAGCGCTGATGAGGTAAGTACAGAAAGTACAAAAAGCACTAATATCAATATTCTCGTTCCCATTATCTTCTCCGGTTTTTGGTTGTTCAGTATTATAGGTCAATTTTACTTTTTATCAAGCAGCCTGTCGAATTCCTTTCTTAGTTCTTTTAGTCTCGATTCATCCGGCGAACCCTTGGCGATGCTCTGGTCTGCCAGTATTATGTATTTTTTCGCGTTGGAAATATTCTCTGAGATAAGTGCGCCTTCCGCCAGATATAAATATGATGGGCCAAGCTTGTTAAGTTTGCCATATGCAAAACCTAGCTTGTTAAGCGCGGCAACATCCTTTGGTTCCTGAGCGAGTATCGCTTTCAGCTGGCCGGTGGCTTCCTGCCATTTGGCCTGGTTTTTGGAAGCAAGGAGCGATTCGGCAAGTTTTAACCTCATCAAGGGCGAGTTGCCGGCAAGGTTCAGGGACCTGCGGTATTGGTCTATGCTGGCATCTGTCTGCCCCTGTTCAAAAAGGAACTGGGCCTTAAGTTCGCTGAAATAAGGATCGCTCGGGTAGGCGGCGATAAGCCCTTCCAGCAGGTTCATGGAGTCGCTGAATTTTGCCTCCTTGTGGAAAGCGATGGAGCGGGCATAGATGGCATCAATGTTGTTCTTTCCCTGATAATATATTCGCGTTTTGGCGGGCGTGTCCAGAAAACCCATTATCTTTGCCTTCACCCTTTTGAATCTTTCTTCAAGTGCTGCCGGTGTTATTTTATCCACGCCGGGATTCTGCTGTATGAAGCTTTCAACATGGTTTATCCTTTCTTCTGACACCGGGTGGGTAAGCAGGTACTGGTCCACTATATCGCCGGAGATTCCCTGCTTTGCCTGTAGCTGGCGGAGTATCCGCACCAGACCGTTGGGGCTTATATCGATCTTTTTGAGTATGTTCAGCGCGACAGTGTCGGCGGCATTCTCATAATCGCGCGAGTAGGCCAGAAAATTCCGTGCCGCTATGTTCTGCCCGGCAGAACCTATTGCCATTCCTGCTTCCGGCGGAGCGCCTGCAAGCACAGTACCAAGCCCCAGAGCATAACCCGCGATAGAACCGAGGCCGGCTTCCCTTGCGTTCTTGCCTTTCTGGATTATGTGCGCACCTTTTATGTGGCCTGTTTCGTGCGCGATAACGCCCATCAGCCCTGCGGCATCCTGCGATTGCTCTATAAGACCGGTATATACAAAAAGATTCTGCCCGCCCGCGACATAGGCGTTGATGGAGGGGTCGTTTATTATGATTATCTTTATGGAATCAGGATCGAGCCCGGCAGCCTCGAATATTTTGCCGGAAATATCTTTCAGGAATTTTTCGGTTTCGTCATCCCTTATATAAGATACTGGCTTTTCAGTTGCAGATGCTTTTACTTCTTTCACCGGACCTGTTATCATCAGGGAGGATAAAAATAATATCGTAAAAAATATTCTCATTATGGATACGCCTAAAAATAATATTACGGAAATTCTATCAGACTGGCTAATATATATCAAACAAAAGCGCTACTCTGAAAATACCATTGAAGCCTATGTAGCGGATATAAACCTGTTCTTCAACTTTTTAAAGGGGCATCTCGGTGAAGCCGTCACAGCTGAGCATCTTAAAGAGCTGACACTCACCGACCTCCGGGCCTTCTTTGCGAAGATAAGTGAGGAGCGCATAGCCGCCTCGCGCGCCAGAACTATTTCATCGATAAAGAATTTTTTCAAATTCTGCGAAAAAAATAATATCCTGAAAAATGAAAATATATTTCTGGTAAAGGGGCCTAAACTTCCAAAAGCCTTACCTAAGGCGCTGAATGTCACTAACGCTTACGCGGCACTGGATGAATCCGGCAATATAGAAACTTATAATAAAAAAGCCGAAGGCTGGGTGGCGCTGCGCGATGCCGCCTTGCTGCAGCTTATATATGCATGCGGGTTGCGTATCTCCGAGGCGCTGAACATAAAAGTTTCCGAGGTGAACGAAAATCTTTTCATAAAGATAAAAGGCAAGGGCGGCAAGGAAAGGCTGGTCCCGATCATTCCACCGGTTTATAAAAGCCTGAAAGAACTTATCGCCGCCTGCCCGTTCTGTGGCGAGAAGGACTCATTCGTTTTTTACGGCAAGGGCGGGAAGAAACTCGATCCAGCTGTGTTCCAGAAGGTTGTGCGCACAGTGCGGGTGAATCTCGGCCTGCCGGATTCTACCACGCCACATAGTTTCCGCCACTCATTCGCAACACATCTGCTTGAGAATAGCGGTGACCTGCGCACCATTCAGGAGCTGCTCGGACATGCCAGCCTTTCCACCACGCAGCGATACACGAAAGTTGACAGCAAAAGAATTATCAGCGCATTTAATTCGGTAAATAAAAATTGATTTGACTATCTTGCCTGAGATTATAAAAAATATTTTTCGATAATAAAAATTTTCAGGGGTTTCTAATTATGTTAAGGCTATTCTATATCTCTTTATTCGCACTTACCCTTTCTTCCTGTGATTCCACCGCCTTAAAGGCGCCGAAAGTAATATATGAATCCAGCATCAAAGCAGACCGGATAATCTTAGATAAAAGCGAGAAGAAGGTATTCCTGATAAAAGAAGGCAAAAAGATACGGGAATATGATGCACGCATGGGCAGCGCCCCCGGCAAGAAAGAGTATGAGGGTGATAACAGAACGCCCGAGGGCAGTTATTTCATCGCCAACAAGAACCCGAACAGCCAGTATTTCCTTTCCCTACTGGTATCGTACCCGAATGCCTATGATATCGCCAAGGCAAAATCTCTAGGCAAAAACCCAGGCAGCGCCATCATGATCCACGGCATGCCGAATGAAGCCAACTGGATAGAAAGATTCAAGAACCAATACGAGGACTGGACCGCCGGCTGTATCGCGGTAAGGGATAAGGATATGGTGGAGATATATTCGATGATAGATGTGGGAACGCCGATCTTGATACGGCAGTAAATAAGGGGCGGCTGGAGTTTTGGGTAACGGGCGGAATTTGCTGAATTTTGTGAACGGGGTCTCAAATCGTCATTCACCCAGTTCGCCATAGTAAATAAAAAGGGCCTTACCGGGCCCTTTTTATTTACTATGGTGATCTCGGCGGGATTTGAACCCACGACCCACTGATTAAAAGTCAGTTGCTCTACCGACTGAGCTACGAGATCAACAATAGTCAATTGCCCTCAAAAATGCTTTGAGGTAGCACCTGTATAAGAATAATTTATTCTTTTTCAACACAAATATTACATTTTGGCGCTTTTAATTGAGTTTCCCCGCTCCCCAATTTGCCTTGAAACTAAAAATAGCTTGATTTATATAAGGCTTTGCGCTTTATATGCGCATTCTTTCCCATCTTGTTGGGGTATCGCCAAGCGGTAAGGCACCGGTTTTTGGTACCGGCATTCCCAGGTTCGAATCCTGGTACCCCAGCCACACCTCGCCCTTCGGGCTTCGTGTGGCTTACGCCATTGAATTCGGTGATAATTTCTTTATAAGCTCTTCCGGGTAATCGGTAATAAAATTCACATTTTCATACATCAACAGCCCTTCTACCGTATAATTTACGATATCCTCTTTCTTTATCGTCCAGAAATATTTTTCCTTTTTGCTTTCTAATATAGAAAGGTAAGAAAGAGTCTTTTCCATGCAGAATACCGATGGTTCCAGTTTTTCGGACATCTGGGTTATATATTGTTCGAAATTCTTATCCTGACGGGATTCGCGGCCGAATAATATGCCGGCTGTTATATGTTTATCACTTTCTCGCAGATCAAAAAGATCGTGGTGGCTGAAGGTGGATATTATTATATTTTCTAACGGTATCTTTGAGCCCTTTACTTCCTTCAGGATAATATCGGAGATGCCTTGCTGTTTTAACTCTATGTTCATTATTTTATTCTCTCTGGAGAATAATTCCAAAACAGAAGTAAGATCGGGAATGTTATATTTATTGTTAAATATCTTTTTATTTTTGATATCTTTGCTTTCAAGGTTGGTGATGAGGCCTTCAGAACCATGTTTGGAAATATCATTATCGTGAATGACAAAACATTTGCCGTCCTTGCTTGCTATAACATCAAGTTCAACGCCATCGGCGCCTTTT